>CAZFLK010000155.1:0-13624 GCA_964519245.1 uncultured Verrucomicrobiota bacterium
AAAGAAGGGAGCGCTGATCCGCCGCAGCGAGCTCAATGCCGCGGATCCGGCGCGCCCATGCGCACCCACTCCTTGAAATGTCCCACGATCTCCTGGGGCAACGGCTTCTTGGGCGGCATGAGGGAAAGATGCTCATCCTCGACCAAAGACCGCAGCAACAGGCTTCGCTCCGGATAGAGGCGATCAAGAACCGGGCCGTTCTCCCCGCCCTTGAGCACGCCGGCCGCGGTGTCCAACAGCAGATCCGCCTTCAGCTTCTCCGACTTGCCGGAATGACACTGGTAGCACTTCTCCTTCAGGACCGGTTCGATCTTCTCCCGGAAGAAGGCGATCTGATCCTGCGTCGCGGGCCGTTGGTCGGCGTCGCGATCGCGCATCAATCCGGGGCGTTTCGACACAAACGTCGTCTTCATTCTCGGCGCTTTCACCGACAACGAGGACAACAGCGCATAAGCCGCCCAGGAGCTTCCCGAGATGGAAATGAACTGATCCCGCTCAAATGGGAAACCGCTGCCGAAGAAGGGCTGCACGGGCGCCGTCCGGTTCCGCAAATGCCACGCGCCGGTGCGGTCCTGCGTCGTCAGCAGGTAGCGCAGACCGGCCTGGTACGCCGGATGAGACACGGGAATCGCGTCCGTGTCGCGCAATGCCGCCAGGACCGTCCCCGTGGCATAGGCGTCCCTCCGCCTATCCTCCACCTGGGGCCAGCCATTGTCCTCCTCATACTGCGCCGCCAGCAACATCTCGACCTGCTTTCTGAACGCCTCTCCCCCGGGTTCCAACAACGCCAACGAACGCAACCGATAGACCATGTCCTCGGTGTCAAACGGCTCCACCGCCTTCAGCCATTTCAATGCCCGGGCATTCCGTTCCTCCACCATCGCCCGCTTGTCCGCCGGCGCATAACGATTGATTCCACGTAGCGCGACATACGTGCTGGTGCAAAAACTGCCGACTGTGGGCGGCCGATCCAGCGCCGGCTTCCAATAGCCGTGCTCCGACTGCTGATCCAAGAGGATATCCACCGTGCCCCGCGTGGTGTCGTCCGCGGGATACCCCGCCAGATCGAGGATCCAGAGTCCGTGCCCCACCGCGTCGGTCTCGCCGTTGATGTCGCCCTGTTTCTCGGGATCCTTGCGGTAGCGGTCGACATTGGCCTTCAGGCGATCCAACGTCCGTTCCAACTGCCCCGTCAGGTTCTCCTCGTTGACGCTCACCCCCCGCGTCCACGCGGCATGAATCGCCGTGACCGGAAAGGAGCCGTGATGGCAGGTGAAACAGGCGCGCTGCTTCAACGCCGCTCCCGAACTCCGCTCCAACGGAACCAGGACGCGCTTCACGGAATCCAGCAACTCCGCGTCCGTCACTATGCCGTCGTCGTTGTCCGCCGCGAGGACAACCGATGCCGCGGCGCAGATTGACGCGCCAATCGCCACGCGCCATCCGACTCGAGTCCTGTTCAATTTCATGATTTTCATCAGGCCGACTGACTAGACATTGGCGGATACTGACGCCAACTGCCCTGCAGGCAATTCGCAATTCTTGCAGTTTCCACGACATCGTGAATGTTCCCTCCTTTCTTCCCATATCACAACGAGCCGCCACTTTTCCGGCTGAACTCCTTGGGGAAAAGGAAGGCGTCGTCGCGACCGTCAGGCAGGACCCAGGCTTTTCCGTCGAGCATCTTGAGCGTGGCTCGGTGAAACGTCGCCGAGGTTCGATGGGCAATGATTCCAGGCGTTCCATTGAGGGGCAGTTCGTTGTCCCTCCAAATGGACAACCGTGAGGTCGCTCCACGCCAGCGCAAGAACGGTTCGCCGTTGAGCCGGGATTGGATGTCCACATCAGCGCCGTTGAAGGCGATCTTCACGTTCAGGTTGTGCGGTTCATTTCGAGACAGCGGCTTTAGGTCGATGCTGGTCGGGTTTCCGGGCGCGAAGAAGGAGGCGTCGCCGTCGACCTGGGACAGGCCGGCCTTGCGGTGGCGTTCGAATTCCATGCCGAGAATGATGCGGTTGGTCTGCAGGGGCAGGACCAGCTTCAACTTCCTGGCGTGGTCTAGGCTGAATGCGAGATCCCATTCGTAGCCGCCTCGGGGAACGACCGGGAATTGCAACTTGGAGGTCGCGTCCACTGATTCCAGTGAGAAGCCCTCGGCGAAACGTTTGAGTTTGCCTGCATTGCCCCCCAGCGGCGTCGTTTCGTCCACGAGGCTGAGCAGATCGACCTCGTCGCGCGGATCCCCGACGGGCTTCGGCTCCTGCGGCGGGAAATCTTCCGGCCAGAGGGTGGCATGGCCGTCGTGAATATGGAGCTTGGCGGAGTGGAAGGTGACGGCGGAATAGTTGCCGCCAAGGCCGATCTGCCGCGCGCGGGAAACGCCGCCTGCCTGATGCCGGTCGTCCATTTCTGACAAGCGGCCGCTCCACTGGATCAAAGGCTCCCCATTGAGTTCCGTCCGGATCGACGCTTCCGCGCCGTCCACGTTCACGAGCGCCCGGACGAAATGCCGGCGTTCGTTCTCGAGGCCGCTCGACTTGACTTGATACTGCGTGTTGACGCCGTCTTTGTCGTCCACTCCCAAGAGGCAGTGACGGGTTTGCCTCCAGCCGTCGAGGACGAACTTGGCGCGCTGATCGCCGACGGGGAGCATGATCTCGACAGATCGATCCTTGCCGGCATTCCCTCGTGAAAACTCGACGGTCAGTTCGTAGCTTCCACGCAGGTCCAAGGGAAGGCGCAGAAAAGCTTGGCGCGTCGGTTCGACGCTGAATCCCGACTCCGAGCGCGTCCAGATTCCTCGTTCGCCATGGCTCTCCACCTCAACAAATTGCAGGGCGTCAAGGGTCTGGGGTGCCTGGAAGCGCCGGCGGGGATCTCGCCAGATAGTCGTTCCGGTCGAGCCCAGGCCCAACACGCTTTTCAGGTTTTCGAGGTAACGGGCTCCTCCGCCTTCGCCTGGGAGGCTCAGCATCTCCCGGCCCGAGGGTATCTCCCACAGGCGGATCGTCCGATCAGAACTGGCTGAAAGCAGACGATTCCGCCCAATGAACTGCAAGGAACCCACCCTCGCTCGATGCCCGGTGATTTGAGCGACAGGGGTCAGATCGGGGGTGGTTAGCAAGTCGATGTCATGCCCCTGATCGCCTGAGGCGGCGACAAATCTCCCATCATCTGAAACCGCAACCTGGCCGACATAGGAATCGGCGTATCCCCACGTCGCGCGTGGCACACGTTCCCCGGGTTTGAGAAGATTTACATTATGCTTGTGTGCTATGGCCAGCCAATCCCCGTTGCGGCTCAGGTCAAGTTCGCGCGCGGGCAGCGTTGTCCATCCCGAACCGGTCTGATGGTTCCACCACCCCACGAAATCCCATCCATTGACATAAGCCAGCGGGAGGGTGGGGTGGAGTCGGATATGTTTAAATTGGAAGGGAAATGGCGGGGACGTTTCATAGATCTCGAGGCGGGAGTTCAGCTTGCTAATCTCGGCCGAAGCCGGGTTCCCGATCAGGTTACCGATCAAGATGGTCTCGCCGGCGGAGGTGTAGCTTGCGGCTGCCGGCCAACTGGGCAAGGCTGGACTGCGACCAAAGAAATCCAGGGTCGACAGGTAGAAAAGCTGCACGTGATGCTGGGCGCCTTGCACTCCGCGAGTGGCCAGGAACCTCCCGTCCGGGCTGGGCTCCACGAAGTAGCTTCCTTCCAGGACAGGGTTGCGGGGCGGTTGATCAAGGTCCCAAATCACCGGTATCCGGCCGCGTCGCACACCGAGAACACGGGATCCATCAGGGCTGAGGTGGCCGATGGCCGCGTTCGGATGATGCAGACGCGGATGCAAGGCCTCCCCGGTGTCGGCATCACGGATCCAGATGTTGCGCCCCCCCCGCTGATGGCGACCCGGTCGATTTGACGGGGCGCGTCGACGAAAGTAATGCCACCGCGGAGTTGATGACCTTGTTGGACCTCGCCGGTTTGGACATCCCAGACGGTGATGCCGCCCTGATGGCGGAGGGCGATGGTATTCGGTTGCGGCAGGAAAATGACATCATGGAAGTTCGGCGGCATCGGTTTCCCCCGGCGGGAGATGTCCCGCAACCGGGCGCCGTCTTCCACCCGCCAGACAAGAGCCTGATTGACTTCATCACAGCTGACCAGCGTCCCGCTGTCGTGGCTAAACGCCACACCGGTGATGTCGCCCTGATGGCCGGTCAAAGTCTGATGAAGTTGACGGGTCTTGGCATTCCAGACTCGAACGGTCTGGTCGCGGGAACAGGAGGCGATCCAACGGCCATCGGGGCTCCAATCAAGCTTTGGATTGAGCTGGTCGGCATGGCCCTCAAGCGCGGCAATCAGTGATTCTGTCGGAATGTGGTAGATGAGAATCTTGTCTTCACTGGCACAGGCAAGGTGGTCGCTATCGGGATTGAAAACCACCGAAGTCGCCTTTTGAGCCGGCGTTTGGAATTCGTGAGAAAGTCGTCCCTTTTTGGCGTCCCACACATAGATCCAGCCGGTTTCGGCGTGGCAAGCGGCGATTTGGGCGCCGTCGGCGCTGAAGACATGACGCTGAGCATCGCGCGATCCATGCAGCAATCGGGGACGATCATCGGTGAGGTAGTCCAGCAGGAACCACTCCCACTCCCGGAATTCCGGCGGAGCCAGCGCCAGTAGTTGGCGCGCTGCCAGAAGATCGGCCTGATTGAATGCGATGTTCGCCCGGGCGACGCTGGAGAAATAGAGTTCGTGGGCGACGGCGGCGGCGCGTTTCTCGGCCAGCTGTTTGGCCGCATCGGCCGCTTCCGCGTTGGCCTTGGCCAGACCGGCGTTGGCCCGCGCCTCTTGGGCATTAAGCGTGGCCTCCTTCTCCTTTTCCTCGGCGAGAACGGCGGCTTCCATGGCCTTCTTCTCGCTGGCCTTGAGCAGGACGAGGGAACCGAGGATGAGAAAGGCCACGAGGCCCGTGAGGGCTGAAACGACCTTATGGCGGAGGATGAGGAGCTTGATCTGCTTCCACGCCGTGATGTCCTCGGCGGAAGTGGCAAAGCCTCCCTGGAATTTGGCGATGTCCACCTGTAGTTCTTCGACAGTCTGGTAACGATCCTCCTGACGAAGGGCCAACGCCTTCATGGTGACGGCCGAAAGGGCTTCTGGCACGCGTCCCTGTAGGCAGTGAGCGAGGCGGATGGGCAGGGAAGCGGAATCCGCGCCCGCGGTCTGCAGAACAGATGACGAGGTGGGAGCCTCGATCTCGCCTGCGGTGAGGCGGGTGACAATATCTTGAACGGACTTCCCCTCGATTGGCGGCCGCAGGGCGAGGATGTTGTAGAGAATGGCGCCCAGGGAAAAGACATCGGTGCGGGCGTCGTGGTTGGCGACGCGTCCCTCAGCCTGCTCCGGCGCCATGAATTGGGGGGTGCCCATCATGCTTCCGTCCATCGTGACCGCGGATTCAGCGGATAGTGTGGAGGAAGCGTCCCCCGCCTGTCGTTCCGGCGACACGGCCTCCTCGTCGCTCCTTGTCAGGTTCTTGGCCAAGCCCCAATCCATGACTAGGACCTCGCCGAATTCACCGAGCATGATGTTCTCGGGTTTGAGGTCACGATGGATGATCCCGTGAAAATGGGCATGCGCCATCGCGTCGCAGACCTTCTGAAAAACCGTCAACAGCACTGTCAGCGGATATTGATTCACAGTCTCGGGATCGCCCTCCTTGAGCCGGCGAAGGACGTCGCGGAGAGTGACGCCACGCACGCGCTTCATGGTGTAGAAGGGCTGACCCTGCGCGTCGTGGCCAATTTCATGCACGGGCACGATGTTGGGGTGCTCAAGTCGGGCGAGGACGCGGGCCTCGCGCACAAACCGCGCCCGGGCGTCCTGGCTGCCGGCCATGTCGGCCATGTCGGCCATGTCGGCCAGCATGGTCTTCATGGCGACCGTTCGTTCAAGGCCAGGATCGTCCGCTTCTATGACCATGCCCATTCCGCCCTCCGCAATGGGCGCTCCGATCCGGTACTTGACGGAGTCGTTGGGCGCCCCGACCGCGAGAACCTCCTCACCGGACGGACCTGGGGTCGGCAGCGTGGGCCCGAGGGAATCTCGGGTCTCCACGAGTCGTTCAATTTCGATTTCCACCGCGCCAGCCCGAATGCTTTGAGTATAGGGTAGCGATGTCTTCTCGTCCAACCGCGTCCCAGCTTGAAAAGTCCCGTTGGCGCTGAACAGGTCCTCGACGTGAAAGCCTTCCGAGTCAAAGGTCAACCGGGCGTGTCCGGAGGAAACGGAGTCATGGTCAATCCTAATGGAGGATTCAGCGGAACTTCCCAGTGTATGGCTCCCAAGTGTCCGGGTCAGGAAAGAGGTTTCACCAGCCGGAGTCCGTATCCTGATTTGAACAAGTTCAGCCATGGGAGTCTTTCAGCGGCGCAGCCCTTCAAGGCCTTGAAGGCCTTGAAGGCCTTCAGCCGAGTCGGCGCATCGCACCCATCGAGCTGAAGCGGGTCAAGCGGGAAGGGCAGGTTCCAGAAGTTCCATCGGAGCTCATCTCCCAAACCGCAGCGCGTACAGATCCGCGTCCCGCATCACGAACCGCAGACGAACCGGGCGGCCGGCCAGCTCCTTCAATTCCCGCCTGCCCTTCCAGCTCAGGGCACGGTCCAGGGAGTCGCCATAGAGCTGGTCCGATTCCACCAGCGCGAAGCCTGGGATCGGCGAGCCTTCCGCGTCCTGGATTTCGCAGCGGATGCTCCCGGCCGCGGAGGTCGCGAAGTTCAACAGCAGTTCCACCTCCCCCGGTTGCGAAGTCTCCGGCGCCGCAACATCCTGCGCTCCATCGCCGGTCAGCGAATCTGCGAACGGCGCGTTCGAATCGTCGAAGGTCAGCAGGGCGCCCTTCTCATTCGCTCCCAACGCCGACGCCCCTCCCTTCCCCGCCAACGCTTGGATCTCCTTTTCCGAAAGGACCCGCCGCAGGACCAGAAGGTTATCCGCCTCGCCAAGGAAGGGTTCATTCGAAAGCGCGGTCGGCGGATAGTCCTCGCCGAAGCGCAGGTCGCCCTGTTCGAACACCAGGTCGCCGGCGCCGCTCGTGCCGCCTTCGGCCACCTTCCGACCATCGAACCAAATCGCCACGCGTCCGTCGTCCCAAGTCGCGGCGAGATGATGGACCTCGTCGGCATCGACTGCCTGACTCCAATCGCCCACATCCTCAAACTTCGCGCCGACCAGGACGCCGTTGTAGTTGAAGCGGATGGAATAGCCGTCCTTCTTCGAGATCGGGCCGGCGGCGTTGAAATCGAAATACAATTCGCGCGGATCCGTGGAGCCGCCGTTGTAGGTGGAGAACAACCGCCGATGCCCGGCCGGAACGCCCCGCACCGTGGCCGCCAAGGTGACCTGCTTTCCAAGATTCCGCGTCCCCTCGAAGGTCAGGATGGAAGCGCCCTCGAACTTCAACGACGCCTCGCCGCGTATCGCATCGCGCGAATTGACCGTCATGGCCTGGGGTGTTTCATCGTTCGCGCTTCGGGGAACATCCTCGCCCGGCAGGGAAAACGTGAGCGGCTTGGTGACAACCTCACCGCCGGACAACGGCGCCTTGACCGAAACAAAGCCATCGGGCCGCAGGGTGTATCGTCTCATCCGGCAATCGTCGCCGGTGTAGTAGCCCTCCACGGAGTAGAAGGACAGTTCATCGGGAACGCCGGCGCGGTCGCTGGCGGTTTCCACGATGCCCCAAGCGACAAAGTTGTTCCGGTTCACCCAACGTTCGCGCTGCAATCCCGGACGAAGAAAGGCCTCTCCCCAGCGATCGAAGGTCCGCCCGTCCCGACTGGTCATAAACACGATGTCCGACACGCCCGTGTGGCGATGCAGCGCGGGATTGCGGCGCGGGAGGAACCGCTTGGGAAAGGCCATGAAGATGTGCGGCGCGCGCGGATAGGGAATCGTCTGATTCGTATAGAGGTGCTCGTTCCGCTCGTCCGTGTAGTCGATCCACTCCGGCTCCGTCCAGTTGAGAAAATCGTCCGACACGCAGGTCATGATCGCGCGCACGCCCTTGTTGAAGCCGCGATGAAAATCCACGTAATGGCCGCGAATCGAGTCGTAGAAAGCCAGGTTCTGCGAATCGAACGCGCCCTTGGTGAGGACCGGTTTGTCGGACATCAACTCCCAACGAATCGCATCCGCCGACTGGAACACATGCAGCCCGCCCTTGCCATGCCCGATCGCCTTGTAGCGGGCTTCGGGCTTGCAGGCCGGATTCGGATCCTTGAACGGCACGAAGTTGTGCACCCCGATCCCCGTCCACATGATGTTGTTCTCCTTTGATCCAGCGAACTCGTGGAGCCCCAGGTTGGGTTTGGTCCAGACCTTGCCATCGCGACTTTCCGCATAGCAGACCACCTGATGTCCCGTGGCCTCGGGGTGGTTCTTGCGCGGGCCGGAATGCCCGCCCCGGTAATACATGCGATAAATCTTCCCGTCGCGAAATACCGTGTGGTAATAGCTGATGTTCCCCTCCCAGGGCGCGTCATGCACGATCGCGACCTCCCGCGGCGCCGGGTGATGGAGCCGCCGTTCCGCGCCATTCAGTTCCGCAATCAGGAATTCATCCACGAACAACTCGCGCCGATTGCCGATGTCGATCGCGGCCGCGTGAGCCTGAATGGTTGAAAAAAGCAGAAGGCCAGAGAGCGACGAACCCAGAAACCGTTTCATGGCCGGTATTCATGCCAGCGCATCGACAGTTCAACAATCAACAATCCTTGTTCCGCAATCGACATTCCTCTTCGAATCAGCTCACCGCAAATACGCCTCCAGCTTCTTCTTCTGCCCCTCGGTCTGAGGTTCGAAGTTGATCTTCACCTTGGGCAGGCGCTTCCGAAGTTGCTCGATCTCGGAACCGGTGAACTGCGTGTTGTAGATCTTGAGTCCCTTCAGGTTCGGCAGTTTCTTCAACTGCTCCAAGGCCGCCAAAGTGAAATGGGTCTCCCCGATTTCCAGGCGCTGAAGTGATTCAATGCCCGCCAGGGTCGGCAAGGATCGGTCGCTCAAGCTCAAGGGCATCCCCTTGCCGCGTGGCAGACGCTGGCCAAGGCGCAGCGCGGTGAGCTTCGGCAATTTCGCGATTTCCAGGTTGCTGGCCTCGGTGCGATAGGTGTGCCAGGTGCGCAATTCCTTGAGGCTCTTGATCTGTGCGATCGCCTGGAAGCCCTCGTCGCCCATCGTCATGCCGGCGACCGTCAATCGCTCCAGCTTCTCCATGTCCTTCCACGCGGCAAAGCCCTTGCCGGTGAAGCCCTTCATGCGAAAGGAAAGGTGGAAGAAGGAGGCCGAGCGCAGGTTCTTCAACTTTGACAATGCCGCCACCCCCTTGTCGCTGAGCTGGGCGCCGTCGGTCGCCAACGACTCCAAACGAGTCATTGCCGCGACGTATTTCACCGTGCTGTCGTTCAAGCCGCGGGCGCCGCCATAGACCGTAAGCTTGCGACAATCCTTCATGCCGGCGATCACCTGCCAGACCGGCCCACGCAACTGGGCGCTCTTGCGAAAGGAAATCTCCACGACCTTGCCGCCTTCCCGCTTCAATTGCCCCCCCAACTTTTCCAATCGCTCGGCCGGAGACAAGGCCTTGGCCTTCGGCTCCGCGGCCAGCGTCTGCCCAGACCACAGAATCAACAGAATCGCCAAGCATTGATGAAATACTTTCCTCATTCCTGCACCATGCCAGAGACCCGCCCGAATGAAACGCCTTTTCGCAATCTGAACTCGATCTTCCGCACAATCAGATACAGGAAACAACGAACCAACTTGAATCCCGCCGGTCCCGTTGCTACGCATGAATCATGCTTCCTCACCGAATCTCCCGTTCACTGGCATGGGCCGCCCTTGCGGCCAGTTTCACAATGCCACTGCCAGCCCCCGCCGCGAATTTCGAATGGGCGCTTCGCGCCGGCGGCGAGGGCCATGACAAACTGCGCGGCGCAGCGGCGGCCTCCGACGGCGCTGTCTTCGTCACCGGGGAGTTTTCCGGATCGGCCGATTTCGGCGACCACGTCTTGCGTTCCCAAGGCCAACTGGACTTTGTTGTGGCCAAGATCTCGCACGCGGGCGACATCCTCTGGTCTGCCCGGGCCGGCGGCGACAGGATCGACCGGGGCTACGCCGTTTCCCCCGCCCCAGACGGAGGGTGTTTCGTCACGGGCCACTTCCAAAGCGCGACCATCCAGTTCGGCTCCATCACCTTGACCAATGCCGGCGACTACGACGGCTTCGTCGCCCGCTACGATTCCCGGGGCAATCCTGCCTGGGCCTTGCGCTTCGGCGGCGAGAAATACGACTACGGGCATGGCATCGCCACGCTCCCCGATGGGTCGGCCGTCCTCGCCGGCGCCATCGCCGGCCAAGGAACCCTGGCCCGGGAAACGGTGGGCGCGACCTCCGGACGCTCCGCGCTGGTCGCTCGATTGACCGCCGACGGCGCGCTCAATTGGCTCCGCGCGCCCCAAGCCCCCTCAGCCAGCGGACACAACGTCGCCGTCGGACCAGATGGCTCCATCTACCTCTGCGGCTATGCCAAGGGCAAGACAACGTGGCCGGACCAGACCGCCAGCGTGGCGCGACTCCAGGATGTCTTTCTGGCAAAGTTCGACCAACGCGGCCGCCTCCTGTGGCGACGGGACACGGGCGGCGCCTCGGACGGCTTGGCCACCTCGGTGGCAGTGGATCACCTCACCGGCAATGTCTGCATCGCCGGGATGTTCAAGAACCAGGCCCAGTTCGGCGCGGCGACCTTCAAGAGTCGCGGCCAACACGATTTCTACCTCGCTGTCTACGCGCCCGGAGGCGACCTGCTGAATGTCCATCACGGCGGCGGCGAGGAAACCGACTACGCGCTGGGCGCAACCGCCCTTCCCCAAGGCGGGTTTGCCATCACTGGCGAGATCTCCACCGCCGGCTACTTCAATGGCCGGGCGTTCACTTGCGTCGGCGGACGCGACGCCTTCGTGGCCATCCTGGACCCGCACGGAGCAGTCGACTCCTTTGAGCTCGCCGGAGGCGCCGGGAACGACCTGAGCTACGCCATTGCTCCATCCGGGGACGACGCCCTAGTCATCGCAGGAGCCTATCGCAACGCAACCCGCTTCGGCGACACGACGCTTCCCGCCGGCAAAGGCAATGACATCTTCCTCGCGAAGTCAGCGCTTCGCGATTCCGTGTTCCTCTTGCCCTACTTCCTTGGCAACGGCGAAACCGGCGTCTACCTGACCTGGAGCCGTGACGGCTTCAAATTCGATTGGCTCAACCTGGGGAAACCCGTCCTGCCCGCGCCCCAATGGCCCGGGGAAAACCTGACGCGCGATCCGTCCATCCTTTACCACGACGGCGTGTTTCACATGGTCTGGACCACCAGCTGGGCCTCGCGCAGCATCGGCTACGCCTCCTCCCAGGATCTCCTCCACTGGAGCCAACCCCGGAAAATCGACATCTGGAGCGACCGCGAGGACGTCAGGAACACCTGGGCTCCCGAACTGCACTGGGACCCCGGAAAGAACGAGTTCTTCATCCTCTGGAGCACGACGACCCTGACAGAGTTGAACGACACAGATGGCTCCATCGATCCGCACGGCCATGACCACCGCGCCTATGCCGCCCGGACCCGGGATTTCCAAACCTTCACCCGTCCCCGGTTGTTCTATTCCCCGAAAGACCCGGAATACGGCGTCATCGATCCCTACATCGCTCATGACCCCGAGAACAACCGCTGGGTCATGGTCATCAAGAATGAGATGGCCGAGAAGGACGGCGGCAAGAACCTTCGACTGACCTTCAGTGACAGCGGCATGCAGGGCACCTACCGCACAACCCTCGGTCCACCCATTGTCGGCGCGGGCACGGATATCGTGAACCAAATGGGCGAAGGCCCCTCCCTGCTCCGGCACAACGGGGAATGGCGACTCTACTGGGACGCCCCCGGAAGCGAGTTTTCCTACTGTCTCGCCACCAGTCCGGACCTAGCGACCTGGACCAACCGCTCGCAAGAACTGAAACTCCCCGCCAAACAGATGCGCCACGGCACGGTCGTCAAAGTCCCGGGACGAGCCCTGCGTCGCCCCTGATCAACGCTTGCGACAGGCCCAAAACCGCCGCAAGCCAGACTGCGGCATCTTCATGCTGCCGGTATTTTTCCCTCCTCAAACACGAATGAATCGCGCAAAACTCTCCGCCACTTGATCCGAGCCAATTCCTCCGCAACCTGACGCCACCATCCTTATGAAGCGCCTTCTCAGCCCAATACTCGCCTCCTTCGCCGCGTTGCTGCTGGCAATCCCCGCCCAGGCCGCCAAACGCAATATTGTCGTCTTCATCACCGACGACCAAAGCCCGACCATGGGATGCTACGGCGACAAGTCCGCCATCACCCCGAACATGGACAAACTCGCCGAGGAGGGAGCCCTGTTCACGGACGCCTTCTGCACGACCGCCAGTTGCAGCGCCAGTCGATCGGTCGTCCTGACCGGACTGCACAATCACGCCAACGGCCACTACGGCCACCTCCACAGCTACCACAAGTTCAGCAGCTATCCCTGGGTGCAGACCCTGCCCGTGCTGCTGGCCAAGAAGGGCTACCGCACCGCCCGCATCGGCAAACACCACAATGGCCCGGAGGAAGTCTACTTCTTCGAGGAAAAGATTCCCGGCAATTCCCGCAGCCCGGTCGAAATGGCCAACAACTGCGAGGAATTCATCAACGCCGACAACGACAAGCCGTTCTTCCTCTACTTCGCCACCTCGGATCCGCATCGCGGCGGCGGCAAGGCGACCGAGCTCCCCTATGGCCCCGACCGCTTCGGCAACAAACCCAACAAACAGGCCTACCCCGGAATCAGCGAGGTCTTCTTCGATCCCAAGAAGGTCAACGTCCCCTACTTCCTCCCCGACACCCCGACCTGCCGCGCCGAATTGGCGCAGTATTATCAGTCCGTCTCCCGCATCGACCAAGGGCTCGGACGCCTCGTCGAGATCCTCAAGCGCACCGGCAAATGGAACGACACGCTGATCCTCTTCACCTCCGATCACGGAATGGCCTTCCCCGGCGGCAAGACCACGGTCTACGAAGGCGGCCTGCGTGTGCCCTTCATCGTCCGCAACCCTTACCTGAAAAAGAAGGGCTTCAAAAACCACGCGATGATCAGTTTCATCGACATCACCCCCACCCTGCTCGACTTCGCCGGCGCCTTCAATCGCCAGGACCAAACCACCGATCTCGCCACCCTCAAGCGCGGCCGGGGCAAGAATGCCAGGAATGTGCCCTACCCATTCCATGGCCGCTCCTTCCTCCCCGTCCTCGGCGAGGAAAACCCCAAGGGCTGGGATCGCATCAACGCCTCGCACACCTTCCACGAAATCCAGATGTACTATCCCATGCGGGTCGTCCGCGACCGGAAATACAAGCTGATCTGGAACATCGCCCACCAACTCCCCTACCCCTTCGCCTCCGACCTCTGGGCCGCCCCCTCATTCCAGGCGCAATACAAGCAGGGCATGGACGCACTCTACGGCCGCAAAACCGTCGGCGAATACATCAACCGCCCCAAGTTCGAACTCTTCGACATTGAAG
>CAZFLK010000156.1:0-13535 GCA_964519245.1 uncultured Verrucomicrobiota bacterium
GGTTCGGGGTTCGGGGTTCGGGGTTCGGGGTTCGGGGTTCGGGGTTCGGGGTTCGCGGTTCGCGGTTCGCGGTTACTGATTACTGATTACTGATTACGGACATAATCCTTCCCTTCCCAACTTCCCAGGACCGATCGCTGCCAAGACTCCAGCGCTGTCTTCATGGCGGCGACGCGCTTCGGTTGATCCGCGCTGAGGTCGGTCGTCTCCATCGGATCATCCACCAAGTGATACAACTCAAAGGTCACTGTCTCCTTCTTCTCAATCCGATGCAGCTTCCAAGGCCAGGCGTTCCAGGCGGCGTGCCCCTCCAGGTCGGCGCGATCGAAGGTCGGGAACTCCTTCACATTCTTGAAGATCCGCTCCGGATGCGGATTCGGTTGGCCCGCCGCTTTCGCCTCCAGCAAGGCCTTGATGATTCGGTCGTTCCAGGTCCCCTGCCCCTGCCGAAAACCATGCCAGAACCCCATGGGCGGCCGCTTCGTCTGCTTGCCGGACAGGACTTGCCCCAGATCGATGCCATCCAACTGCGGCTGATTCTCCGGTCGCCTGGCTCCAGCAAACGCGATGAAGGTCGGATACAGATCCGACGCGAACGCCGGCGTGTCGATCTCGCCCGGTTGAAAACGGGCCGGCCATTCCAACACCGCCGGAACCCGCAGCCCGCCTTCGTAAATGCTGCCCTTGCGCGCGCGCCCTCCGGATGACTCGGTCACCAACCCGCCATTGTCGCTGCAGTAGAAGAACAGCGTATTCTTCTCGATCTCCAGGTCGCGCAGATGCTTGCGCAACCGACCAACCTGCTGATCCAGCAAGGTGATCTCGCGAAAGTAGCCCGGCTTCTTGGTCTTCTGGTCCGAGTAGAGTTTCTCCGCGTCAGGCACATTCTCCGGCAGTTCCTGCTGCGGATCGTGCGGCGACGGAAACCAGGTCACGGTGAACATTGGCTTGCCGCCATCCTTGTGCGTGCTGAGGAACTCCAGCGTCGCGTCCATGCTGATCACCGTGCCCGCCCCCTTGAGATGCTCGTAGTTTCCATTGCGGCTCAGGTAGGGATCGTTGTCGAAGAAGTTCAGGCCGGAGAGCCACTCATCGAATCCCGCCCCGCCCGGACTGGTAGGACTTTCTGCCTGAACGGAACCGATGTGCCACTTGCCGAAGTGCCCGGTCACATACCCCGCCCCGCGCAAGACCTCGGCAATGGTGAACTCATCCGGACGCAGGTAGTGCCCGTGATTGGGAACGTTCACCCGGAACGGATGCCGTCCGGTCATGACGCTCGCCCGGGTCGGCGAACAGACCGGCGCGCTCGCGTAGAATCGATTGAACACCACGCCCGCCTTGGCCATCGCGTCGAGATGCGGGGTTTTCACAAAAGGATGCCCCGTAAAGCCCGTATCGCCATAGCCGTGGTCGTCGGCCATCACCAACACAATGTGGGGCCGCTCGGCCGCAAAAACGCCGACCGCCATGAATGTCATCCCGAAAACGACGCTGAGCAGTTTCTTCATGTCCGGGAGTCTACCGTCGCCATGCCGCTTTCCCAAGGCTGCTGTTGGGATGCATCTCAACGCCAGGCGCAACCACAACCAGGAATCAACACCCCCCGGGCTGAAGGCCCGACAGCACAAAGCCCGGGGCTTCGAGCCCCGGGTATGCCGGTCCAATGAGGAAGGCGGCCTGAAAGGTCGCTCGCGTCTTCGGATAGCAATGTCGCGGGCGACCTTTCAGGCCGCAGCGATTGCTCTGCCACGTATACCAGGCCTGAAGGCCTGGCCTTTGCGCGGCCGAGCCTTCAGTCCGGAACACACACCAGCCGTCCACGCTTCGGCTCGCCGGACGAAAACTCGTCAACAATGGCGACGACCTCCTTCTGCGATCGGCGTCTGATGAACTCAATGACCGCAATGAGTCCACTGACGGAAAGCCCAATCAGCAGCAGTAGAACCCCAAGAAATTTTGAAAAACTTCTTCATCGAGTTTCTCCACGCGCCTGAAAACTGTAGAGATCCGCATCCCTTAGCGAGAACTCAATCCGGACGACCTTTCCCTTCAAGTCATCCATCGAGCGACCGCCCCAAGTGATCTTGTGCGCCGTCGAATCGGATGCAATCGGTTCCCGGTTTCCGTAGTCAAATCCCGCCAAAGGCTCACGCTTGTCGCCGGAAATTCGCACGTTCAATTCCCCTTCCGAGGCATCGGCGTTCACATACAGATCGCCCCCGGGCCAGACGATCTGCCGGGTGACGACCGCGCCCCCGCCCTTCGGCCCGCGCAGGGACACGAAGCCGCCCTTGCGCAATCTCGCCAACCCGATACCGGGGGTCCGGACCGGCGTTCCATGAGGTCCGTCCCACCCGGCGTAGTAGATCCACCACTCGTCATCCACCTCCACCCAGTCCGGACTCGCAAAAATCATGTAACGGTCCCATTCACCCTCGCCGCCCAACGGAATGAGGGGCTGCCGGACGGGCGCGCGCTCGAAAGCGAACCCATCGCGGCTGGTCACGAATTCCGTGTAGATGTTGTCATTGAAACGGAACACCCAGAGCGCGCACCAGTAGATGCCGGCGTGATAGCGGGCGGGCATCCCGTAAAAGGCATTGAAGTTGTCGACCGCGTCCAGCGCGTCGGGAACCAGCACGGCCTGAGGTTGCGTCGGCCAGGGCTCCCAAAGCTGGCCGTGACTCATCCGCGCAATCCGCCGCGAGGCTCCCACGTCGATCATCTCTCCCTTGCCGCGCCGGTAACGATCCTTGGCCCGGCAAAACATCACGTACTCCCCGCGCCGATCATCATGGACGATGCCGTTGTTGGTGTCGCTGTGCACCAAGTGGATGAACGAATCGCTTTCGCGATCCCAATGAATGCCGTCCCGCGAGCCGACCACCCGGATGCCGCTGTCCTTGGGATCGTTGCCGCTGGTGCGGTAAACCATGACGTAACGATGGCCCCGCCGATCCTTTTCCGGAAGGGCCAGAATCTGCTGCCCGCTGGCGCGCAAGCCGTTCGGTCCCTTCCAAACCACGTTGTTCTCCTTCGACCCATTCCATTCGAGGAGCCCCAGGTTCGGCAACCGCCAATGGATGCCGTCGTCCGACTCCGCATAGGCGATGCCATACCACGACTGGGCCACCTTCCCGTCGTCATTGCGCAGGGAACGCGAGGTCTGATACCAGAGCTTGAACTGTCCGGTCGCCTCGTCGCGCTGCACGCAGACGTAGCCGCCGGTTCCGGGAATCACCGGCTGGCCGTGCTTCACCGGCTGATGGAACCGCCGCAGGACCATCTCACGCTTCTGCTTGTGCCCCCACCGGTTGTCGACCAGGTAGTCGTCCACGAAATACTGCGGCTCGAAGCCGATCTCCACCGGTTCGGAAGGAACCGCGGCGTTCAGGCCGATCGCGGCCCCGAGAAGTGCGCAGACAACCAGACGCTGGATCATGCGGTCAGTGTCAGGCGCCGCGAAGTCGATGAAAACGCAAAACAGCCACGGCCATCGCCGCCAGTTTTGCGCCGGTAGCGCGGCCGTCCCGGCTGCGGGTTCGAGCGGCGTCCCGCCGCCAGATTCGAAACCCCGGGCGAGGACGCCCGAGGCGGGACGCCTGCGCTACGCGACGCCAACACACCGCCCCTCTCGCCAAGAACGGCATAGGACCCCGCAATTCTCGCCTCGCAAATCCAGGGATACGGTCCATGCTTGATCCAGAGAGCATGAGGTTCAATCGCACACATCAACTGCGCGCCATCAACGACGCCGCCCAAACCCATGAACACTGAAACCTTGAAAACCGTCGCCGATTCCATCGTCGCCAATGGCCGCGGAATCCTCGCCATGGATGAGTCCATGGGCACCATCACCAAACGCTTCGAAGCCCTCGACATCGAGGTCACCTCGGAAAACCGCCGAATCTACCGGTCCCTGTTGGCTGGTTGCCCCGGACTGGGAGACTTCGTCAGCGGCGCCATCCTGTTCGACGAGACCATTCGACAATGCTCGCCCGAGGGCGTTCCCATTCCGGAGCTATTGAAACGCAACAACATCGCGCCCGGCATCAAGGTCGACAAGAAGACCCACGACCTCGCCGGCTTCCCGGGCGAGAAAATCACCGAGGGACTGGACGGCTTGCGCGATCGCCTGGCCGAATACCGGGAACTGGGCGCCCTCTTCGCCAAGTGGCGCGCCGTCTACACCATCGGCGATGGCATCCCGTCCGCCACCGGCTGCCATGCCAATGCCCACGCCCTGGCGCGCTACGCGGCGTTGTGCCAGGAACAAGGCCTTGTCCCGATCGTCGAGCCTGAAGTCCTCATGAACGGCGCCCACGACCTGGAACGCTGCTACGAAGTCACCTCCACCGCGCAGAAGGAACTGTTCTCCGAGCTGGCCGCGCACGGCGCCTACCTGGAAGGAACCTTGCTCAAGCCCAACATGGTCATTGCCGGTCAGGATTGCCCCGCCCCCGCGGGCGTGGACGAAGTCGCCGAAGCCACCGTCCGCTGCCTGCAGGAAACCGCGCCGCCGGAACTCGCCGGGGTCGTCTTTCTGTCCGGCGGGCAAAGCGCGCAACTCGCGACACGGCATCTGAACGCCATGAACCGGGAGGGCAGTCACCCATGGCCGCTCAGCTTCTCCTATGGCCGGGCCTTGCAGAACGAGGCGATGGCCGCCTGGTCCGGAAAACCGGAGAATTCGGAAGCGGCCCAACGCCAACTCCTCCACCGCGCCCGTTGCTGCCGCGCCGCCTGCAAAGGCGAATACACCGACGCGATGGAAAACGCGATGTAGGCCCGCGACATCTGCAAGGCGAGGCGTCACCCGACATTTCTGGACTCGTGGCGCTCAAGCCCAGCGACCACATTTGAGATTGGGAGCTCAGAGCTTGTTTGGGATTTAGAATTTCCCTCCACGTTCTTCTGGCGCGCTGTGGTGACAGGCTCGAATGGCACGGGATTAAGGGATTCACTTTTCGTTCCAGGCAGCATTCTCATTTCACTACCGACGAAACCGGCAAGCTTCAGAAAGTCCCGTTCGGCGGAACAAAGAAGATGTTTCGAAAATGAGCGCCCTCGAGGCCCCAGCAATATAAGGCGAAGGTTCCGTCTGAGAAGGTCTTGTCCGTGGCCTGAAGGTCCTTCCTCCCGTTCACGTAGACCGTCATCAGGTCGCCCCTCAGGCTGATGCGCACCTGGCGCCACACGCCAAGCTTGTCTTTCACTTTCCTTGCCCATCCTTCGCTGGTCGCCAGGACCCGATGGTCGCTGCCGTTTCGCAGCGTGAGCGCGTGAAACTTGCGCTGGGCGTCCATGGCGAAGAGATAGTGATGAGTCTCGTCCCGAGCTCGAAACGCAATCCCAACACTGTCATCGTCGTCGCATTTCAATTCCAAGTAGATTTCTCCGTCGGTCGGAACGGGAAAGCCCTGGAAAAAGCGCAGCGTGCCGTCCCTGGGATCGCTGGCGGTTGCTGAGGAGGACCCCTGGTAGATATTTGAAGACTGCGTAACCATGTCATTGGAAACCGACCATTGGCTGGGACCATCGTGCACGCTGCCACCGCCGTCAGCGTCGCTCACCCTCCATGACGCGTCATCGAGCTCAACCCGAACGGCTTCCGGATGGATCAAATAGTCGATGTAGGAAACTTTGTACAGCTGCCTGTTGGGAGCCAGGCACGCGACAGTCAAGATCACGGATTTATCCAATTGCCCAGGACGCAAGTAAACGGGCGAAGACCGTTTTGGATTGGACCCGTCTAATGTGTAGTGCAGGGGGCCCGAGAAATTTGACGATTGGATCGAGATCGATTGGGGCTGGGTATAGACACCGCCCGGCGGAGTGAATTCAAGTTGAGGGACGGGCATGCCGCCAGGGAGGGTAGACGGCTCGTCTCCATTGAAGCGCTCGTTGGCGACCAGCACCGCCGTCTTCTTCGCTTCATCCAAGGTGGCAAAGTAGTTTGTGACGCGAGAAGGATCCTAAAGGTAGTCCCGGTAGTCGAAAAAGTAATGCAGATCCTCAGTGCGTTGGAAGCGTCCACCAATGTGGATACGGACATCGCCTCGTTTGATTACGGCCATCTCTCGGACGCCCGGAGTATGTTTCTCCTCAATCTCCAGATCCAACTGTGCGCTGTGCTTGGCCTCTTCCAGAGTGGCAAAATCTTTAGTAATCCTAGAATGATTGTACTCAAAACGATGAGCTCCGTTATACCTGAACACATTATCTTTGAACTCAAGAATGCTGATCGAATGAAACTTGCCTATGACCACGGCTGCCGCCTTGTGCGTTAAAAAGTCAGTAGCCCCCCCAGCAATCCAGAGAATGATTATTACCGGCAAAACCAGAGCTCTTAACACGTGAAACCAGAACCGAATGGGCGCCCGGTCGCGCTGGTACGTTCTGGCAACTTGACCTTCAGGATGAACTGTAACTCTTGAGCCGGCGGCTGCCCAGATTCCCCAGAGACAGCTATACAAACCACCGGCAAGGAGTAGGCTTCCTCCATTAGTGACAGATGTCCAAGTAAAGCAAATAAAGCCAACCCCCAATACCGCGAATACCAGGATTAGCGCGATCAATGGATCCTTCAGCAAGTCGGCGAAGCTTATTGAAGAATCCTCTTCTTCCTCGGATACAGGGGGCTCCTGATACGCCTCGGATGCAGGGGTCTCCTGATACAAATCGATCAGGCCCTCTTTCAAATCTATGAGGGCGTTGCATTCGTAGCAATGCATTGAATGCCCGTTATAACCTGCTTGGAACACAAGCGGTTGACTGCACTCCGGGCAATCAAACGCGCAGACAGCGGAATCTGTGGCGCAAAGAACGTCGGCGTCAAAACTGGAGGCGCACTGGGGACAGGTGATGGACTCAGCGATCTCGTTCGGATTCCAGACGATCTCCTCGCTGCATTCCGGGCACGACGCGCGGCCCGTGATGTTAAGCCGTGGTGAGTAACGCATTCTTCAACTTCTCCACTGCGGCGACAACGGCTTCGAGCTCAACCTCATACTTGCCTCGCCACCGATTCTCCATCAGACAGCAGCCGTGAACCTCGCCCCAAACGGCTCCTCAAACTGGGCGAGCAGATCACTTCCCGATCACGCTTCCGCTTCGACCTTGTTGGTCAACTGGCCGATCTTCTCGATTTCGATCGTGACCTCATCGCCGGGTTTGAGCCAACGCGGCTCCGGCTTGGCGGCCATACCGACGCCGTGGGGCGTGCCGGTCAGGATCACCGTGCCGGGCAGCAGGGTCGTGCTGCCGCTGAGGAACTCGATCAGCGTCGGCACGTCGAAGATCATGTCGTTGGTGTTCCAGTCCTGCACGGCGTCGCCGTTGAGCAGGGTGCGGATCTTCAACGCATTCGGATTGCCCACTTCGTCCGCGGTGACCAACGCCGGCCCCAAGGGGCAGAAGGTGTCGAAGGTCTTGCCGCGCGACCACTGGCTGCCGCCCTTCTTGATCTGCCAGTCGCGGGCGCTCACATCGTTGGCGCAGGTGTAGCCGAGGACGTAGTCCAGGGCATTCTCCTTGGACACGTTCTTGCAGGCCTTGCCGATCACGACGGCCAACTCGCATTCGTAGTCCGGCTCGTCGCTCTTCAAATGGGTGGGCAGAACGATCGGGCCGCCCGGGCGCTGCACGGCGTTCGGCGCCTTGAAAAACAGGACGGGATACTCCGGCTCCGCCATGCCGCTCTCGGCCGCGTGATGCCGGTAGTTGAGCCCGATGCAGAGGATGGCGCGCGGGTCGACCGGCGCGAGGATCGTGTCCGGCGTGACCGCATTCTCCGTGACGTCATGCTCGCCGAAAATGTCGCCTTCGATGGCGCGATAGGTTCCGTCGTTTTGTTCCGCCGCGTAACCCGTGGCGCCGTCGTTCTGCTGATAGCGAATGATTCTCATGTTGAAATCGAGTTGTGTCGTCTCTTCGAAAGGCCGCGCATCAAAGCGCCTTTGGAGCCGGGGATCAATGGCGCATTCATTTACCTTCATTGACGCGCAGGCGCTAAATGCCTACTTTGCCTGCATAGTGAAGAATCAATATACGATCCGCTCGATTCCCAAGTCTGTGGATGACGCCCTGCGTCAACGGGCCAAGCGTGAAGCAAAGAGTCTGAACGCCGTCGTGATCGAGGCGCTTGCCCGGGGACTGGAACTCGACGCCAACCGGATCGAACACGCGGATCTCGATGACTTGATCGGTTCCTGGGAAGAGGATCCGGCGTTCGACAAGGCGGTGGCCGAGTTCGATCGCATCGACCCCGAAGTCTGGAAATGAAGATTGCCCTCGACACCAACGCCTATAGCGACTTCATGCGAGGCGAACCAAACCGCGTGAAAATCGTGCGGACTGCGGGGGAGATCCTTCTTCCATTGATTGTTCTCGGTGAACTCCGCGCCGGTTTCGCATCCGGCAACCAACAATCCGCCAACGCCGCGAACCTGCAGCGATTTCTCGACCGTCCGCGGGTGTCTGTCCTGCTACCGGACGAGCAAACCACCCATCACTACGCCCACCTCTTCCGTCATCTCCGCAACGCGGGAACGCCGGTTCCCTCCAATGATCTGTGGATCGCAAGCCTCGTCGTTCAACACGACCTCGTCCTCTGCACCTCCGATTCCCATTTTCAGAAACTGCCGCAGATCGTCACCTGTTGAGCTGCGCCCTTCGGTCCTCAGTCATGGCAAGCAACCTGCGCCGACCGGAGTGTCGGTTGTGTCGGAGACCAGCGGCAGCAACCTCGGAAGAACCGCCGCCTGGGTTGGTTTGGCGGCCACGGAATTCAAGTAATAGGGGGCCCATCACTCCCATTCCGTTCAGCGCGCAGGCCGCTCTGAGCGCTCGCATAGGCGGAACGACCGACCGCCCTTCGCGGATCACAGGCTCAGCTAGAATCTCGACACCTAGGGTCATGTTCCCACTTTGAAGGTGAAGACGTGGCCTGGCGTCGGAAGGGTTCCGGATACAAACCGTCGGGCAGGATATCCACATCATCGGTCGCGACACGCCGAAGAAGGGCGCCCATCAGGTTCATGACCGGATCGGCATGGAACCAGGCGTCTTGTACGGCCGTATGAGTTCTTGGAGCGCGCCTATGGGATGGTTCTTGCGGGACACGACGACTTGGGCACGACGACTGGGGAACGATCGCGCATTTCAACAAGAACCCGCAATCCGACATGTTTTCCATCGCGGCGAATGACGGGCCCAAGTTTTGCCAATGCTCCGAATTCACGGCCTTGGACAGAGGTCTTCACATGAGCCGACAAAACCGACGCTTTCGCGATCTCCATGCATGAGGCATCATGGAGACATGGATGTCCGACCGTCACCGCTCGCCGGCAAGTGGTATCCGGCCAATCCGCAAGACTTGGCCGCCGAGGTGGGGCGATGCCTCGGTGACACAACCGATGCCCCGGCCGGCATGCGCCCCCTGGGATTGATCGCGCCCCATGCCGGAATCCGCTATTCCGGACCGGTCGCCGGCTATGCCTTCAGCGCCGTTCGTGATGCGGATGTCGACCTGGTCGCGCTGATCGGCCCTTCGCACCATGCCAGCCCCCACCCCCTGCTCACCTGCGGTCACGACGCCTTTCAAACGCCGCTGGGGCGCGTTCCCATCGATCAAGAAGCGGTCAACGCATTGAGCGAAGGGTTGCGCGAAAGCCTCGGCTTCGGACTGACTCCCGTCCGCAACGACCCCGAGCATTCGCTCGAAATGGAACTGCCCTTTCTGCAACGCGCCCTGGGCAGTTTCGCCATTTTGCCGGTCGTGATCGTGGAGCAGACGGCGGCAGTTTGTCAGGCAGTCGGGCTGGCCCTTGCGAAGGCGCTCAAGGGCACGAGGGCCCTGCTTGTCGCCAGTTCGGACCTTTCGCATTTCCACCCACAGGCAAAAGCCGTTCGCCTCGACGATGAAATGCTGCGACGCATCGCCTCCTTCGATCCGGACGCGGTCATGTCCGCCGAGGACGAAGGCGTCGGCTACGCCTGCGGGCGCGGCGCGATCGCGGCAACATTCTGGGCGGCCCGGGAACTGGGAGCCACTGAATCGCAGGTCTTGCAACACGCCACCAGCGGCGACATCACCGGAGACTACAGCTCCGTGGTGGGCTACGGCGCGGCGGCGATAGGGTGAGTCGTGATGAAGCGCTGGAAACATGCGATGAACCGAGCCGAGGGCCGAATCGCGCCTGTCCCCCCAAAGCTCCAAACCCCAAGTTCCAAGCCCCAAAGAAGCTCCAAATCTCAAGCTCCAAGAACCACGCGCGCATGTAGCCGAATGCTGCGGGCTCCCCGATGCCGTCAGCGGCGCCTCAACAGCAAAGACTCGCCGTTGGGATTTGAAGCTTGGAGCTTCTTCCGCCTTCGCGCCGCTTCGTCTTGACAAGTTGGGATTTGGAGCTTGGAACTTGGGATTTACCCCGCCTCCGTCGTGACCAACCCGCCCCGCCAACTTCTCGCTCCCGGCGTCGTGCGCGGCGATTGGCATCATCGCGTGGACAACGGCAAAATCCAATGCGATCTCTGCCCGCGGCATTGCCGCCTGAGCCAGGGCCAACGCGGATTCTGCTTCGTCCGCGAGGAACGCGACGGCGACATCGTCCTGACCAGCTACGGACGCGCCTCGGGTTTTTGCATCGATCCGGTCGAGAAGAAGCCCCTGAACCATTTCCACCCGGGTTCCAGCATCCTGTCCTTTGGCACGGCAGGCTGCAACCTGGGCTGCAAGTTCTGCCAGAACTGGGACATCTCCAAGGCAAAGGAAAACGACCGACTTCAGGATTGGGCCGCGCCGAATGAGGTGGCCGACGCCGCCTCGCGACACGGCTGCAAGAGCATCGCCTTCACCTACAACGATCCGGTCATCTTCGCCGAATACGCCATCGACTGCGCCCTCGCCGCGCATGATCGCGGCGTAGAAACGGTCGTCGTTTCCGCCGGCTACATCACCCCCGTCGCGCGCGCCGATTTCTACGAACACATCGACGCCGCCAACATCGATCTCAAGGCCTTCACCCCGGAGTTCTACAGGAAGCTCTGCTACGCCGAGATCGAGCCCGTGCTCGACACCCTCGTCTGGTTGAAACGGGAAACCAACGTCTGGGTCGAAGTCACCACCCTGCTCATCCCCGGCCAGAATGATTCGCCCGACGAAATCCAACGCCTGGCGGATTGGTTCCTTGAGAACCTGGGCCCCGAAACGCCGCTGCACTTCACTGCGTTCCATCCCGATTTCAAGCTGACCGACCTGCCGCGCACCCCCGCCTCGACGCTCAAACGCGCCCGCCAAATCGCCCGGGAGGCAGGACTCCAGCACGTCTACACCGGCAATGTCCACGACACCGCCAGCCAGTCCACCTACTGCGCCAACTGCGACCGCCGTCTCATCGAGCGCGACTGGTATCAACTCGGCGAGTGGAAACTGGACCCTGCCGGCGCCTGCCAGCATTGCGGCGCAAAGCTGGCCGGCCATTTCGACCCAAACCCCGGCTCCTGGGGCGCGCAACGGGAACGGGTCCTTCTTCGTTGAGCCTCCGAATCCTTCCTACCTCGGGCCTTGACGACCCTCCATCTCCTGCTTCAAGCGGCTGATTGGTCGAATGTCGCTTTTCGATAATTGATTCGGATTGCCCTGCTGGGCCGGGTCCTGAACCATCGTCGGTGGGGAAAGGAGTTTCGCCCCTTAAAGGGACCAAAAAACCTACTGAAGGAGCAAGCAAGCAATGAAAATGCATCGAGTTGTCGCGAACAGGAGGCGTCATTCGGCCGCGGGTCGAATGACAGGAAACAAACCGGGGAACCCCAAACTGAACCCGCTGGTGACCGCTGGTGTTTGCGGCGCGATGCTCCTATTGCACGTTGGCTGCGCGACGCCCTGGCAAACGACGGCCCTCGGCGTCGGGGTGGGAACGGCGACGGGAGCCTACTCGCCCAACAATGAGATCGAGCAGATCTACTACCTGGGCGTCTTCGACCCCCAAGAACAGGTTCCGCCCAGTGTGTATCGGGTGCGCGTCCACGGGCAGGCGAGCTTCATCAGCAGCACGAAATTCGCCTCCGGTTGGGTAAGGGCCGATCTGATCGATTCCCTCGGGACGGAAGTCAGCTGGGACCGGGACAAGGGCGGCATCACCATCAACAAGGCCGGCGAGAACACATTGTCGTCCATCACCCCGGAACGCCGCATGATGCTGTTTGGCCCCGAAGGCTTTCGCGAAGCGCCCAAGGACCACCGCCTCGTCCTCGTCATGGGCGCCAGCCCTCAGGACTACTTCGAAGCGATTGATTCCGTCCTGGGGTCCGTTTCCCAAACCCAGGCTGAGTTGCGGAACTCCAGCTTGAACAGCCTCCTGTTCGAAGCCTTGACCCAGGTCAAGGCTGAGCGGGACTCGTTGGCCCAACTGAACCGGGACGTCGACGCCGACCTGCCAGCGATGAAAGGAGGCGAGTAAAATGAAACGCCACTGCAAGAAACTTCGCTGGCTCGCGCTTTCCGGCGCCTTCGCCGGCTGCGCTGTCATGAGAGTGGACGTCGATGTCTACAAGGGACCGCTGGCAAACACCCGACAGGTGCAGATGGAGCAACTGGCAACCATGGCCATCGGAGCCAAGCCGCTGTTGATCGAACTGCGCGACAAGTCCGAGTCCGACCGCTACCGGCGCAGTGGCGAACGCAGCCATGTCCACGACAGAATGGGAACCAATTACGTCGCCGACTACATCAGCAGCCACTCCTTCAACAATGAAAACGCCAACCGGGTGAACAGCATCCTCTCCCTCTACAAGGACGCCGACAACCGGGAACTCACCGCGATCATCGATCGGATTGCCGACCGTCATCAGCGTCACCTGGAAGCGTCCCGGGTCTTCCGGGCTCCTGAGCCGACCAAGTTGAAGTCGCTGGTGCAACGGATCGAGAGCGCCGTCGTTCCAGAGATCCGAAACGGCGCCAAGCTCGACACGAACTACCCCCATCCCCAAGCCAAACCAGAGCATCTCTGCAAACTTTGGCAAGCCTACCGGGACATCCTCTACCGCATCCAACGCAAACAGGCCGTCCGGACTCCCCAAGGCAACCAACATGGTCTCTGGCCGGCCGGACGGGTGTTCGTCGCCCATGAAGCCCTGGTCGCCGACCTGACAGGCTCCCCGAACAACCCCGCGTTATTGGCCATAAACAACGCCATCACCAACATTCACGAGGGATTGAAGGCCGCCATTGCAGGCTCCAACGCCCATTTCGAGACCCTCCGGCGGTTCGATGTCGTCGAAGCGCACGCGCAACTGCTGTTCCGCAACCCCGGTTCCCGGGAGGCCAGGGATTTCGTCCGCGAGGTCAATCAGATCGCAGATTCCTTTCTCACCATGCGCGGCGAACTGCACGCCGCCATGCTGGACATGCTTCATTTCGTGGAGCATTACGACACTTACCACCGACAAAAGGACCCCCATCGTCGAATTGTCCTGCGGGAAGCCGCGCGATTCATCGCCCACACGATCAACCCGGGATGGTTGGAGAACGC
>CAZFLK010000157.1:0-13531 GCA_964519245.1 uncultured Verrucomicrobiota bacterium
CATCAGGATGCACTTTTTGCTGCCCGCCCATCCACAACTTCCGACAATACCTCGGGCGCAGGTTCGAAACCTGTCTCTCCGACCATTTTCCGCGGCTCAAACCCTTGCGGCCAGTTGCGCCACATCCTCCCTGGCGACGTCCATCATGCGATCGAACAGGGCTCCCGCGTCCAGATCGAAGAAGTTTCGCACATTGCCCACGATGCCGTTCAAGGGATGCGCCTCGACGGCGTCAATGAACTTGAAGATATCCTCCGACAACTCCAGCGCGGACACCAGGGGCATCTGACCGAGCGCAATTTCCTCGACCTCGTCGGGCCACCAGGCCGGGTCGACGAGGTTCGGGTTGATATGATGAATCAGGGCGGTCTCCACGCCGCCCGCATGCTGATCCCCACGCTCGCCCGCAAACTCGGTCAAGGGCTCATGCAGCCAGCGGAATGCCCAATGCTCGCAATCGCTCAGGCGGAGCCCCTCCTGGATGGCCTCGCGATGGACAAGGGAGCCATGCACATCCACCACGTAAATGGCCGCCGGTTTGATCCATTTCATC
Source organism: uncultured Verrucomicrobiota bacterium (assembly GCA_964519245.1). Taxonomy (GTDB): domain Bacteria; phylum Verrucomicrobiota; class Verrucomicrobiia; order Limisphaerales; family JAYPEY01; genus JAYPEY01. Next base: position 554 of record CAZFLK010000157.1, read on the forward strand.
ACCGCGTTCACGAAACCCCGAACATAGCGCGTCAATAGCGGCGCCGTGAGATCGACGCTCAGCCCGAACGGCAGTCCCCAGGTCAGTTGGCCGTATTCCACCGGCGGTCCGACCAGCAGGTCGTCCATCTCCTCTGCCAGACGATTCAAGACCGCGTAGCTCTGCAGGGTGTCCGTCATCAATGGCAGGTGCGGTCCATGCTCCTCGACCGCCGTATCCACGCTGAAGGCGAGGACCTTCGCGGCGCCGGGCGCCTCAATGGTTTGTGGTTTGCACTCCCTCACCGAGAACTTCCCCGTGAAGTTCATCCGCTTTCGAGTTCCCCCGTAGTAAGGAAACGTGAGCAGGATCCGATTGACGATGCTCTCGCGCAGATCGTCGTCCATGGCCTCATGGTAAAGCGGCGGCAGGGTCAACGGCGCCAGGAATGACAATTGATCCGCCCGCACCCCCAACGAACAAATCGGCAATGCCATTTCGTCCCGGCCAATCCGGGACTCCAGTTCGTTGTATGTGTAACCCGCCAGGAAACGCCCGCTGTTGACCCGCTGGGGAAAATAGTCTTCCAGGTTCGTCATTCCCGGACAGTGTTCCTCAACCGGTGAAACAATGCGAGTCCGCGCTGCGTGGGCGCAGCCCGCCCGAAAACGGTTCGAATGAGAAAGACTGAATGGAGCGGGTCTGTGTCGGAGACCAGCCGCAGCAGTATGACCTGGCAAGGCGCCTTGGTCCGGCTCTGAACGGATTCGCCGAGCAAGGCGCTGCAACTGCTCCCGAAGTCGGGACACAACCAAACGCCGCCCAATTTCACCCGCTCCCCACAAAGAAACAGAAGTCGATTTCACTTGCCGGCGCCAGCGCAACAGCGTTGTATGCAATCAGATGTCTCAAACGGACGCGTTTGAGGCGATTCGTTTAGCTAAACAATCCACGAATAGGAAAATCATGAAAAAGATCCTCGGCATACTCACCGCCCTGTGCCTGATGGCCGGAGCCAGCTACGCTGGTTGTGGCAAGAAGGTCACCAATACCGGCGTTCTGAAGTCCTACGACGCAGAATCCAAGAAAATCACGGTCATCGGCGCCAAGGGCGCTCTGACCATCACGCCCAAGACCAAGGGCGCCAAGGACCTCAAGGCCCTGGTGGGCAAGAAGGTCAAGGTCATCAGCGAACACAAGAAGGTTGACTCCGTCGCCGCCGTCAAAGGCTGATCGCCGACCATCCTGATTTCACAGGAGCCCGAAGCTCGCGCTTCGGGCTCTTTTTTCTTTGTTCCAAAGCTGCTCCACCATGATCCTGGCAGTCGGCCTCACCCCCGCTTGGCAACAGATCACCTGCGTTGACTCACTGGAACCCGGTGAGGTGAATCGGGCGCGCGAACTGGTCGCAACCGCATCCGGCAAGGTTCTCAATGTCGGGCTCGCCTTGCATGGGCTGCAAGCCCAGTCCAAGTCGCTTGCCTTCGTCGGAGGTCTCTACGGCGCCGCAATCCGCGAGGAGTTCGCGGCAAACAACCTATCCGCGCGATGGATATCCACGCAGACGCCCACGCGGGTCTGCACGACCGTCCTTGACCGCGCGAACGGCCGCGCCACGGAATTGGTGGAAAACGCCGCGCCGGTGACTCCCGAGGATCTCGCCGCATTCCTGAAGGCATTCAAGGAAGAATCCCGGACAGCGGACCTCACCGTCATCAGCGGCTCCCTGCCCGCCGAAGCGCCTCCTGACTTTCATTCGCAACTGATCCAAAGCGCCGCCAACCCGAAAACACGCCATCTTCTCGACATTTGCGGACCAGCCCTCCTTTCCTCGCTGCAGCGGCGCCCCTTCCTCGTCAAGCCAAACCGAAAGGAACTGGCCCTCACGCTCGGTCGTGACCTTTCGTCCAACCGCGCCCTGCGGGAGGCAATGACGGAACTGGTCAAGCGGGGCGCGACCTGGTGCGTCGTTACGGATGGCGGCGGCGCCACGCGCGCCACCGACGGAACCCGCTTCTACGAATTCAGCTCCGTCCCGAATTCGCCTGTGGTCAACCCCATCGGCTGCGGCGACTGCTTCGCCGGCGGCCTGGCCTTCGGACTGAGCATGAATCAATCGATGCCGGATGCGATTCGTCTCGGCATCGGGGCCGCGACGGAAAATCTGGGGCAACTGCTTCCGGCGCGACTCCACCGGGAGGCCACGGAGTCATTGGCGGCTTCGGTCGAATGTCGCGAAGTTTGACGAAGCCCGTCTAAAGAAACGGAATCCAGTCATTGGCTTCCCTGACCGTGCACAAGGGGCCATGCCCAGGGCAGACCAAGGTGGTTTCAGGCAAGGAAAGAATTTCTTCCCGCGCCTTGCTCCGCGCCAATTCCGGAGACCGGTGATGCCCCCCCATGGACCCCGCGAAGATGACATCGCCCACAACCGCCGCCCCCGGAGCCCCACCAGGAAACCCGTCAACAACATAGGTCACCCCGTCATCCGCGTGTCCCGGGGTAAGGCGCGCCGTCACTTCGAGACGCCCTACCCCGAAAACCTCGCCTTGACTCACTCGTTGAGCGGCCGGAGCCGCTTCCATGCCGGAATGCAAACGGATGTCCGGGAATCGCTGCCGCACACCGCGGATATCCGCGATGTGATCTCCATGGGAATGAGTCACGAACAGGTCCGTCAGGACAAGGTCGTTGTCCTCGGCCAGTTGCAAGACCGGCCTCGCGTCCCACCCGGTGTCGAATAGCGCGGCCTCCCGGGTCTCCGGATCCCAAGCCAGGAAGCAATTCACCGCCATGCCCTGCTCCGTGGTGATCATTCGCAGTTCCCGCCAGCGTGATAGCTCGACGGGCGCCGGCTCCCAACCCTCAGCCACGGCCTTCAGCTTGGCCGGATCCAATCCCAGTCGCTCGGCGACCGCATTCCAACGCATTGCCGCCGGCGCCTTGCCATCCTCCTCGAACGCTTCAAGCGCGTCCTCGGTCACGGATCCCGCCGTCGCAACCTCGCCCAGTGAAATCCCCAGAGCCTTGCGGGCCTTGAAGACAATATCTCCAGCATGATCTTCCAAACTCATTCCGAAAAGGTATCGCGAACGTCTCCAATTTCCAGTTTCAATGCCCCGGCGTCGAAGCGACGTCGTCGGGCGCCTCCGCCCACTTCGCGAGCATTTCGTCGATCACTCCGGCGACCCGTTTTCGCGAATCCTTCTCTGCTTCCGCCCCGGCCACCAAAGCCTCCCGGTTTGCCTCCTTTCCCGCCTCGAGAACGTCGCGCCCACGCGCTCCCATATCCTGGATGGCGCGACGCAGATCCAGAAACGAGGGACTGATCAAATCCGCCTCCGAACGGGCCAGGTCCCTCATCTCCCGCAGGATGAAGGGAATGGCAATGGGGCCGACATCCGTGAGTTCCTTGATCCACTCAGGATGCAACTTGTCGAAACGCTTCCGGGCGATCTTGTCGATCAGGGTCACCATCCGGGCAATCCCCATCCTGCGACTGCCGCAAACCGCGCATCGCTCCCGCCGCCAGTAATGTTTTTCCGCCGAGCAATGCCGCGTCTTGCCGCAGGCCGCACAGCGTCCGCCGTTCCAACGATGCCATCCCAGTGCGCAGATCATCGCCGGCTCGGGTCAGTCAATCACGCCACGTTGACGCAACATGGCGTCCATCGCCTTCTCCATCATCAGGTCGGCGAGTGGCAGGGTCGCTTCGTCCAAGGCTCCGACCGCCGATTTCAGGCTGCGCGCGTCGCCCACGCCGTCTTCTCCCTCGACCGAGGAAAGAACCTTCTTCACCTCGCCCAAGGCCCGTTCAATCCGGCCGCGATCTTCGGGCTCCATGTCACCGCCCATGTCGGCAAGCCCGGACTCCGTCGCTTTCACGGTTTCCTCCGCGCGAAGTCGGGCTTCAATCCATTGCCGCGCCGCCAGATCGTCGAAGGCGTGCTCAACGGAATCCTCAACCATGCGGGTCACGTCCGCGTCGTCGACATCCACTGCGGATTGCATCGCCACGACCTTCTCCCTGCCGGTCAGGGTGTCTCTTGCCAACACATGCAGGATGCCGTCCGCGTCAATTTCAAACTGCACGCCCACACGCGCAACCCCCTTGGCCGCACGTTCGAACTCCACGACAAACCGACCCAGACTCCAATTGTCGACGGCCTTCTCCCGCTCCCCCTGCAGGACATGGATCAACATGCTGGATTGGAAATCGACCGCCGTGGTGAACATCTCGCCAGCCTTGACCGGAATGGTCGAATTCCGCGGAATGATCACGTTCATCAATCCGCCGAAGGTTTCCAATCCCAGCGAGAGCGGCGTCACATCCAACAACAGCATGTCCTTGAAACCGCCCATCAGGATCTCCGCCTGGATTGCGGCGCCGCGCGCCACCGCCTCATCCGGGTCCTGCGAGGTGTTCAAGACCGGTCCCGGCGCACGGTGATAATCCTCCCCCAGCCGGAGGTCGCCACGGGTTTCGCCAAACTCCGCGCATTCGAGCCATTTTGCGACCATTCGGCGCACCAACGGCATGCGGGTCTGCCCCCCCACAAGGATCACCTGATCCAGATCCTGGGCGCTCAAGTTCGCGTCCGCCAGGGCGCGCAGGCAATGCTCCCGCGTGCGCTCCACAACCGGCCGCGCCATCCGCTCCAACTGATCCCGCGTCAATGCCTCTCCAAAACTGAAATCCCCGCTCAGGAAAGGCAGCGAAATCTCGACCTCGTCGGCCGCGGACAACGCAATTTTGCAACGCTCCGCTTCCTCACGAAGCCGGGCCTGGAGCAAAGGATCCTGAGAAACCACGGGGCCGCCCGCCTCCGCAATCCGCGATGCAATGTGTTCAATCAAACGCAAATCGATGTCATCTCCGCCCAACCGGGTATTGCCGTTTGTGGACAACACCTGGAAAACCCCTTCCTTCAATTCCAGCACGGACAGGTCAAAGGTGCCGCCCCCCAGATCGTACACAGCGATCTTGGACTGCTCCTTGAGCCGGTCGACGCCGTAAGCCAGCGCCGCCGCGGTCGGTTCATTGACGATGCGCTCCACCTTCAAACCAGCCAATTCGCCCGCACGCTTCGTCGCAATGCGTTGCGCATCGTTGAAGTAGGCGGGCACGGTAATCACCGCTCCGGAAACGGTCGTCTCAAGAGCCGCCTCCGCCGTCTCTTTGAGTCGCTTCAACACCTCGGCCGACACCGCCTCCGGAGTCAACCGTCGCCCGCCAACCAAAAGCTCCACCGCATCGTCGTCACCCCGGACGACTTCCCAACCCGCGCGTTTGTCCTCCTCACTCAACTCGGAATAGCGGCGCCCCATGAAACGTTTCACCGAGGAGACGGTCTCCTCCGGTTTCAGCGCGCGCCCTCTCACCGCAAGCTCGCCCACTTCCGGCGCCCCCCCGTTCGCAGGGAACCGCACCACCGATGGCGTGATGCGACGCCCCTCGCGATCCGCAAGCACGATTGGAATTCCTGAATCCACAACCGCCACCACGGAATTGGTGGTTCCAAGATCAATGCCGACTACGTTGCTCATACTGATGCTCAAAGAAAAACGCCGTCCGGTGACGGACGGCGCAACGCTACACGTGAAACGTGAAATTGGCTACTCAGACGCCCCCGGCGGCGCCGCCGAAGTTCATTGCATCCTTCCACTTCTTGTTCAGTTGCCGGATACGCGCCGAGAAGGTTCGGCAGATCGCAATCAGGAGAGGCGGCGCCAACTCGGGCGCCTCGTTCAACAAGGTCTCGAGCGAGTCCGCGCTGATCCGGATCAGGGTGCAGTCACTGTTGGCAACGATGTCCGCCGAGCGAGGCCCCTGATCAAACAACGTCATCTCGCCAAAAAATTCACCCGCCGGCAGCGTTGCGAGGATCTTCTCTTTCGTCCCCATCATCATCCGCACGCGAACCTCGCCTTCCAGAACAAGGAACATGGAGTCTCCATGATCCCCGGTCTTCACCACCTCCGCAAATTGGCGCACCTGCCGGACTTCCATGAATTTCAGAAAGCGGCCGAGCTGCGTGTCGTCAAACTCCGAGAGAATCTTCACCCGGCGGAGTTGTCCGGGCTTGACGCCCGCGATCAGCGGAGCCGCCTCTTTGGGACCGCCGCCCCCGCCCGGCATCCGCTTGCGGAAGAACATCCCGAAATCCGGAATTTTCCCCGCCTGCTGCCACTTGGCCTCATGCTCGATATAGATCCACGTGTCCGCCTCCACCCGCTCGTCCTGGATCCACTCCACGAGTTGCGGCAGTTCCACCGGACCATAAACCACGTCATCTGCGGCCCAAATCCGATACCCCGGCATGTCATCGTCGCTCACAGAATTGATTCATCAATAAAAGCGGCCATAGTTAAAGAAAAAAAACCAACGCCGATCGTCCGGTGAATCCCCGGACCTGACCTGCCACCGCTCGAGGGACCGATGAAGAAGTCTTGCTTTTTCGAAACGCCACACTCCACTTGGTGCGTATGACAAACGGGCAATCGCCGCGAACCCAGTAATGACGCCGGCTTTGGCATGGTCGGGATTGGCGATCTTCGCCGCGACGGGCTTTTTTTTCGCCATCGCTGAGGCGGCGCTCTTTTCCCTTGGACAATGGCGGGCGCGGCAGTTGGCCTCAGCCGACCCGGGCCGCGCCGCCCGAGTGGCCGCATTGCTCACGCGTCCGCAAGACCTGCTCGCGACCCTGGCTCTCGGCGGCGCCCTCGCACATGGCGGTCTCCTCGCCATCGGCGCCTGGATGGCCCTCTCCGGAGAATGGCCCTTCTGGACCACCCTCATCGGACTGATCACGGTCATCCTGTTTCTGATGGAGGCGCTCCCGAAAACCCTGGCCGTGCGTCGGGCCGCGCAATGGTCCCTTCGCATTGCCGGCCCCCTGCAGTTTCTCGTCGCCGTCATCGGCCCCGTCCGCGGCGTCGGCCAACGCCTGGTCGACGCCATTCTCCGATTGACGCTGCGCGGCCGCCCGCCCGCCAACCGAGGCCTCAGCGACGCCGAATACGAGGAACTCCTCGACATGGCCGCCCAGGACGGAACGCTTGAGAAGACCGAAAGGGACCTGATTCTCGAAATCATCCGCCTCGACACCCGCACCGCCAAGGAAGCCATGACGCCCCGGTCCCAGGTGGCCGCAGTGCCCGATGACATGCCAATCGCCGACATGATCGAGGAGGCGCGCCGGCGCCGCCATCGCCGTCTGCTCGTCTACGATGAATCCCTGGACGCCATCGTCGGGACGCTCGACACCCGAAAGTTGCTGCGGAATCCGAAGAGCGAGTTGGAGGCTGTGCTCACCCCTCCCGCTTTCGTCCCGGAGACCATGAACCTCCTTCGGTTGCTGACCCGTCTGCAGAACGATCAGCACGGCATGGCGATTGTGCTGGACGAGTTCGGGGGCACCGACGGAATCATCACGGTGGAGGATATTCTCGAGGAGATCGTGGGCGAAATTCGCAGCGAGGGAGAGAAGGAGGAGTCGGAGGCCCAACGACTCGGTCGCGGTCGTTGGCGGGTCAAGGGATCCATGCGTCTGGATGATTTCCGGGAAACCGAGTTCGCCGAGTTGGGGGATGTTCCCGACATCGAAACCATGGGCGGACTCCTGACCAACCTGTTGGAAATCGTCCCATCCCCCGGCCAATCCGCGCAGTTCAGCGGACTCGAACTGACGGCTCTCGCGTGCGACGAACGCCGGGTCCTGGAATTGCAGGTGGCGCGCAAGAAGGGGGCCCGACGATGACCGGCGAGACCCTGATAACGCTCATGTCACTTGCGTCCGCCCTGGCGCTTTCGTTCATCTTCTCCGGCATGGAGTCCGGGGTCTTCTCGCTGAACCGTCTTCGTATCCGACAACAGCGACGCGCCGGACGAAAGTCGGCGGACACCCTGCACGGTTACCTGGAGGACCCGGAGAACTTTCTTTGGACCATCCTGGTGGGCAACACGCTGGCGAACGCGCTGGCTCTCAGCATCATGCTCGTTTCCCTGTTCACCTGGCTGAAACACACGCCCGCCGGCTATGTGACCGCGGCCCTCGGCATGATCCTCGTGTTTTACACCCTCTTCGAGCTGTTGCCCAAGACGTTGTTCCGTCGTTATCCAAACCGCCTTTGCATGGCGGTTGCGCGGCCCTTTCGCTTCATCCGCCTCGCCCTCCGCCCCGTCGTCTGGATCGTCGGCCTCTTCGCCGACGCACTGCTTGCCATCACCGGCGACAAGGAATACACCGGCCATCTGTTCCGCAGCCGAACGGAACTGAGGCAGGTGATGAACGAAAGCGCAGCCGGCCTGACTTCCGTCGAGCGCGGCATGATCAACAAGGTCATGGATATGCAAAACAAGACCGTGCGCCAGGCCTCCACCCCGATCGGCCTGGCCCGATGCCTGCAACTCCAGGACAGCATGAAGGAGGCGCTCGACCTCGCCCGCGAACACAAACTCACGCGGTTCCCGGTTTGGAACCAAACCCGGGAACCACGCCGCATCGTCGGCCTACTCAATCTCAAGAGCCTGCTCTATGAGGGCAATTTCGACGAAGGGAAATCAGTGGCGCACTACGTGCGCTCCGCCATTTATCTGGACGAGGATCTCCCGCTGGACAAGGCCATGCGACGCATGCAGGACAAAGGTCAACGACTCGCCGTCGTCCTGGACCGCCATCGCCGCGAAATCGGCGTCGTCAGCCTGCAGGACATTCTCCGCGCGGTCTTCGGCGAGGTCAGCCTGTGATGCCCATGACCGGCGATTACGTCATCGACATGTTCATCGGGCTGACGCTGGTGGCGGGATTGGTGCTGCTGAACGGTTTTTTTGTCGCGGCCGAGTTTGCCATCGTCAAGATTCGCGAAACTCAGTTGGTGACGCTGATCCATCAGGGCAACCGACGAGCCGAGGTTGGCCTGCGCCTCATCAACAATCTGGACGCGGCCCTGAGCGCCACCCAACTCGGAATCACGCTTGCCAGCCTGGGCCTCGGCTGGTTCGCCGAACCCATCTTCGCCCAGCTTCTCGAACCCCTCATGGATTGGGCGGGAGTTGATTCCGCCGAGCTCAAGCATTCCATTTCCTTCGCCATCGGATTCTCCGTCATCACGTTCCTCCACATCGTCGCCGGCGAACTCGCCCCGAAGTCGCTCGCCATCCAGAAGCCGTTGCCCACCACGCTCTGGGTAGCCCAACCGCTGCTGTGGTTCTACAAGATCTCCTATCCGTTCATCTGGGCTTTGAACCACACCGCGCTCTGGTTGTTGCGGCGCTTTGGCATCGAGGCCGCCAGTGAGGCCGAGATGCACCATTCCGAGGAAGAACTGCGCCTGCTATTCGCCGCCAGCCACGAACGCCAGGAAGGCTCCACGCCGCTCGGACGCGATATCGTCATGAATGCGCTGACCCTCCGCAACAGGATCGTCCGGGAGGTCATGACCCCCCGGCCCGAAATCGTCTCTCTGGACACCGAGGACACCATCGAGGAGTGCCTCGATGTCGCGGGAACGACCGGGTTCTCCCGCCTCCCCCTCTGCGAGAATGACAATCTCGACCAGACCCTTGGGGTCGTCCATTTCAAGGATCTCTTCCGTAAACGGCTGCAAGCCAAACGGGGAGCCGATCTCACCGACGTCACTCGTAATCTTGTCTACGTCCCGGAACAATGCCGCCTCGAAACACTCCTGAAACTGCTGCTCGACCAGAAACTCCACTTTGCCATCGTCGTCGACGAATACGGCGGCACCGTGGGCATGGTCACGCTGGAGGACATCCTCGAGGAACTGGTCGGCCAGATTCAGGACGAGTTCGATCAGGAATCCCCCGAGGTGGCGCAGGTCGGCAAGCGACGCTGGATCCTCGACGGCTCCTGCCCCCTGCATGACCTGTCCGAGATTGTCGGCAAGGAACTCATGGAGGAAGGCATCACCACCACCAGTGGATGGATGACCCATCGACTCGGGGGCTTCGCGAAAGTCGGCGATGAGGTCCGTATCGGCAAATTCCGCTTGCGGGTCGAGTCAATGGATGATCACACCATCGCCCGCTTGAAATTGACGCAGGTCCGCGGCGAGCCTAACTTGCTCCCCGAAACGGAAACGGAATAGCGCCCGGCGCGCTTCCCTCTTGGCCATGCAGTCCTCAACCACCCAACCAGGCTTTTGTGTCGCCCTGGCGATTCTGATGTTGCTTGGGGTGGACTCCCTCCAACTGTGCGCGGCTCCAGCAAATGACGACTTCGCCCAACGCGCCGCGTTGTCCGGAATCGCCGCGACGGCATCGGTTTCCAATTCCGGAGCGAGCGTCGAGCCCTCCGAACCCGCGCATGCCGGCGATGCAGGAGGTCTGTCCCTCTGGTGGGAGTGGACCGCGCCGTCCGACGGCCTCCTGTCCGTTTCCACCGCCGGAAGCGTCACCGAGTTCAGCGCGCCGATGGACACCGTGTTGGCCATCTACACCGGGTCCCAACTTGAAAGCCTCGCCCCGGTTGCCGCCAACGACCAGGACGCCACCGGCTTCGGAACCAGCCGGATCGTGACCTTCGTCGCTTCCGGTTCCACCTACCAGATAGCAGTGGACAGCTCGGCATTTGCCGGCCCCCAGACAGGAACGGTCCAACTCTCGCTGTCACTGGACACCTCCGGAGCCAATGACCACCTGGCCAACCGAAAACCGTTGTCCGGAACCCACGGAGCCCTTCTCTGGACGAATCGGGGAGCGACAAGGGAACCCGGCGAGGGCAACCACGGCGGTCCCGGCGGCTCCTCTGTCTGGTGGGAGTGGACCGCCCCGTTCAGCGGCCCCTTCACATTCACCACGGAAGCCGCCGATTTCCGCACGCCGGAGGCCGGGTCGCTGGACACCCTCATGGCCATTTACGAAGGCGACGGCTCATCGCACGCCTCCCTCACCCAGCTCGTTTCCGATGACAACACCGGCAGCAACCTTGCCAGCCTCATCGTCCTGAACGCCGAGGCCGGAAAAAGATACTTCCTCGCCATCGCAGGCAAGGACGGCGCTGTCGGCGAATTCCATTTCTGCTATTCCCGCGGCCTCCCGGCCCACATCGACTCCATCGAACGGCTCGACGACGGTCGCGCCCGCCTGACGATCACCACGGATGTCACCTGTCGACTTCGCATCGAGGCCAACAGCGACCTGAACAACCCCGCCGGTTGGGCGAGGGTCCCCAATGGCCGCCTCAACGAGGCGAACGGCACATTCCAATTCACCGACTCCTTCGCCATCGGCAAGGACGTCCTCTTTTACCGGATCGGCTCCCCTTGAATGCCGCTGTTTCCCCGGCCTGCACGCTCTGCGCGAGAGCGGGACGCTTTTCGGCTTTGAAGACGCAGCCGGGAAAACTATAACAACGCCATGGTAACGAGCTCGCTGGAATTGTTGAAAAATGGCGGCCCCGTCATGTGGGTCCTGTTGTTGACCAGTTCCATCGCGCTCGTCGTCTTCATCCAACGCCTCTTGCACTACCATCGCGAGCAGATCAATTCCACGGAGTTTCTCATCGGCGTGCGGAACGTCCTGAAGCGGGACAACGTCGTCGAGGCCATCTCCATCTGCGACGCGACGCCGGGCCCCGTGGCCCGCATGGTGAAAATTGCGATTCTCAGCCGCGACCGCGGGCGGGACGGCATCCGGGAAGCCTTGGAGGAAGCCGGACTCATGGAGGTGCCGCGCCTCGAGGAACGCCTGAATGTGCTGGCCACCGTGGCTCAGATTGCGCCGCTGCTCGGCTTGTTCGGGACCTGTCTCGGATTCATCAAACTGTTCGGCGAGCTTGAAAAGGCCGGACAATTCGCCGCCCTGGAAACCCTGGCAGGCGGGATCTGGCAGGCCTTGCTCTGCACCGCCACGGGCCTGGCCGTCGCGATCTTTGCCTACGCCGCTTACAATTACCTCGTCGGTCGCGTTAATTCCATCGTGCTCGACATGGAGAAATCATCGGCTGAAATCCAGAATCTGGTTTCCGACATCGCCGCCGAGGAGAACGCCGCATGAGACTGCCGCGAAATGTCCGCATTTTCCGTGGCCAGCTCGACGCCGCGCCATTCATGGGCGTCTTCTTCATCCTGCTCATATTCATCCTGCTCCACACCTCGCTGGTGTCCCATCCAGGCGTCGAGATCGAACTGCCCGTCGCCGGTGAACTGCCCGGGCCTGCCGGGCCGACTCTGGTGGTCGCCGTCGACGAGAGCGGCGCCCTATACTTTGAGAACCAGGCGCTCCGTCGGGCGGACCTTGAATCCCGCATTGCCGACCGGGTTCGGGACTTGGGGGATTCCACGACCCTCGTCGTCCAGGCGGATGCAGCCGTCTCCCAAAAGCGTTTGATCCAGGTCGCCGAACTTGCCCGCCGCGCCGGCGTGCGGCGGGCCGTTCTGGCGACGCGTACCGGTTCCCAGGCCGCCCGTCCGAGAGTTGCCCCCGCTCCGTGACCCCGCCCGCCAACCAACCCAGTTCCTGGTCGCCCGGCAGGTGGTCGCTGTCCGTTGCGATCGTCTTTGCGGCGCACGTCGGCCTGATCTACACGTTCTCCGCCCCCCCAGGCGAACCGCGACACCCGGATTCCGGCAGCTTGCGGCTTGCGCTGGTTCTCGATCCGGGCGCCAACGCGCATTGGCTCCACGCCACCGGGATCCAGGATCCCACCGTTCTCGCCCTCGCCCATCCCCGCGGATTCTCCGGACGCGCCTGGGACGCCGCGGCCAAATCCAGCGTCGCCCCCTTGCAATGGTCGGATGCGCCCGACTACCTGCCGCCCGCTTATGAATCCTTCGGGCTCGCCTTTTCGTCGGCAGCGACGCCCGCAACCGCTCCCGACGAATTCTCATCGCAGCGGCGACGCCCCCCGGTTCGCTCGGAGGAGCGTCGCGAACCCGCCGCGACCATCGCCACACGGGTCATTCTTTCGCCTTCCTTGGAACAGCGCGGACTGCGCTCACTGCCCAGCCTTCCATCGATCCCATCCCAGGCGTCGA
>CAZFLK010000158.1:0-13464 GCA_964519245.1 uncultured Verrucomicrobiota bacterium
CGCGGAGGCCAAGCACCTCTTCATCCTCTCCGGCCAGTCCAACATGCTGGGGCATCGGCCGGATGAGGCGTTCACGCCGGCGGTTTCCCAGGCCTTGGGCAAGGACAGGGTGATCGTTGTTCAGGACGCTTTGGGCGGGCAGCCCATCCAGCGTTGGTTCAAGGATTGGAAGTCGCCTGAAGGCAAGAAGCCCGCCAAGACCGGCGATCTCTATGATCGGTTGATGTCCAAGGTGAAGCCGGCGATCGAGGGGAAGAAGCTGGCCTCGGTCACGTTCATCTGGATGCAGGGCGAGCGCGACGCGAAACAGCAATGGGGACCGGTCTACGAGCAGAGCCTGCGCGGACTGCACGCCCAATTGAGTAGGGACCTCGGGCGCGACGACGTAAACTTCGTGATCGGTCGGTTGAGTGATTTTGATTTGCAGAACAAGCGTTATCCGCATTGGACGATGATCCGTGAGATCCAGGTCAAGGTGGCGGAATCGGACCCGCGTTTCGCCTGGGTGGACACCGATGATCTCAACGACGGCAAGAACCGTCGCGGCAAGGCGATCTCCAACGACCTGCACTATTCCGCCGAAGGCTACAAGACCTTGGGCAAGCGGTTTGCGGAGAAGGCCTTGGGGTTGATTGGAAAGAGGCGTTGAGATCGGGGAGTAGGTCTCCAGGTCAGGTTCGTGTTCTCCAAGCGAACGCCAAACTCTGATTTGCGCGCCGCCCGTGAACACGAGGGGCCCTTCGGTTGGTGTTGGAAGTTCGGTCTTTACGTCGTTTTCCCCTTGGTTGAATTTCTGCCCGGGCGCTAGAGTCGGATCCGTGCGAATGAGTCAATCTCCCGTTCAAATCATCAATCGTCGGACGTTTCTGCGGGCCGCCGGCGTCAGTCTGGCGCTGCCGCAGATGGCTTCGTTGAGTCATGCATTGGGCGAAGCCAAGGCCAAACCCGCGGCTTCCGAGCGCATGCGGATGGTCTGCGTCGGCAACTCCTTTGGCATGTATCCGCCGGAATTCTTTCCCCGGAAGGAAGGACGGGATTTTGATCTGCCGCACCTGCTGGAGCCGCTGGCGGGACACATGGGGGGCTTCTCGGTCCTTCAGAATCTCGATCACGGCGTCAAGGGCGGGCACTTCGCGGTCCATTCCTTTCTCAGCGGCGTCAAAACCGAGGAGGCGAAGTCGATGCCCGAGGGCAACATCACCGTCGACCAAAGCGCGGCGGAGCATGTCGGTTCCAGCGCGCGATTTCCGTCGCTCACGGTGGGTTCGGAGTCCGGGTTGCATGGCGGTTGCCGGATGAGTTGGACGCGGTCGGGTTCGCGGGTGCCTCCGATCGTCAGCCCCAAAGAATTGTTCAACAAGTTGTTCGTCGAAGACGCGCCCGCCGTGCGTCGCCGGGAGCGCGAGTTGATGCAGTTGAAGGGCTCGATCCTCGATGCGGTGAATGACGACGCCAAGTCCCTGTCCCGCCGCTTGGATGGTCGGGATCGGGACAAGTTGGACGAGTATCTGACCTCGGTGCGCGACGTGGAGAAGCGGATTGCGCAGCAGGAGAACTGGCAGAACATTCCGAAGCCCTCGGTCGATTATCCGCAACCGGAGTACAAGGGCATTGTGCAGGATTTGCCGGCGCTGTTTGACCTGATTGCCCTGGCGTTGCAGACGAATTCGACCCGGGTGGCGACGCTGGAGGTGGCGAGCCAAGGATTCAACACGAGGGATCTGGATGTGAAGGGCGGTTACCACTCGCTCTCTCACCACGGCAAAAAGCCCGAGGCCATCAAGTCGTTGCTCAAGATCGAGCGCCATCAGACCGAGCAATTCGCCCGTTTTCTCGACAAGCTCAAGGCGTTGTCGGCTGCGGATGAGGAAGGTTCCTTGTTTGACAACACCATGGTCTTGTTCGGCAGCGGAATGGGCAATGGCAACGCTCACACCAACACAAATCTTCCAATCATCCTGGCCGGGGCCGGGTTCCGACTTGGCGAGCACAAGGTGTATCCGACCAAACGTCGCGAGCCCCTCTGCAACCTGTTTCTGTCCATGCTGCAGCGATTTGGC
This sequence comes from uncultured Verrucomicrobiota bacterium, assembly GCA_964519245.1. Taxonomy (GTDB): domain Bacteria; phylum Verrucomicrobiota; class Verrucomicrobiia; order Limisphaerales; family JAYPEY01; genus JAYPEY01. The sequence goes on from CAZFLK010000158.1 coordinate 2,061, forward strand.
GTCGAGACCGATTCGTTCGGCCGCAGCGAGGGGACGTTGAGCGGGTTGGATGTCGCTTGAAACAGGGGACGCTTCCGCGATGCAGTCTGGCAACCACGGATCGGAGCGCCGAGCATTGCTCGGCAGCGGCGTTGGGCAGGCATCTGTGCCGAGCAATGCTCGGCACCCCGAATGCGTGATTCTCGCCGGATTCCAATCCGTCCTTCGCATTGTTTTCCTTACGCTGACCGGCAGTGGATTTGTTGCGGCCAGCGCGGCTGCCGAACCGACAAAGGATCTGTCCCAAGCCCTCAACGCCTACTGCATCGATTGCCACGGTCCGGACAAGCAGAAGGGCGAGCGGCGCGTGGATCAGTTGACGTTTCCGTTGCCGGATGGCGATGCCGCGATGCTGGCGCAGGAGATTGTCGATCAGTTGGTGTATGGCGACATGCCGCCCAAGAAGGCGGAGCAACCGGGGGAGAAGGAGCGGCTGCGGTGGATCAATCAATTGCGCAATCAGATCCAACAATACCGTGAGAACTCGCAATCCGTCGGCGGCGAGACGGTCCTGCGTCGATTGAACCAGCGGGAGTATCGCAACACGGTTCGCGATCTTCTGGGCGTCAACTTGGACATGTTCGATCCTGCGCGGAATTTTCCCCGCGATCAGACGTCGCACAACTTCGACAATATCGGCGACGTGTTGACGACCTCGGGTTTCCTTTTGGACAGGTATCTGGACGCGGCGGACCAAGTGGTGGAGAAGGCCTTTGCGCCGGCGGAAAAACCGGAGGTGCGGAACTGGCATTTTACAGCGCCTTTCGAGCAGCAGCCCGAATTGATCCGGGCGCATAGGATGGCGTTCAAGTCCAAGTATCTCTGCATCCACGAGACCATCAATTCGGACCGGCACTGGGGCGAATATGCGCCGATCCTGAAGTTCAATAACGGCGTCCCGCAGCAAGGGCGTTACGAGATTGAGTTATTGGTCCAAGGATTGAATCGCGATCATCCGCATCCGAAGTCGAAGGTCAACATCGACACGGACGAACCGATGTGGCTCGGGGTGATCCCGGGGAACATCAAGCACGCCGCGCTGCACGATCCGCAACCCTTTGAGAAGGTTCTGGCGAAGTTGGAGGTTCCGGATGGCGAGCCGGAATGGCGGAAGACGACCGTCTGGTTGGACAAGGGCTACACGCCCCGGTTCATCTGGTTGAATGGCTTGTCCGGGGCGCGCAGCCTGCATTCGCGGATCGGGTTGCAGATGCTCAAGAAGGAAGGCAAGGGCAACAACCCTTTTGGCGCGCATTACATCAAGACGCTGCGGGAGGGGCAGTTGCCGCACATCCGGATTCACGAGATCAAGATCCGCGGGCCGATCTATGATGAATGGCCGCCCGCCAACCGCGTGAGCCTTCTGGGAGGCCAGTCCTTCGCTCCGGAACGAACGAAGACGATCCTGCGCGACTTTGCCGCCCGGGCCTTCCGACGCCCTGTCACCGAGGAAGAAGTTGCGCGTCTGATGGCGGTGGTTCAACGGCGGAAAGCGGCGGGAGTCGATGCTCTGGAGGCGTTGAAGGATGCCTTGAAGGTCGCCCTGTGCTCGCCTTCGTTTCTCTATCTGGATGATGAATCTCAGCGGGGCCAAGGGCGGAAACTGACACCGCATGCCTTCGCCAGTCGCCTGTCCTATTTTTTTTGGGCGACCCTGCCTGATGCAGAACTATTGGCTGCGGCGTCGGATGGGACACTGTATGAAACGGCCGTCTTGCAGCGTCAGGTCGACCGTATGCTGGCGGACCCGCGGGCGGCGGCGTTCTACTCGGGCTTTCTGGACAGTTGGTTGAACCTGCGGGAACTGGGCGGCATGCCTCCGGATCGGAGGGCCTTCGCCGTGTATTACGAGAAGGACCTGCGTCCGCTCATGTTGCGGGAGTCCCGCCTGTTTGCCCGACACCTGGTGGAGGAAAACCTGAGCCTGATGAACTTCGTGGATTCCGATTTCACATTCGCCAACAAGACCCTGGCGCAGTTCTACGGATTGGAGCCAATGTCGGGCTATGAGTTCAGGAAGGTGGCGTTGAACAACCGGAACCGGGGCGGGTTGCTGGGGCAGGCGGGTGTGTTGACGGTGACGGCCAATGGCATTGAGACCTCGCCGGTGACGCGCGGCATCTGGATTTTGGAGAATGTTTTCGGGACGCCGCCGCCTCCGCCTCCGGACGATGTAGAGCCCCTGGATCCGGACGTGCGCGGCGCGACGACCGTGCGCGATCGGTTGATGAAGCATCGTGACACGCCGGCCTGCAACGACTGTCATCAGAAGATCGATCCTCCCGGATTCGCGATGGAGAACTTCGACCCAATCGGTCGCTGGCGGGGACGCTACGGGAGCAAACGCGAAATTGATGCCTCGGGAGAACTGCCGAGCGGCGAGTCGTTCGATGACGTGGTCGAGTTCAGGAAACTGTTGCTGAAACGCGAAGAACAATTCACCCGGATGTTTGTGGAGAAGCTGTTGACCTATGGGGCCGGCCGTCGAATGGAAGCGGCGGATCGGGCCGAAGTGGACCGCATTGTCGCCGACGCGCGAAAGGCGGGACTGGGCGCGCGCGATGTGTTGCAACTCGTGGTGGAGAGCCGGATCCTGCATTCCCGATAAGGCTCAAGGCGTGGTCGTGTCCATCAGCCAACGGCACCAAAAGACCGCAATCACGGGGGCGAGAACACCTACGAGCAAGCCGCCGGGAAGGAAATCGCGGGCCTGTAGTCGACCTTGCGCGAAGGCGATGGCATTGGGCGGGGTGGACACAGGAAGGCACATTGCCGCGGAGGCAGAGAGGGCCAATGGAATGACGAATGGCCCCGGGGATGAAGTTCCCAGCGCGGCCGCAATCGGGATCAGGATGTTGGCGGCCGCCGTATTGCTCATGAAGTTGGACAGGGCCAGGCAGGTATAGGCCAGTCCCAGGGCCATTCCGATCGGACCCAGCGTCTCAACGGGCAGCCGATCCACCATCCAGGCGGCGAGTCCGGTTTCCGAGACTGCGACGCCGAGAGATAAGCCGCCGGTCAGCAGGAGCAGGATGTCCCATTGCAGCGAGCGGATCTCAGCCGTCCCCAGCACGCTGGTCATGGTGAAAATGGTGATTGGCACAAATGAGACCACGGGGGTGGGGATTCCATGGAGCGGCCCGGTGATCCACAAACCGACTGTGATGCCAAAGGTGATCATGACGGTGGCCCGCTGCCACAGGGGAAGCATTTGGGGGATAGGCTCGCTTGTCTGCAGCCCGCTGAGGTCGATGTGATCGCTGGCAGGGCGGTAACGCCAGAGGAGAAAGCCCCAGACAACGAGAAACAGGACCAGGGCCGGCGGCGCGCCAAAGGCCATCCACTGAAGAAAGTTGATCTTGTCGGCGCCTTGTAGCGCCCCATGGGCGATGGCGTTGGGCGGGCTGCCGATGATGGTGCCCAGTCCTCCGAGGCCGGCGGCGAACGGAACGCCAAGCAGGAGGGCCTTGGCAAAGGGGTCCTTGCGTGGCAGCGAGGCAATCAAAGGGGTGGTCATGGCAATCATGGCCGCGGTTGTGGCCGTATTCGACACGAACATGGAAAAGACAAAGGTGATGCCCATGACGCCCAGCAGGATCCATTGAGGGCGATCGCCGCAACGCGCCACGACCCAGCGGGACAGCCATCGGTCCAAGCCGGTGCGGTTGGCGGCGGACGCCAGCACAAAGCCTCCGAAGAACAGCCAGATGACAGGACTCGCCCAAGGCGCGACAAACATGGTCCACTGCCCGGACTCGGTCGCGAAGACCCCGCCGGGGCGCCCAAGAACGGCAATCTCCAGGCCGATGGCCAACAACGCCACGGCGAACGCCGGGATCGCTTCCGTGATCCAGAGTCCGGCGGCGAACAAGAGAATGAACAAGGCGCTTCGGCCGGCCGGTTCCAGTCCCGGATAGGCCGGCAGGTATGCCAGGGCTGCAGCTAAAATGAGCGACCCGACAAACTTCGCGGCGGATTGTCGCGCCGCGGCGCTTAATCCGGCGGCGGCGTTCAGGTCTGCATTTGGGGGCGTGTTGTCTGTCACTTGTGAGTTCTCGTAGGAAACGGAAGAGCCTCTTTTCACCAGGTTACGACCGCATGCCGGTCGTGCGCCGATTCGGCGCCGGCAGGGACGAGGAGCGGCGGTTAGGGAGACACCTTGACGCCGTGCATCTGCAGCGTGCCGCGGGCGTCGACGAGTCGGAGGCGCAGCCCGGCGCACTGGCAGGCGGCGAGATTGAGCGCGAGATCCTCCGCGTCCCGGAAATCGGCTTTGCGCAGGTCGCTGTTTGCGAAGGTTGTTTCCACGGCCGAGCATTTCAGAAACGGCGTCTTTTTGAGCTTCATGCCCTCGAAGTTGCCGTAGTCGAGGATGCACCCGTGGAACTCCAAGGATAGCAGTCCGGCGCTGACCTGTGTCCAATCCACACCCCGCAGGCGGCAACGTTCGAAGACCGCGCCATTGAAGGCGGTATCGGGAAACTCGGCCATGGTCAGGTCGCAGTCGCTGAATCGACAATCGACGAAGGCCGAGCTTGCGAACGCCGCCTTCGTGAAATCGCAGGCGTCGAACACGCAGCCTTCGAACTGGAGATCGCGAAAGGCTTCGGAGCTGCGGCAGTTGGCGAAGGCGCCGTCGAGGTTGTCAGCGAGAGGGTTGAATTGCCTGGCGTCTTGCTCGTCCATTTGGGTGGGAGCTTGAATGATGCTTGCCGGGATTGCCAGTTGCGGTTTGGATTGGGGATGTTGCAACGCGAGATTTCCCCATGGCTTCGAGCATGATCATGAACCGTCCATCCAATTGGTTGCTTGTGCGCTTCTCGGCCTTGGCTGCGCTCTTGGTATCCAGCCTTTACTTGTTCGGCGCGTCGGAGCGGCCGAACATCCTGTTCATCTTTACGGACGATCAGGCGTCGTGGACAGTCGGGGCGCACGGACATCCGCACGCGAAGACGCCGCACATGGATCGGTTGATCCGCGAAGGGGCGAACCTGGTCAATTCCTATACGGTGACGCCGGTCTGCAGCCCATCGAGGGCGAGCCTGATGACGAGTCGATATGGCAGCGAGTTGGGCATCACCGATTGGCTGCATCCTCGCAATGAGTCTGAGATGGGGTTGGATCCGAAGAATCTGACTTTTCCCAAGGTCTTGGCCGAGGCGGGCTATCACGTTGGTCTGGTGGGGAAGTGGCATTTGGGACTGACGGATGAGTTTCACCCGACGAAGTTTGGGTTTCACTATTTCATGGGGCACCGGCATGGCGGCTTCAAGACGGTGGACCCCGATCTGGAAAAGGACGGCAAGCAGCAGAAGTTCAAGGGGCTGACCGCGGACATCCTGGGCGAAACCGCGGACAAGTTCATTCGAAAGAACAAGGACCGGCCGTTCTTCCTGGCGGTGCATCATCGCGCGCCGCACACGCGTTGGCTTCCGGTGTCGGATGAGGATTGGGCCCCCTACAAGGACCTGGGCGATGATGAAACCGTGATTCCCAACCCGGACTATCCGAATCTCGATATCAAGCGGGTCAAGCGGATGACGCGCGAGTATCTGGCCAGTGTGCGCAGTGTGGACCGCAATATGGGACGGCTGCTAAAGACTTTGGATGAATTGAAGCTGGCCGACAACACGGTGGTGATCTTCTCCAGTGACCATGGCTACAACATGGGCCATAACGGCATCTGGCACAAAGGCAACGGACATTGGGTGACCAAGCCGCCGCCGCCGGTGACGAATCCCAATATTCCACGGGGGCAGCGGCCCAATATGTATGACCACTCGATCCGGGTCCCGACCTTCATCCGCTGGCCGGGCAAGGTGAAGGCCGGAAGCGTGATCAGGCGCACCGTGACCAACCTGGATTGGTTCCCGACTTTTGCCGCCATCGCCGGCGCGGAGATTCCCGCGGGAGCGACATTGCGAGGGCGGAACATGGTCCCGATGATCACCGGCAGGAAGATGGCCTGGGACGATGACTTCTACGGCGAATACAGCACCAGGCATCAGTCGAAGACCCACATGCGCGCCTATCGCACCTCGCGCTGGAAACTGGTGCGCGACTTCCTGAACCCAGAGCGGGATGAGCTGTTCGACCTGCAGCAGGACCCGGAAGAATCGGTGAACCTGATCAAGTCGGATCGCAAGGATGCACAACAGGCGGTCCGGCAACTGCATGCGAAGATTCTGGAGCGCATGAAGGAAAACGGCGACGCGGTTCTAAAGCAGGCCCAGCGGGATTGATGGCGCCGCCGTTGGGCGATGACCTCTTGAGCGAAAGGTCCATTCAGGAAGGCAGTCTGCTGAAGGATTCATCGGAGCGCCGAGCATTGCTCGGCATTGGCTGACGATCTGCGTCCGGGCCGAGCAATGCTCGGCGCTCCAATCGCACTGGCCAGCGCGGCGTAGCTGTATTCCTTGCTCGAGGCCGGACGCAGCAGCCTTCGAACCGCAAGCGCCTCTGCGACCAAACGAAATGGATTGCCGCCCACGTTGCTGCGGCTGGTCTTCGAGACAACTGCGCTACGGGTACGTCAACCGCGCGGATCGATGACGTAGATCACGTAGGCGGCGCGGCGGGCTTTCGGATACTTCAACGCCGGCACGCTTTCGAACTTCATGCCCTCGCGCTTGAGGCGGTTCTCGAATGCCGGTTCTGCTCCCGCGGACCAGATGGCGACTCGGCCTCCTGATTTGACGGCGGTTCTCAGGGCTCGGAGCCCCGAGATGGAATAGAGCGATGAATTGGTCCCGGAGACCATCGCGCTGGGGCCGTTGTCAACATCCAGCAGGATGGCATCGTAGGTCTGGGGCTTCGCCTTGCGGATGACGCGATTGGCGTCGTCGATCGTGACGGTGACCCGCGGGTCGTGCAGCCGGGCGCCATTGAGATCCTTCAGGTGTGTTCGGTTCCAATCAACCATATCGGGCAGCAGTTCCACGACCTCGAACTTGGTCTCCGGGCCGCAGGCGTCCAAAGCGCTGGCGAGCGTGAAACCGAGGCCGAGGCCGCCGATCAGAACCTGAGAATCGCCATCGCCGGAAAGCCGTTTGACTCCGAGTCTGCCGAGCGCCTGTTCGGACGCGACGGCCTCGGAGTGCATCAGTTCCTGTCCGGCAAAATTCACCACGAAGGCTCCATCGTGTTCGTAGAGCGCCATGGTCCCGCCGGGAAGGGCGTCGGTTTCGGCGAGTTTGATTCTGGGTTTCATGACTGGAAAGTTCCCTTCAGGCTGAATTTCGGTTTGGCCTTCGGGTCGCGTCGCAGGCTCATGCTGTCGTGGATTTCAAGCGAGGTCCCGGAATCCCTGAAACGGACGGTCAGGACGTCGTGATGCGGCGTCTCGTGGTAGCGGAGGATGACGGTCGCGGTGTCCTTGTCCTGCCATGCCAGCGAAACCGCGACCTTGGACCAGCCACGGTTGTCGGTCTTGCCGCGGGAGATCAGCCAGGACTTCGCGGTCAGCATGGGGGCCGTTCCGCGGGTCCAGCGATGCCAACGGCTGCGCAACGTCCAGTCTCCGTGCGTTTGGCTCGTGAAGGCAAACTCGAAGAAGCCCTTGGCGGTCCGGAGCGTCATCGAGTCGATGCCCGCCGGATTGTCGGGGAAGATCAGTTTCCGGTCCTGCCACTTGAGTGTTCCCTTGAAGTCGTCGGATCCCTCGGGAAAGGAGACGTGCTTCCGGCTCAGCTCCTTGGGGAACTGCAAGGAAACGGGCTTGTCGCGCCTGACTGAATCGGAGTTGAAGTTGGGGAGGAGATGTTTCCAGACCAGATCCAGTTCGCCCTGCATGCTCCTGCTCTCGCTGGTCATGACGATGACGGCGTCCTTTTCCGGGATCACAATGATGAACTGACCGAAAGCGCCGTCGCCTCGGTAGCAATTGTGCCGGCAGCGCCAGAACTGGTAACCGTAGCCCTGCTGCCAGTCGGGGTTCTTGTTGGAGTCAGCTCCCTGTTGAATCTGTTTGGAGGTCGCCGCCTTCACCCAGGATTTCGGGAGGATCCGCTCCCCGTTCCAGCGCCCGTTCTGCAAATGCAGTTGGCCGAATCGGGCGAGGCCCTCGGTGTTGATGTTCAGGCCAAATCCGCCCTTGGCCACCCCCATGGGACATTCGTCCCAGGTCGCTCCCTTGATGCCGATCCGGTCGAAAAGCCGGGGCTTGAGGAAGTCGATCAATCCCAGTCCGGAGACCTTTTGGACAATGGCCGAAAGCATGTAAGTCGCGGCGGTGTTGTAGTTGAAGACCGTCCCCGGCTCGTGTTCGAGCGGCTGTGCGAGGAAGGCCCTGGCCCAGTCGCGCTCCTTCACGGTGGCGCCGGTCGCGGTCCGGGCCATGCCCGCGGACATGGTGAGAAGATGCCCGACATTGAGCCGGGCCAGTCGTTCGCTGATCTTGACGGGCGCGCGGTCAGGGAAAAATTCCGCGACCCTGTCCGTCACCTGGAGCGCTCCTTCCGTGACGGCGAAACCGACGGCGGCCGAGGTGAAGCTCTTGCTCAGGGAATACATCGAGTGATTCAAAGCCGGGCCGTAGGGCTCGGGCCACCCCTCGGCGATCACGCTTCCGTGGCGCAATACCATCAGGCTGTGCAGTTCGTGACCGTTGTCGGCCATGGCCTCGACGAACGCCAGGATATGCCGGCTCGCAATGCCATTTTCCTCCGGTGTGGAACGGGGCAGCGCGTCGCTGCTGGTCTTTGCGGATGCACTGCGCGCCGCGGGCGACAGGCTAAGCGCGAACGCCGCGCCCGCGCCGGTCGAAAACCGTATGAAGTCGCGGCGGCTGGATTTGGGAAGCGGGGGATCGGGGGGCATGTGAGGCGTCAGTCTAGAAAACATCTTGGGAATACCCAAGCCTCGGGGCTCGAAATCAGGGGCAACGCGCGGCTGCGGTCCGCTCATCCGACCGAGGTGATCCGCGTCAGACGCCCTTTCCCGAATGCGAAACGCCCGGATGTTCCGGACCTCACTTCTTCTCCCGGACGGATGTCGCGAACCCATGGATGCGGTTCTCGATCAGCTTCACGTCCCGGGTTTCCGGGCCGATGCGGATGCCCGTCCGCGCGGCCGGTTCGCGCGTTTCCCTGATGTCGTTCTTCAGCAGGGTGATCGATTCGACCTGCCCCTGCACATCGACGCCGATTCCGTCGGACTTGCCGCTGTCGATGATGCGGTTGTTTTCCACGAGGTTGCGGTGGGGCGCGAAGTCCTTGCCGCGTTCGGGGCGGAAGAGCACGCCGGTCCTGCCGCTGCGGAGGATGTCGTTGTCGCGGATCAGGTTGTCGGTGTCGCGGTGTCCGATGGAGACGCCGTAGCTGCGGTTCTCGAGGCACTTGTTTTGCTCGGCGATGCCGTTGCGAACGCCCCAGCAGAAGAAGATGCCGATGTTGTTCCGTTCGAGCCGATTGTTCCGCATGACCGGGCGTTGCGAGCCGGAGCCTGGATGCAGGCCGAGCCCGGTGTTGTCGTGGGAATGGCAGCCTTCGACGCGCACGTCATGGCAGATTTGCCAGCTCATGCCGTCGCCGTCGTAGTTGCGCGAGGTGACGCCGCGGAAGGTGAGCCGGCTGCAGTCCTGCGCGAAAATGCCGCCTGCGTAGTTGCCGTTGAGGTTCTCATTCTGCGCCTTGTTGCCGTCCAAAGTGATGTTCTCGATCACGACGTCCTCGACGAACTCGCAGTTCAAGATCGGGAACAGCGTGGCGATCTGGCTGTCGCCCATGAGCCAGAAGTTCTTGCGGAGCGCCTTGCTGAGTTTGAAGCGATTGCCGGAGCGGGCGATGAGCGTCCCCTTGTAGACATCCTTGCCGCCGTGATGAGGGTTCTTTGTCTGCAGGCAGATTCCGTCGCCGACCTGGAAGCCGGAGGCGTCCTTCAGGGTGATCTCCTGGTCGAACCAATCGCTGTCGGCCGCGAGCTTGGTCGTGACCGAGGGTTCCTTTATCAGGACGCTGTCAGAGCCGGATCCGAGCAGGCGAACCTTGGACGCGAGATGGACGGCGTTGCGAAGACGGAAGACGCCGGGAAGCACTCTCACCGTGCCGCCGCCCATACGGGCGACCCAGTCCACGGCAGCCTGCAGAACCTTCTCATTGGAGCCGATGAGATCGCCGTTGCGGTTGCCGACGGTGATGGTGAGGCGCTCAGCCCAGTCGGGTTCCACTACTGAATCGCCGGAAGTGGCGCGGGGATGGCGGATTGGCGGAGATGCCGCAAAGGCTGAGGACGCCGCGGCCAAAGCGGAGGAAGCGAGGAATCCGCGTCGAGTCAAGGCGCTGTAGGGCTTGGGATTCATGAAGATGTTTTAACTGCTGAATACACGGAACACACGGAAAAGAAGCCGTCCCGCCGCCAAGGCCTAAAAAAAGATCTGTTTCCTGCTTGTCACAATGGTTCGGATGATGCACGTTCCTCGTTCCTCACCGCGGGGTGGAGCAGCCCGGTAGCTCGTCAGGCTCATAACCTGAAGGTCATAGGTTCGAATCCTATCCCCGCAACCAATTTGAACATAGAAAACCCCCGAAAAATCGGGGGTTTTCTTGTTTTTGGAGGAAATCTGTTTCGCGTGCAATACAGCGCAAATCGGGGCGATTCTGGGTGATTTTTTCCACTAAATGTCAGTTGTTTTCCGCATTCGGCTCGAAATGCCCTGAAGTTCCCAAGCTTGACACGAGGGTTCGATTCCCTTCACCCGCTCCACTTTTCCCACTCAAAAAATACCGTTTTTATTGACCTAAATGCACTTTCTGCATTTTGCGCATTGCTGTGCAATCCGGGGTCATCCCGGGCAAGCTGTTCCCCTAATTGTCCCCTAAATCTGAGGTGATCGGTCGTTGGCGCAGTCAGTCTTTGGTGCAGGAGTTCTTCGTTCAATGGTTAAGAGGGCAGAGCATTCTTCATCTGCGTCCGCCCGTGCCGGGTCCGCCCCGCGCCGCACTTTTGGACCGGCGTTCACAGAGCCGCTTTTAAGAATTGCGCAGGTTTGGGTAACCCTGCAACGACCGACCGTTTTCTGGTCATCAAGTTTGATTTTTGATACCATTGCATCATGAGCGAAATCAGCGATTGGATGGAAGAGCATCAGGGGCAGGTGAACTTCGTGGGGCATCTTTCCGCGATCAATCAAAGGAACCGCCAGATTGAGCAGCAGAAGGAGCATGCGGCGGCCTTGCGTAACCAGACGGTTGCCTTGGAAAAGCAAAACCGCATCGAGAAGAACCGAGCCAAAATCGAGAAGCAGCGCCTCGACATTGAGCGCCAACGGTTGGCGGCCGAAGATGCCGACCGGGAAATGCGTCGGCAGCAGTTTGAGCAGGTGAAGGAGCTAAGGAACCTGATCGCCGAGGCGACGGTGAGCCTTGGT
>CAZFLK010000159.1:0-13455 GCA_964519245.1 uncultured Verrucomicrobiota bacterium
ATAGCCCGAATCGGTTGAATCGGGCGACCATGCAGTCCGATGGCTGAGAATCCTGTGTCCCTTGCCCCGCGTTCATTGGTCCGGCATACGCGTATCATCGATATTGTCGGCGACACCATTTGCGTGCGGGCCAAGGGTGTTGCCTTTGGCTCTCTGGCCAGGGTTGAGAACGTTGACGGACAGACCTCCTTGGCCCGGGTGGTGGAGTTGGATCACGACCTGGTCAGCCTGCAGGTTTTCGCGGGCAGCAAGGGGCTGTCCACCGGGGCGTCGGTGCGCTTTCTGGGCAGTCCCCTGAAGGTAACCTACTCGCAGAATGTGCTTGGGCGCGTTTTCCGCGGTTCGGGTGAGATGGTGGACGGCGGTCCCGACCTTTCGATGGATCCGCAGATCGAGGTGGGCGGTCCTCCGGTGAATCCCATGATGCGCATCATGCCGCAGAAGATGATTCACACCAAGGTTCCCATGATCGACCTTTTCAACAGCCTCGTTGAAAGCCAGAAAATCCCGATTTTCTCTGTCGCCGGCGAGCCCTACAACGAACTGCTGGCTCGGATCGGCTTTCAGGCGGAGGCGGATATCGTGGTGTTTGGCGGACTGGGGTTGGTGTTCGATGATTTTCACTTTTTTCAACGTTCGTTCGAGGATCATGGTGTTTTTCATCGGACGGTGATGTTTGTGAACCAGGCGTCGGATCCGATTGTGGAGCGATTGATGGTTCCGGACATGGCCTTGGCGGTGGCCGAGCGGTTTGCCGTGGAGGAGGGCAAGCGCGTGCTGGTTCTGCTCTCGGACATGACGGCCTATGCGGACGCGATGAAGGAGATCGGGATTTCGCTGGAGCATATTCCCGCCACGCGGGGACATTTGGGCGACCTCTACACGCAGTTGGCGTCGCGCTACGAGAAGGCCTGTGATTTCAAGGGCAGCGGGTCGGTGACGATCCTGACGGTCACGACCATGCCCGGCAACGATGTCACGCATCCCGTGCCGGACAACACCGGCTACATCACCGAGGGTCAGTTCTACCTTCATGACGGCGTGATCGACCCCTTTGGTTCACTATCCCGCCTCAAGCAGCAGGTTGTCGGCAAGACCACCCGCGAAGATCATGCACAGATCATGAACGCGATGATCCGGCTTTATGCCGGGGCCTCCGACGCCGAACGCAAACGCGCCATGGCCTTCGATCTCTCGGAATTCGACCAGAAACTGCTCAAGTTCGGCGACCTGTTCCGGCGGCGATTCATGGATATTCGGGTGTCCATGCCCCTGACGGAGGCTTTGGATTTGTGTTGGACCACGCTGGCCGAATGCTTCGAACCGCATGAAACGTTGATCAAGCAGGCGTTGATCGACCGGTTCTTTCCGAAGAAAGGAGAAGCCGCAGGATGAGCAGGATCGCGCGCAACAAGGGAGCCCTGCAGAAGGAGCGCGAGCAACTGCGTCTCTACGAGCGCGTGCTGCCGTCGCTCGACCTCAAGCGACGGCAACTGATCGGAGCCCTGGCTCAGGCCCGGAATCGATTGGACGAAGGGGCGGCCGAACTCGAGAGGCGCATTTCTGAATCCGCGCGCCAGACGCCGATGCTGGCCAACACCGGCGTGGACCTGGATGGCATGCTCCGGATCGAAGCCGTGGAACTGGGCGAAGAAAACCTGCTGGGAGCCAGACTGCCCGTTCTGGAACGAATCGAATGCCGGATTGCGGATTATTCACGATTGGCCAAACCGCACTGGGTGGACGTTGCCCTGCGCCAGGCGAGGGAAATTGTGGAGCGGCGCATTGCGGCGCAGGTCGAGGAAGAACGGGTGAAGCGACTGTCGTTCGCGGTCAAACGAATCACTCAAAGGGTGAACCTGTTTGAGAAGATGCTGATACCGACGGCCCGCGACAATATCCGGCGGATCCGGATCTTCCTCGCCGATGCGGAGCGGGCCGCCGTCGTGCAATCGAAGATTTCCAAGGCGCGTCATCGTCGGCGGATGCCGCAGGAGGAGGAGGTTGCATGAGCATCGTGCGACTGGTCAAGACCACCATCTACGGGCCGATCGCCGCCAAGGACGGAGTTTTGGAAGACCTGCAGAGCCTGGGCTGCATGCATGTGGTCGATCTCGCAAAGAAGAAGACGGCGGCGCCCGGGGAAGGGCCCACCCGGTCGGCGCGCGAGGCATTGGCCTTTCTCCTGACGTGTCGACATCGGCGGAGGCAATCGCACCAGTCCGCGGGGTTCGACCCGGTCGCCGTGGAGTTGGAGACATTGACCGTGAAGGCCGCGATTGCGGAGTTGGAGGACGAGAAGGATTCCTTGAACCGGCGCATTGCGGATGTGCAGCCTTGGGGCGAGTTTCAATTCCGCCCCCTGGACGATCCCGCCCGGCTGCGGTTGTGGTTCTACCTGGTTCCGCACTACCAGATGGATCGCGTGCGCAGAACGGATCTGGCTTGGAAGGTTGTCCGTCGCGACAACCGGCACTGCCATGTGGTCGTGTTGTCCGATCTGGAGCCGGAAGGCATGCCGGTGGAGCGCATTCACATTGGCGACCGGTCCTTGTCGGAACTGGAACGCCGGTTGGAGGAAGTGGAGTTGGAACTGGAAGATCTGCGCGCGCGGCGCGCCGGGTTGACCCGGTGGTGTGATTTGTTTGCCCAGAGCCTGGATCGACTGGCCGACCTGCATGAACTGAATCAGGTCCGGGGGCGGACCCTGGATCAGGATCCGCTCTTTGCGATCCAGGGCTGGACGCCTCAGGATCAGGAGGCGGATCTGCGGGATTTTGCGGAGCGTCGCCGGTTGGCCTTGACCTTCGCCGAGCCCGCTTCGGATGAGGAGCCTCCGACGTTTCTGGACAATCCTCCGATGCTGCGAGGGGGGCAGAGTCTGACCTCCTTTTACATGACGCCGGGCTACTGGGTCTGGGATCCGTCCAGTGTGGTCTTTTTCTCGTTCTCGATTTTCTTCTCGATGATTCTGTCGGACGCCGGCTATGCCGCCGTGCTGGCTTTGGGATTGGCGATGTTCTGGCGGCGATTGGGCAGGTCTGATTCCGGGCTCAGGCTGCGGCCCTTGTTTGCGACCATGGTGGCGGCGAGCCTCCTGTGGGGTGGCTTGGTCGGCAGCTATTTTGGCGTGGCGCCCGAAGCGGGGACGCCCCTTGCGGGGTTGGTTGCTCTGGACCTGCAAGACTATGGGACGATGATGCGCCTCTCGATTGGGGTGGGAATCGTTCACCTGATCCTGGCGCACCTGGCCGATGCGTGGCGGCGCAGGAATTCGGCGGCGGCGCTGGCGCCGTGTGGGTGGATCCTGATCATGCTGGGCGCGGTCGCGCTTTGGGCGGCCCATGGAGCCGGCCCGGGCGGTTCGGCGTCGGCGGCTGGGGCCGGCTATGTGGTCATGGGAATCGGGGCCCTCCGGGTGCTGCTGTTCTCGGCGCCGCAGTTCTCTTGGGGCAAACGGGCGCTGCGCGGTCTGCTGGCCTTGACGCGCGTGACCAACGCATTTGGCGACGTGTTGAGTTACCTCCGATTGTTCGCGCTGGGGCTGGCCAGCGCCTCGCTGGCCCTGGCGTTCAACAACCTCGCGACCGGAGTGCGCGATTCCGTGCCCGGGCTCGGGCAATTGTTTGCGTTGCTCGTCCTGCTCCTGGGGCATGCGCTCAATTTTGCTCTGGGGATCGTCAGCGGGTTCGTGCATGGCCTGCGGCTCAATTTCATTGAATTCTTCAACTGGAGCGTCACCGAAGAGGGGAAGCCCTTTCGAGCGTTCGAACGAAAGGAAAAAAGACTATGGAATCCTTCACCCTGACAACCGGATGGATCGGCATATTCGCGCCGCTGGCGCTGGGCGCAATTGGAAGCATCATTGGCTGCGCGCGCGCGGGCCAGGCGGCTTGCGGCGCGCTGTTGGAAACGGAGAGCGGACATGGGCGGTTCGTCGGCGTCTCGGCCATGCCGTCGTCGCAGACCATCTACGGAATCGTGGTCATGCTGACCCTGAATCGCGTGGTGACCGTGGAGAATGCCCCGGGGTTGCTGGCGATCGGGCTGCTGTCCGGCATCGCCATGATGTTCAGCGCCATTTACCAGGGCTACTGTTGCGCGTCGTCCATCAACGCGTCGAAGAACAAGCCGGAGATCTTCGGTCTTTCCGTGGCGCCCGCCGCCGTGGTGGAAGGTTTCGCCGTTTTTGTGTTTGTGTTCGCATTGATTCTGGTCGGCAGATTGCCGGAGGGCTGAGGCATGGATGACATCACGGAACAATCCCACGGCGTGCAGGAGCTGATTGATCAGCTTCGGGCGGAGGGCGTGGAGGGCGGCCGCGACGAGGCGGCCCGCATCATCCGCGCGGCGGAGCAACGGGCGGCGGAGATGGTGCGGGCGGCGCAGATGGAAGCCGACCGGATTCGCGCCGAGACGAGCCAGGCCATCGCCGAGGAATCGGCCGCCGCGAAAGCCGCGTTGAAGGTCGCCATTCGTGACACGGAGCTGAAGCTCAAGGCGCAGATCATGGCGTTGTTTTCCGTCCAGTTGCGGCGGTTGGTCACCCGGGAGATGTCCGATCCCGAACTGTTGCGCCGGATGATTCTCTCGGTCGCGGGGCGGGTTCGGGAGGAACTGGGCGAGGAGCAACCGCTCGAGATCCTGACGCCTGACACGACGGGGGAGGACGGGCGTTTGCTGGAGCTCGTGCACTCCATTTCCAGCGAGATTCTTCGCGAGGGCGTTGAATTGAAAACGACGCAGGAGGGGCGCGCGGGGATACGCATCCGGTTGCGGGGGGAGGACATGGAGATCGATCTCACGGATGATGCGGTCTCCGATCTGCTGTTGGAACGATTGCTGCCGCGTTTTCGGGCGGTGGCGGAAGGCGTGGGATTATGAGCTTTGTTGAGGGCGGATGAACATGCCCGGACCCAGCATTTTCGGCGGGAACGACCGCCGCGGCGTCGGCCTGTTTGAGGGCCGGGGCCTGCATCGTGTTTTCAGAAAACCTCCACACACGAAGGGCTCATGCGCCTGACCCGAAAATACTTCACGTTGATCGCCAGCTTGCCGGCGTTGCCGCATTTCGCCACGGCGGAGCGCCCGCCGATCAACCGGGAACGCCTGGATGGACGCTTGAAGATGCTTGAGGACGATGACCGAAGGATTGTCGATCAAGCCGAGGGATTCATCGCGTGGCAGCGGCAGCCCGCAACGAGAACGGACAAGGAGGTGATCGAATACTTTGCCCGGCTCGAAGCGTTGGATTTGCCGGAAACATTGAAGCGAACCATGCGCTACCGCATGGACATGCGGACGATCTTTGCCGCCATGAGGCATCGCGCGCGCGGGCTTGGTCGGCCGCCGAAGCCGTGGGGCGCCGGAACCTGGGCGGCCGCCATCGAGCGGCGTTGGGAGCATCCGGATTTCCAGTTGCAGGCGGTCTATCCCTGGTTGCCCGAGGCCCGTCGGTTGTTGGAGGCGGGCCGGTCGCTTGATCTCGAGAAGATGTTGATGGAGAAGGTCTGGCGTCAGTTGAACGAGATCTCGGAAACGCACGCCTTCGGCCTGGAGGAGATTCTCGCCTACCTTTTCAAGTGGGACATCGTGCAGCGCTGGACGCTCAACAATGCCAGCGCGGCCCGGGCCCGGATTGAGGGGCTGGCCTCCGAGGCCCTGGGCTCCCATGCGGTAATGTTTCCTGAAACCAAACGCAACTGAACATGGAGTCACCCAATCCAACCAAGGCCGTCGTGAGCGCCGTGCGGGAGAACCTGGTCGAAATCGAGTTTTCCGGGGGAGCAATTCGAAAGAACGAAGTCGGTTTTGTCCGGCTCGGCGAACAGCGGTTGATGGCGGAAGCCCTTCGGATTCGGGGGGGCTCCGCCGACATGCAGGTGTTTGAAGATACGCGCGGCGTCACGGTCGGGACGGAGGTCGAGATGACCGGCGAGATGCTGTCCGTCGACCTGGGGCCGGGGTTGCTGGGGCGTGTGTTCGACGGACTGCAGAATCCCTTGGAGGAGATTGCCGCCCAATACGGGTTCTTCCTGCCGCGGGGCGCGACGGTTCCCGCGCTGGATCCCAATCGACAATGGCCGTTCACGCCGACCGTGGCGATCGGGGACCGCGTTGTCGCCGGTCAGACCCTGGGGACCGTTCCGGAGGGGCCGTTGACCCACAAGGTCATGGCCCCGTTCGGCGAGACGAAGGCCGGTGAGGTCATCTGGATCCGTAGCGGCCATTATGCGGCGGAGCATCCGATCGCGCGCATTCGTCGCGATGACGGCAGTGAGTATGAGGTGGCGCTGCGGCAGCGTTGGCCCGTGCGTGTGCCGGTTCCCTCCCGCATGCTGCGGGACCGGGTCGTTCACCGGCTTTACCCCTCCGAGTTGATGCCGTCGTCGATCCGGATCATCGACACCTTCTTTCCCATCGCCAAGGGCGGAACCGCGTGTATTCCCGGGCCGTTTGGAGCCGGCAAGACCGTGTTGCAAAGCTTGATCGCGCGGTACGCCGCCATTGACGTGGTGGTCGTGGTGGCCTGCGGCGAGCGCGCCGGGGAAGTGGTCGAGACCATTACCCAGTTTCCAGAAACGCGCGATC
The DNA here is from genome assembly GCA_964519245.1 of uncultured Verrucomicrobiota bacterium. GTDB lineage: Bacteria > Verrucomicrobiota > Verrucomicrobiia > Limisphaerales > JAYPEY01 > JAYPEY01. The sequence continues at coordinate 6,592 of CAZFLK010000159.1, forward strand.
CGCGGACGGGCGGATCCCTCATGGACCGGACCGTCATCATCTGCAACACCTCCGCCATGCCGGTCGCCGCGCGCGAGTCCTCCATCTACACCGGCATCACCATCGCCGAGTATTATCGTCAGATGGGGAACGATGTCCTGCTGATCGCGGATTCCACTTCGCGCTGGGCGCAGTCCATGCGGGAGACCTCCGGGCGAATGGAGGAGATTCCAGGAGAGGAGGCGTTTCCGGCCTACCTGGATTCCGCCATCAAGAACGTCTACGAGCGCGCTGGCCTGATCGAATCGGTTCAGGGGGCTACGGGGAGCCTGACCCTGATAGGAACGGTTTCCCCGGCGGGCGGCAATTTTGATGAGCCGGTGACGCAGGCGACCCTGGGAACGGTCAAGACCTTCCTCGGGCTTTCCTCGGACCGGGCGTACCGCCGATGCTATCCTGCGATCGACCCGTTGATTTCCTGGTCGCGGTACCGCGCTCAGTTGGGCGATTGGTTCCGTCAGAATGTGGATGAGGACTGGAACGAGGATGTGGAATGGATGATCGAACTCCTGAAGCAGGGCGACGCCATCCGGCAGATGATGCAGGTCACCGGCGAGGAGGGCGTCAGTCTGGAGGATTTCGTCCTCTGGCTGAAGGCGGACTTCGTCGACATGGTCTATCTGCAGCAGGACGCGTTTGACGACGTTGATGTTTCGACGCCGATTGAGAGGCAGTTGCGCAGCTTTCGAATGGTGAAGTTGGTCGTGAGCAAGGAATACGCCTTCCTGACCAAGGAGGAAGCGAGGAACTACTTTGCCAAGCAGGCCAACCGCTTCAGAAACTACAACTACAGCGCCTTGGACTCGGGGGATTGCGAAAAGTATGACAAGGAGATCCGGGCGGCGTTGGGGGGCGCCTGAGAAGCGACCGGGCGGCCGCCGGGAATTCCGAACGTTTGAAGGACCCGGCTTCGCGCCTGCAGAGGTTGGCCTCCGCCCGGCTCAATCCCTGAGTTTCGCGCTTCGGCCCCGGGCTCCACTCGTATAGCGTAGAGGGCATGAAACGGACTGCATGCGCCTTCGCCGTCGTTGGCCTTTTCTTCGGATTGCTTTTTCCGGCCCAGGCCGCACGGCGTCCCAACCTGATCGTTGTCATGACCGACGACATGGGCTTCGGGGACGCGGGATGCTATGGCGGCAAGGATTTCCCCACACCCAACATCGATCGTTTGGCGCGCGAGGGGATGCGGTTCACGGATTTTCATTCGAGTGGTCCGGTCTGTTCTCCGACCCGCGCTGGGTTGTTGACGGGGCGTTATCAACAACGCGCCGGCGTCCCGGGCGTGATTTATGCGCCATTCAACCGCAATCGGCATCACGGCCTGCAACTGCAGGAAGTCACCTTTGCCGAGCTTCTGAAGCAGCGCGGCTATGCGACCGGCGTGTTCGGCAAGTGGCACCTGGGCTATCAGGAGCGCTACAACCCGACCTATCAGGGCTTTGACCGTTTTGTCGGCTACGTGAGCGGGAATGTGGATTTTCATGCGCACATTGATGGCGCTGGCGTTTTCGATTGGTGGCATCAGAATGAGCACAACCGGGAGGAAGGCTACACGACGCGCCTGATCACGAAGCACGCCGTGGAGTTCATTCGCGCGAACCGGAAGAAGCCCTACTGCCTCTACCTTGCGCACGAGGCGCCGCACGACCCCTATCAGGGGCCGAATGATCCGCCGGTGCGCCGGGAGGGCGAAAGCAAACTCATCTACAACCACCGCGAGCCGAAACACGCCGCCCGCGCCTATCGCGAGATGATGGTCGAGATGGACAAGGGGCTTGGCGAGGTGATGGAGGCCGTGCGGGAAGGCGGGCAGGGACGGAACACCTTTGTCATGTTTTTCTCCGACAACGGCGCGACCGGCCCGGGATCATGTGGCGGACTCTACGGACAGAAAGGTTCGTTGTGGGAGGGAGGCCATCGCGTGCCGGGCATTGCGTGGTGGCCGGGAAAGATCCGGCCCGGCACTGAGACGGATCAACTCGCATTCACCATCGATGTCATGCCGACCTTGTTGGAGATTGCCGGCGCAAAACCGCCGAAAGGACTGCGCTTGGATGGCGTCAGCTTGGCGTCCTTGCTGTTCGGGGAAAAACGGCTGGGCGCGCGCAGGCTCTTCTGGGAGTACAATCAGGCGGTGAGCATGAGGGACGGGGATTGGAAACTGATTCTCAATGGCGGCAAGCCTCCGAAGGTTCGTTCGAATTCGGCGGGGCCGAACATCGACTGGGACCGCCCGGCGGATGGGCGCGAGAAACTGGCCTTGTTCGACCTTCGTAAGGATCCGGAGGAACGCCGCAACCTGGCGGACAAGTTTCCCCAGCGCGTCGCCGCCATGAAGGCCGCCATCAAGGCTTGGCAGGCGGATGTTTCCCAAGGAGCCACGGTTCAGCCGGAGAAGTGAGATTGGCGCCGGATTGTGGCGGGGCGCAGGAAAGTCCTACGGGCGGGTGACCGTCACATCGTCAATTTCGACATGGTCGCCGACGCAGCGGAAGACCAGCGTCGGCTTCTTGACGTGGAAAGTGGGGTGCGAGGCTGTCAGTTCGCCGATGCCCTCGATGCTGGCGGTCACGCGGTCTCCCCGGCCCAGGATCTTCAGGGAATACCAGGCTCCGGCCTTGAACGCCGCCGGGGCGGAGGCGAGAACCTGGTTGGGATCCTGCTTGGGGTTGGACTTGTCGACGTGCTTCATGATGCGCCAGGTCGTCGGCGTGATGATGACCGAGTAGAGGTGGCCCTTCTTCTTCAGTTCGCCGCGCGCGGGATCAAAGCCGACGTGGAACGCCCGGCAGTTCTCGCTTAACCGAAAGCGGAGCGAGTAGGCTGCGTCCTGAGAGGGGACCAGCCAGCGTCCCGAGGCGGCGTGCTTGTCGGCCTTGAGTTCCTTGATGCGCAAAGCTCCATCGACAATCTTCCATTCGCCGTTGTTGATGTGCCACTTCTTGCCGAGTTCGTCCCGATCGAAAGCTTCGGCGACAATGTCCGCCTCGTTGGCGGCAGCGGTGAGGGCGAGCGCGGCCAACCCGCACGCGAGGGCCTTCTTGAAGATGTTTCTGCTTCTCATGGTGTTGGCTCTGCTGCGAATCGTCCCAATTGCGGTCGGGGTCAGGTCGCCGTGACGACGACGTAGTTCTTCTTGCCCTTTTTCAAGAGGATGTGCTTGTCGAACAACAGGTCCGTCTCGGTGAGGCGTCGTTCGATATCCGGCTCCTTGACGTTGTTGACGCTGATCCCGTTGCCCTGGATGGCGCGTCGCGCCTCGCCCTTGGATTTGAACAGTTCGGTCTGCGCCAGCAGGTCTATGAGCCCCATGCCGTCGCCGCCGAGCTCTGACTTGTCGAGCTCCAGTGAAGGCGCGGTTTCCTGAATTTCCTCCAGCATGGCGGCTGTCACCTCGTTGCCGCCCTTGCTGAACAGGCTTTGACTGGTCGCCACCGCCTCCGCGGTCGCGGTCTCGCCATGGATCAGATCCGTCATTTCCTTGGCCAGCGCCCGATGCGCCTCTCGCGCTGCGGGATCGGCCTCGTGCCGGGCGGCCAGGTCGTTGATCGACGCCTCGTCGAGGAAGGTGAAATAACGCAGGTATTTGATGACGTCCCGGTCGTCGGTGTTGATCCAGAACTGGTAGAACTTGTAGGGGCTGGTCTTTTGCGGATCCAACCAGACCGCGCCTTCAACCGATTTGCCGAACTTGGAGCCGTCCGCGTTGGTGATCAACGGCAGCGTCAGACCATACACGGAGCTCCCCAGTTTCTTGCGGGTGAGGTCCATGCCGGCCGTGATGTTTCCCCATTGATCGCTGCCTCCGATCTGCAGCTCGCAGTCGTGTTGCTCGCGCAGTTTGTAGAAATCGAAGGCCTGCAGCAGCATGTAGCTGAACTCGGTGTAGCTGATGCCGACCTCGCGGTCGTTCATGCGGGCCCGCACACTCTCCTTGGCGACCATCATGTTCACCGTGAAGGATTTGCCGATGTCGCGCAGGAAATCCAGGTAGCTGACTTCGGCCGTCCAGGATGCGTTGTCCAGCAGCAGGGCAGGGTTGCCCTCGGTTTCGAAGTCCAGCAGGCGCGCGAGTTGGTCTTTGACCGCCTCGATATTGCCGGAGAGCTTCTCCCGGGTGAGCAATGTGCGCTCGGCTGACTTGCCGCTGGGGTCGCCTATCATGCCGGTCGCCCCTCCCGCCACCGCGATCGGCCGATGCCCGGCATTCTGGAAACGTCGCAACGCCAGCAGCGGCACGAGATTGCCGACGTGCAAGCTGTCAGCCGTGGGGTCAAAACCGCAATAGAGGGTCACCGACTTGGAGTCCAGCAGTTTGCCCAGTCCGGTTTCGTCCGTGCAGTCCGAGAACAACCCACGCCAACGCAGTTCATCAATAATGTTCATATAAAGCGGGCGCTTTGATCGGGGTTTGACGATGGCGAAGCAAGTCCAAATCTCGGGGGAGGGAACCGGAGCTTTGATCGGTGCGGGACTCGTTGACGACGCGTCGGAAAAAAAATTTCAAAAAAAGTTTGCCGGGCAAAATCAAGTTGATACATTCCGCGCTCCTTTTCCCCGCGTGTGGCATTCAGGAGCGTCGGCTTTAGCCGGCTCGGAAGCCTTCTGGATTCACGCGAAGCGCGCCGGAAAGGGGTCCCTTATCTACAAGGGAAAGCGGAACGTTGGTGGGCTGGGCCTCCCTCATTGGGTCCTCCCGATGAACGTTCAAAAAAATAGATAGATTTTGTTTGAACCGGGATGCCGCCTCTGGCAGTGTCCGCGCTCCCTTTCTCTGGAAAGGGCGGTTTTTAACGCGTTTAACGTTTAACGCACTGATACACGACAGCTTATGCCGACTATCAATCAATTGGTCCGCAAGGGACGCAAGAAGATCAAGGGCAAGTCGACCGCGCCGGCGCTCGACGCCTCGCCGTTTCGGCGCGGGGTCTGCCTGCAGGTCATGACTCGGACGCCGAAGAAGCCGAACTCGGCCATGCGCAAGGTCTGCAAGGTGCGTTTGACCAACAAGCAGGAGGTCATCGCCTACATCCCGGATGAAGGCCACAACCTGCAGGAGCACTCGATCGTTTTGGTGCGCGGCGGGCGTGTGAAGGATCTGCCTGGCGTGCGCTACCACGTGGTGCGCGGGGCGTTGGACGCCGCCGGCGTCGAGAAGCGTCGCGTGAGTCGTTCCAAGTATGGCGTGAAGCGGCCGAAGGACGCGAAGAAGAATACCAAGAACTGATTTCGGCTTAACCCTCTTTTTATCATGTCAAGACGTCGTCGAGCAGTCAGAAGGCCAGTCACCCCGGACCCGAAGTTCCACAGCACCCTAGTGTCCACATTGGTGAACACGGTGATGAAGAAGGGCAAGAAAAGCCTCGCCCAACGCATTGTATATGATGCGATCGACAAGATTTCCGCGAAGAATCCGGACTCCGATCCGCTGGAGATTCTGAAGCGCGCGGTGGACAACGCGAAGCCCCGCCTCGAGGTGAAGGCGCGCCGCGTCGGTGGCGCGACCTACCAGGTGCCGTTGGAAGTGGCCGGCGATCGTCAGTTGTCGCTGGCGTTGCGCTGGATGGTCAAGTTCGCAAACTCCCGCAAGGGAACGCCGGTGCAGAACGCATTGGCCACCGAAATTCTGGAGGCCTACCAAGGCCAGGGCAGCTCAATCCGCAAGCGCGATGAGGTGCACAAGATGGCGCAGGCAAACAAGGCCTTTGCGCATTTCCGTTGGTGATTAGTCAACACAGGCTTGCCGGGTTTGGAATGGCTTCAAATTCGGCTTTCTTGTCTCATGGAACACAACGCTCCGAAATGGAAGCAGTGATGGAACAGTCAACCGTGAATTCGCCCCAACGCGAATACTCGATGGAGCATACCCGCAATATTGGCATTGCGGCGCACATCGATGCGGGTAAGACCACGTCCACGGAGCGCATCCTCTTCTATACCGGCTTTACCCATCGTATCGGTGACGTCGATGACGGCAACACGGTCACCGATTGGATGGAGCAGGAACGTGAGCGGGGGATCACAATTACTTCCGCCGCAACGACATGCAACTGGATGCAGCAGGCTGACGGGACCTGTAAGCTCTTTGAGAACACTCCGTTCCGTGTGAATATCATCGACACTCCGGGGCACGTCGATTTCACCGCGGAGGTGGAGCGCTCGCTACGGGTTCTGGACGGCGCGATCGCCGTCTTCTGCGGCGTGGCGGGTGTGCAACCGCAATCCGAAACGGTTTGGCGTCAGGCCGACAAGTATGGAGTGCCGCGCATCGCCTTCATCAACAAGATGGACCGGGTCGGAGCCGACTTCGCCAGCGCGGTGACTGATCTCCGTGAGAAGTTTGGCGCGAACGCCTACGCCGTCGGCATCCCGATCGGCAGCGAGGACAATCTCCGCGGCGTCATTGATGTCATCAACCAGAAGGCTCTGGTTTATGACCTCAGCGACGATTTGGGGATCAAGTTCGACGTGGCGGAAATTCCATCCGAGCTGAAGGATGAAGCGGCCTTGGCTTTGGAGGAGTTGATCCAAGCTGTTGCGGATCTGGACGAGGAAATCGGGGAGTTGGTCATATTGGACGAGGCGGTTCCGGCGGCCCTGCTGAAGCGGGCCATCCGGCGCCTGACCATCTCCAACAAGTTGGTTCCGGTCTTCGGGGGCTCCGCGTTCCGGAACAAGGGTGTTCAGCCGCTCTTGGATGGCGTCATCGATTACCTTCCCTCTCCGCTCGATCTTCCGCCGGCTATCGCCCACGACATCGACGATCCCGAGATCACCAGCGACCTCAAGTCAGACGATCACGGCAAGTTTGCCGCGCTTGCGTTC
>CAZFLK010000160.1:0-13409 GCA_964519245.1 uncultured Verrucomicrobiota bacterium
GTGCGGCTTCGAATTGGAATGACTTGCGTAGTTCGACGTTCATTGGGATGCGGGGTGGGGGTGCGGGATCATTGTTCCCAGTCGGTCCAGGTGACGAGGTTGGCGAGAGCGGGTTGGCCGTCGTGGCGCCAGGTCAGGGGCGGATGTTGCATGCGGCCGAGCGGGCAGACGCGCGTGGCTCCGAATCGGGCGAAGGACGTGGCCAGTTCCTCGAGGCGTTCCTCGGCGGCGGAAAGACCGACGGTTGAGATATGCTCGCGGACGGGTTCGAGGTTGCGCATGACCTCGGCGGCGTCCCGGACTTCCTTGACGTAGACAAATCGGTTGCCGCAGGAGGGTTGCCATTGGGGGTCGGCTTCGAAGACGACCGTCCAGTTGGTGGAGCCTTCGCTTTGCCAGAGCCGGGTATCGCCGCTATCGGCTGAGCGGAGTTCGTAGATGGAGCGTCGGGTTGCGATATCGGCGGCTTCCTGTGTGGTGAGTTTGCCGCGTGGTTGTTTCTTCTCCAGTTTGTCGAGCTCTTCGGCGAGTTGCTTGGCGAAGACCCGGGGTTCGACGGTTCCGCCTTTCTCGACATAGATGGCCTGTGGGGAAAGGCAGCCGCGTTGATCCCAGGCGACGATGTCGAGGGCCGCGTTGTGCAGGGTTTCCGATGCGAGGAAGCCGTCGAGCATTTCCTGGCCGATGAAGCCGAGGCTGAGCTTGTGTCCGTAGCCGAGGAACTTCACCGTCAGAGGCAGTCGTTCCCGGACGGAGCGGATGGTTTCGTCGGATCCCGTGGCGGTCACGCAGTTGGCCTCCTCGAACAAGGGATCCTCGAACTGACGGTTGCCGCCGGCCCATTCGGCGATCTCGAAACAGGCGCCCATCTTGGGCTCTTCCTCGTAGATGGAGTGGGCGAAGGCGCGGGGAATGAAGGAGGCGCCTCGGCTGCACTTGATGAACTGGGAGGAGCCGACGACCAGTCCGGACACCATGCTGGCCAGGGTCGGGTTCGGGAGTTGTCCCGAGCAAATGTGAACGATCAACTCGGGGCCGGTGGCCAAGGCGGAGCGGTCGGAGAAACGTTCCTCCTTGTTGGTCGACATGCCGTCGAGTCGACGCATGTGACCGAACTCCTGGGAGACCAGGGCTTCGAGGTTCTCCTTGGTCAACTGCTCGAAGAATGTGGCCAGTCCGCGTTCGAGGGTGGGGGCGGTGAAGCCGGTTTGTTCCGGGCCTTTCTCAAGGACGAGTCGGCGGAACCGGTAATCCGGATCCCTCCAGTTCTCGCCGACTTTGGCCAGCGCGCCGATCATGTTTCCGGTGGAACGCCACTCGAGGAATTCCCGTCGATTGCGGCGCAGGGCGAGGGCCGCCTCGCGCACCAGGGTGGGCGTCAGGGCATCCTCTCCGCCGAGGTCAGCGAAATAGGATGTGGTGAAATCGGAATTGCTTTCCATTTCCATGGCCGTGTTCTGTGATCTTTCAGAGGGTCATGCGGGAGCAGCCGCGAGGTTCGGCGATCGAGGCCCGTCCGAGCAATTCAAATCCAACGCCGCGGCGAATGCCAAGATCCTCGGTCTGCAGTGCGGCGACGGACCGGAGGTTGGCGAGGTCGAAAAGGCGGATGAGTCCGGTTTCTCCTTCGGCTGCCTCCCGGCCGGTTTCCGGGGAGATGATCTGCGCCCTGGCCCAGGGAGGAAAAAGGAATGCGTTCGCGTCCCGGGCGTAGGCTTGAGAGCTCAATTCGCTCATGCCGTATTCGCGAACGATGTTCGCTTCGCCGACGCCGAGTTGTTGTCCGATGAGGCGATGGAGTTGCTCGCGGGAAAGCTCTCTCGAACGGCCCTTGTAGCCGCCGGTTTCCATGACGACGGAACCCGGAGGCAGGATGATGCGTTGGTTGGAGGCGTTCAATTCGTCGAGGAGATGCACGAACAGGAAGGCCGTTCCCAATAGAACAACAGGCGTTTGCTCCTCGGTGGCTGCTTGGAGAAAGGCAAAGCAGGCCTTTGAGTCGATGGTCCAGGCATGGGATCCATCGAGTCTGCCGAGCCATTCGGAGTCTCCGGAGCCGAATGCGGTCGTGACAGTTTCGAACATGTGGACGAGTGAGGACCGGGGCGCTTTCATGGGCCGCGGCGTCAACAGGCCGAAGCGGACGGGCAGGGTCGCTTCTTTCAGGACGTGTCTCTTGAACCAGGGTTTCAGGGAAGTCTCGTAGAGAGCCAAGGATTCCTCGTTGTGGAAATGACGGCTGGGAGTTTGATCGGTTGTGCCGCTGGAGTGGAAGACATGGGTTCGTTGCGTCGGGGGCAGGGTGGTTACGTCGGCTTCCTTGAATGCGGCTGCCGGCAGCGCTGGAATGTCCCGCCAACCGGACAAGGAACCGGGCTCGATGCCGCGGGCCCGGCACAGTTTCTGAAGCGGTTGATTCGCTTCGAATTGCAGGGCGAAGAGTTCGAGGGCGAGCCGGTTGAAGTCTTCCGGGGACGGGCCGCCTTTCGCGATGATGTCGCCCATTCGCGCGCAGTAGTCCGTGTATGTCGTGTCGAGAGTCATGCGGTTTTGTTTGGATGATTGTCGGCTGGTTGACCGCCACAGCCGGGAGGGACTGGTAATCCGGTACGGACGCGCGCGCAAGTGGATTTCCCGTTCAGGGAGGGCGTTGGGAGCTGGCGTTTCTGGCTGGCGATAAACCGTTTGCTCGGGGCGGCAGGAAGCCGTTAGCCTGCCGGGCATGATTCATCGCGCCTCGCTTCGGTTTCGCCGCGGCACACGGTTTCTGTCGGTCTGGCTCTTGATCCTGACGATTGCCCACGTCTCGGGAGCGTCCACACGCTTGATACGCATGGCGTCCTCGCCGGCGCTTTCCCCGGATGGCGGCATCGTGGCATTCGCCTGGAAGGGCGATATCTGGAGCGTTCCGATTGGTGGAGGCAAGGCGACCCAATTGACGCGTCATCCCGCCGTGGATGGCGATCCCGCATTTTCCCCGGGTGGGCGTCGGATTGCCTTTGTCAGCGGTCGCTCCGGCAGCGATCAGATTTACCTGATGGCTGCGGGCGGAAGCGAACCGGTCAAGCTGACCCATCACAGCGAGGGTTACTCGATTGAGGAGTGGAGCCCGGATGGCAGGCATGTCCTGGCGAGCATTCAGCGCGATCACTTCTGGCGTCACGCAGAGCGATTCACCGAGGTGGCCATAAGCAAACCGGGATTGGACCAGATCCTGTTCGACGCCTACGGGAAGAACGGAAGGTTGAGCTCGGACGGCCGGCGGTTGCTGTTCACTCGCGAAGGGGAACGGGAATGGCGCAAGGGTTACCAGGGATCTCGCGCCGCCCAGATCTGGCTTTACGACCGGGATGAAGAAACGTTCCGGCAAGTCCTCAATCATGAAGCCGGCTCGCGGTGGCCGCTTTGGAAGCCAGATGGCAAGAGCTTTTACTATGTGGGGCAGCGCGACGGCGTGTTCAATCTCAGGGAGCGCGATCTGGCCAGTGGCGAGGAACGGCAGTTGACGCATTTTAAGGATGACTCGGTGATGTACCCTGCCATTTCGCGCGATGGGTCAACGCTGGTTTTTCGTCATCTGTTTGACCTGTATGCGTTTCACCCGGGCAAGGATAAGAAACCGAGGAAGTTGAGCATAGAGTTTCCCGGTGACAGCGATTGGATCACGGAGGAACGGCGGGTTCTCACCCAAGCGACAAATGTTTCGTTCTCCAGGGATGGCTTGGAGGTTGCGTTCATTGCCGGCGGGGATCTCTGGGTCATGGACACCGAGTTGAAGGAGCCCGTTCAGATCACCGACACGCCCGAAGAGGAGAACGAACCGCTGTTTTCTCCGGACGGAGGGAGCATTGTTTTCACCAGCGACAAAGGCGGGCAGGGCGATCTTTGGAAGGCGGAGCGTAAGGACAACGAGCAGTATTGGTGGCAGAACCGGGAGTTCAAACTTACACGGCTCACGAACGATCCGGAAGTCGAGCACAACACGGACTGGAGCCCCGATGGGAAACACATTTCGTTTCTGCGCACGCGGGGTGATTTCTGGGTCATGAAGCCGGATGGCAAGGGGAAGCGGAGACTCTTCGAATCCTGGAACAACCCGCAGTATGACTGGTCGCCCGACGGCAAGTGGATCGTCTATGCGGTGTCGGACAACGACTTCAATCGCGATGTCTGGATCCGCCCCATCGACGGCCACCGGGAGCCTTACAACCTCTCTCGCCATCCCGACAACGACGACACGCCGAGGTGGTCGCCCGATGGGCGGTTGATCGCTTTCACTGGCCGGCGGCGCGCGACCGAAACGGATGTCCATTACGTTTGGCTTCGCGAGGAGGATGACCAAAAGAACACGAGGCAACGCACGTTGGAAAAGGCCCTGGAAAAGATGAAGAAGGGACGCGTCAAGAAGCCTTCCCCCCAATCTGCCGTGAAGCCGGAACCAAACCAGGGCGACCAGAAGCCGGCCGTCCGGTCGATGAAGGGCGAGGACGCCAAGCCGGTCGCCTCCGCGCCGGAGAAGAAGAAGCCCGAACTGGTCATCAACTTTGACGGGTTGAATGAACGGCTGAAACGCATCTCGATTTCGGACAGCGCCGAGTCCGGATTGTTCTGGTCGCACGATTCCAAGAAGTTGGCTTTCGCTGCGACGATTGACGGCAAGCGCGGCACCTACACCGTTGATATTCCGGGAGGATCGAAGCCGGCCTTGTTGTCGACGAAGACCGGCAGCCAGGCGCGTTGGATGGCCAAGGGAAACCAGATCCTGTGGTTGTCCGAGGGTAAGCCGGGAACCTTGAGCTCGACTGGGAAGACGTCTTCGTATGCGTTCAATGCGCACCAGCGGGTCGACCTGCCGGCCAAGTTCCAGGCAGCCTTCGACATTGCCTGGCGCGCCATGCGCGACCATTTCTATGACGCCAAGCTCGGCAATCGCGATTGGAACGCGGTGCGCACGAAATACCGCGACATGGCCGGAGAGTCGCCCGACGGACGCACATTGGGCCAGGTCGTGAACCTGATGCTCGGCGAGTTGAACGGCTCCCATCTCGGCTTCTACTACCGCGGGCCTTCGACCACGCCTTCCGCAGCCAGCCCGCAGTGGAGCGAAAGCACGGCCCACCTGGGCGTGCGGTTCGACGCTGCTTACAAAGGGCCTGGGTTGAGGGTGCGCGATGTGCTGCCGGAGAGCCCGGCGACCGACCAGGCCAGCCGCATCCGGCCCGGAGAAGTTGTTCTGTCGATCGACGGAATGAAGGTGGATGGGGCCACCGATCTCGGTTCCGCGCTCACAGGCAGGCCCGACCGGGACATTGTTCTCGAGGTGCAATCCGCTGCCAAGGCGAAGAAGGGTAAACGCAGGAAGAAGAAGTCAGAGGATGGCAACGGAGCCCGCGAGATCCGCGAGGTCACGCTTCGGCCGATCAGCTACGGTCGCGCACGGTCCCTGCTGTACGAGAAGTGGATCGATGGCAACCAGGCCGCGGTGGCCAAGGCGTCCAAGGGGCGTTTGGGTTATCTACACATCCAAGGCATGAACATGACGAGCTTCTACCGCTTTGAGGAGGAGCTCTATTCGGTTGCCGCGGGCAAAGAAGGCATTCTGATCGATGTGAGGGAGAATGGCGGCGGTTCCACCACCGATCATTTGTTGACGATTCTGACGCAGCCGCGGCACGCGATCACCGTGCCCCGGGGCGGAGGGCGAGGTTACCCCCACGACCGCAAGATCTATGCTTCATGGAACAAGCCCGTTGCCGTGCTTTGCAATCAGAACAGCTATAGCAATGCGGAGATCTTCAGCCATGCCATCAAGACCCTGAAACGAGGCAAGGTGATCGGCGTTCCGACCGCCGGCGGCGTGATCAGCACGGGCGGACGCAGCATCATGGATATCGGCTACCTGCGCATGCCCTTTCGGGGGTGGTATTTGCTGAATGACGGCCAGGACATGGAGCTGCATGGCGCTGTCCCGCATCATATTGTCTGGCCGGAACCCGGCGATCTTCCCTCGGGCTCAGACCCCCAACTCAAACGCGCCATCAAGGCCCTGACCAAGGATGTGAAGAAGTATCGGAACCGTCCTCAGCCACCGCTCATCAATTCCAGTGAGCGGGATGGGAAATAGTCCCGTTAGCTGCGAACGCGGAGGAGACAAGGAACCACCCTCTTACGAAGGCGGCTACAGAGGGGCACGCGCGGGAGTGCGTAGGTGATGGGAACCACCGTCTTGGGACGGCGGCCACAGGGAACTGCGCACACGGGAGGGTGGAATCCCTACTTTCCCATCACCACGTCCCGTCGTTTTTTCAATCTTCCGTAGCGGTTTTCCCCGAACAGCCAGATCTGAATCTTGGCGGGCTCGGTGACCAAGTGTGCGGGGATGATGACGCGGCCCTTGCGGCGGTCTTCGTCGGTGATGAAGACATTGCGGTGGGCGTAGCCGTTGTGGCCGTTGTTCAGGTGGGCGATGATCGGCTTCAGGTTGTCGGAGCTGAGTTTCAATTCCCATGACTCACCGAGGGGGATGGGCTTCGTCGGCGCGGTGAAATCGAGATCACAGACGGCGAACTCGCAGGCGGCGCTGCTGGATCCGTCTTGCATCACGCAATGGGCGGTATAGTCGCCGCAGTGATCAAAGGCGCGTTCGATCACGCTTCGTCCGGAAAGCGGGATGGTTTCCACAATCTCGTTGTCGCGTTTGATGATCAGGGATTTAACCCCCTGATCGTCGCGATCCATGATGTTGAATTTCACGGGTTGGCCCCGGAAGTAGGGGACCCAGTCGCCGTGATCGAGCAGGAGGACGCGGTTGATATCCGGCGTCGCTGAATCTTCGGCGTAGTTGGGGAAGAGGAAGGACTCCGCCCGATTGGGCCCGCGCCAGGCGTCGAGATCCGTGATGCGATAGAGCTTCTTGTTGCGGGAGGCGAGGTGGGCATCGAAGTCCTTGGCGCTGCGATTGGTGTTGCTGGTCGTCTGCGGCCTGCTTTCCTCGATCCGGACGTGCGTCACCTTGCCTTCCTGGTCGCGGGTGATATCGGTCACGATCTCGATGTGCGAACCGCCGCCCTTTCTTGCGGGGGGCGTGAAGATGATGTCGCCGACCTGCGCGGTCTGGGCCGATTGCGACTCGACCTGCATGATTCCATCACGATGTTCCGGTCCATGCAGGCGGCTGACATACCAGATGCCGCATTGCAGGGCGTAGCTGGTGTAGGAGGAGCAGACCTTGCCGTAATAGCACTCGGCGTTCTTCACCTTGCCCTTCAGGTTTTCGGTATAGAGGACGCTCTTGGGGTTCTCCACCGCGGCCAGGAAGGTTTTCAGGAAGATGTCGAACCCGATGTAGCGCCCCTCGGCCTTGACGCTGGAGTAGGGGACGCCGGTGTATTCCTTGCCCTTCTCGAACTTCCCGCCGCGCTTGGGCATGCCCTCGGCGACGGGGGCCCATTTCACCCGGGACATGATCCGGGCGTAATCGACGGCATCGGATTGCCAGCGTGAGCGGGACGCCTCGCCGCGATAGGCGGCGGGGGGCTGTGGTACGACGCCGAGCTTCTCGTAGTTGAAGCCGCTGGCGAGCGGTTTGTACTCACCGACGTAGTCGACGCTGCTTGTGGGGGAGATGCTTTCCTCCATTTCCATGCACCAGTAGGCGGCATTGATGACAAGGCGCCGCAGCCCGGGGCTTTCAAGGTCCTTCCCGCTGCCCATGGTCGAGTGAAACACCCGCGCCGATTCTCCCTTGCTTGTTCGCCAATGTTTGAACCACGCGACTGGCAGGGGAATCTTCTTCGGGTTGTTCGGGCCGCCATGTTCCCGGCCGATGAGGGGTTGGCCGTAGACGAGAGCCGTGCAGTCCTTGGGCAGACTTTCGCCTTCCTTGTAGGTGCGGTAGACATCTGAAGGCCCCCAGATGTCGCTGACGCCGGTCAGGATCGGATGATGCTTCAAGGCTTCCACCAGGTCGCCTCGAGTCGAATCCCGATGCCAGTTGCCATGGTGTCCTCGAAACGCGCCGCCCAGCACGTCGTCGCCGAACCGGACCGGGCGACCGTCAATCTTATAGGGCAGTCGTCCCCGAAATCCGTGGTTCGCGGTGCGCAGTCCGATGATCGGCCGGCCGGAGTCGATGTAGTCCACGATGCGCTGCTGCTGCTCCTGCGGCAGCGTGAGCAGGCGCACAAAGAAAATGACCAGGTCCGCTTTCTCCAGGTGTTCCAAGCCTGGGATGTTGTGCGGCTTGAAGGCGTCCTCCTGCCCCTTCTTCGGATAAACCGGCATGGTGGGATCCACGAGGCCTTGATCGTTGACCCCGAACAGCACAGTGCAGTCAAAGCCGTGACGCTCCGCGAGTATCGCGGCCATCATGGGCATGGACTGCTCACTGCGATATTCCTGGTCGGCGGCGATCAGAACGATGTGCTTTCCGCGACCGGGTCCGTCTCCCCCCTTGTAGGTCAGCCAAAGGGGACTTTCATCGGCTGCTTGCGATGAAATCGCGAGTAATCCGAGGAGGGCAAGGACTGAGGAACATCGGAGAATCGGGTTCATGGAGACTTGAAAGAGTGGGGAAGCGTCGCGAATCCGGCAAGCTCCACGTCGGTCATGAAAAACAAGAAATTTAATATTGACCAATCGGTTTAGGTTGGTAGGTTGTTCACATGAAACGCGGGCCGGAGAAACAGTTTGACCCTGACGTCGCCTTGTCGCAGGCGATGGAGGTCTTCTGGGCGCGTGGCTACGAGGCCGCGTCGTTGTCGGAACTGTTGGCCGCGATGGGCATTGGGAAGAAGAGCCTCTATGACACCTTTGGCAACAAGCGGTCGCTGTTTCTGAAGTGCCTTGAGCATTACGCGGCCACGTCGCTTACCTGCCTGGAGGGGCGCCTTTGCGCCGAGGATGGCAAGCCTGTCGTTCCGAAGATCCAGACCCTTCTGGAAGAGTGGCGGAAGGCGAGTGCCTGTTCCGGCAGCAAGGGCTGCATGCTGGGGAATAACATCGCAGACTTTGACACGTCGGATCCGGAAGTCTCCGGGATCATGCAGCGTCACCTCGAGACGATCGAGGACGCCTTTGCCAAGGCCCTCGCCGCCGCCCAGGATCGTGGCGAAACCAGTTTGCCGGACACGCCGCGAAATGTCGCCCGCGCCTTCGTGTGCCTGGGCCAAGGCGCCGCTCTGATCAGTCGGGTGACCGACTGCGGCAAGGCGACCGACGGCGCCATCCGGGCCGCGACCAAGGGATTGCTGCCCGCTCGTTGACAAACTTTTTTTTGCCTTAAACTTTGACCGTTCGGTCAATTTTTTAAAAAACAGAAGCAACAACACAGGAGACAAGCGAAACGACATGAAGAAACTCGAAGGAAAAACAGCATTGGTCACCGGCGGCACCTCAGGAATCGGCCGTGAAGCGGCGGTGGCGCTCGCACGGGCGGGAGCCAAGGTTACCGTGACCGGCCGACGGGAAGCCGAAGGAGCGGAAACCGTTCGCCTCATCACCGAGGCGGGAGGCGAAGGTCACTATGTTAAGACGGATGTGCGTCACGAGGCGGACATCGAGAAAGCAGTGGAAGAGACTGTCGCTCGTTTCGGTGGACTCGACATCGCCTTGAACAATGCGGGCGTTGAAACCGCAGGTCCTCTGACCGAGGCCGAGGAGGACACCTATCGCACGGTGTTCGACATCAATGTCTGGGGCGTGCTGGCTTCCATGAAGCACGAGGTCCCCGCCATGCTGAAGGGCGGCGGGGGAACGATCATCAACGTGTCCAGCGTCGCCGGCCAGATCGACACCGACATGGCGGACCGCTTCGCCGGCAAGGAAGGCGAACAGCGGGAATACATCGCCGGTTTGCATCCGATCGGCCGCAGCGGCAAGCCCCGCGAAGTCGCCGACGCGGTTGTCTGGCTGGCGAGCGACGAGTCCAGTTTCGTTACTGGTCACAGCCTCAATGTCGACGGCGGCTGGACGGCCCAGTAAGCGCCGAGACAACACTTTGAAACGAACAAACATGAGAAAGGAAACCAATGAAAACCGAAGAAAAACATGTGCAAGAACTGACGAATGACACCTTTGAGAACGCGGTCAACGCGACCAACCAGGCGCCACTGCTGGTGGACTTCTGGGCGCCCTGGTGCGGTCCGTGCCGGATGATGGCCCCGGGACTCGAGACCTTTGCTGCGGGTCATGTTGGCGAAGTGCGCGTCGCCAAGGTCAACACCGACGAGGCGCCCGAACTGGCCGCCCGGTTCAACATCCAGTCGATCCCCACACTGGTGCTCTTCGATGGCGGCCGAGAAGTGGATCGCGTTTCGGGCGCTGTTCCCCAATCGACGCTGGAATCGCGATTCCTCCGAAAGGCGGCTGCGTAAGGGCTCGCGCCCGGGAAATTGAATACACGCCCCCGGAGCCTTAGCCATGGCTTCGGGGGCTTTTTCAGGGTTCCGGAAATGGAGTCCGAACCCTTCGCCCGCCTCGGGCGCGGGGCATGCGTGATGGCTTCAATCAATTCCTGCCCCAACGGGCGCTGACGCGTTCGATCCAGTTCCGCGCAATGAGTTCGTGTCCCTGGGGCAGTGGGTGCACACCGTCCCAGATCCAGTGTTCCGCGGAGGCCAGCGCGGTCGCGCGGTCAAAGATCTCCTGCGTGCGAACATGGGCCGCATTGAACTCAGCGGCCAGGCGCGCCACGATCGCGCCCTGTTGATCGGTCAGCCCCCTCCAGTAATTCCAGGTCTGTTCCGGTTCCAGCCGGCCGACGCGCAGCACAAAGGGATCCAGCAGGACCAGCCGCAATCGTGGATTTGCTTTTCGACTGCGGGTTAGGAGGTTGCGATAGTCGGCTTCCCATTGAACGAGGTCGACGCCGGCGCCGCGGCTTTGGCTGACATCATTCACGCCGATGAGCACGGTGAGCACATCCGGCTCCATGGCGATCGCGTCCTTCTGCCAACGGGTCTTGAGATCCGCGACCTTGTTGCCGCTCTTACCGCGATTGAAGAACTCGAGCTTCGCTTCCGGCATTTCGACGCCGAGACGGGCGGCGATCAAGAAGACGAAACTGTGGCCCAGGTAGTGATTGCGGTCCTTCTCGTTACGCCCCCATTTCATGTCCGTGATGGAATCCCCGATGAAGACCAGACGACTGCCGGTGGGGAAGGAGGGACGCGGACTCTGTGCCGTCGCTGCGCTGGCGGCGCCGAAGGGCAAAGCTGCGCCCGCCGCGGACGCGCAGAAAATGGATGTCTTCAGAAATCCTCTACGATTCATGAGCCGAGCATAATGTCCCGGCGCTGCATCAGGCAACCCGTGGAGCTGAACATACTGCTTGCCGGGAGCGCTCCACATCTCGCAAGCTTGTCGCTTGGGGCAAGACATGGGCGTTTACTTCCACCTCATCATTGAACCGGCAGCTAGCGGGCGCTTTGAGCATCGTCTTGCGGCGGGGGCGTATATCCTGGGGCGTTCGGAAGAAGCGGACCTGGCCATTCGCAGCCCGGAGGTTTCGCGGAGTCATGCCCGGTTGATCCTGGAGGATCCCCTGTGCCGGATCGAGGACCTGGGCAGCACTTCGGGCACCACTTTGGACGGTCGAATGGTCGACGGCGAGCAGACCTTGTCGCCGCCCTTCACCCTCAAGTTGGGCACGGTTCAACTGAGCGTCGCGCTGGCGGATTCCAGCGAAGCGACATCCAGTCCCGCGGCGGGTCACTACACACCGGGCCGGGAAATCGCCAAGGGCGGCATGGGGTCGGTGCTCGAAGCCAATGACCAGATCCTGGGGCGCGCGGTGGCCATGAAGGTCATCCGCCCGGACATCGCCGAGAGCGAAAGCCTGCGGCTGCGCTTCATCCGTGAGGCGGGCGTCCTGGCCCGGTTGGAGCATCCCAACATCGTGCCCATCCACGAGATGGCCAAGGATGCGGAGGGTAATCTCTTCTACACCATGAAGAAGGTGGAGGGGCGGGACCTGGAGCAGATCCTGAAGGCGATCCGCGACGGGGATGCGCAGACCATCGCCGACTATCCCCTGGACCGCTTGCTGACGATCTACCGCAAGGTCTGCGACGCCATGGCCTTCGCGCATGCCCGGGGCGTGATTCACCGGGACCTCAAGCCGGCCAATATCATGGTGGGCAGTTTCGGCGAGGTGTTGGTCATGGATTGGGGATTGGCCAAGATCCTGAAGGATGAAGCCCAGAACGCCGCCGAGATCGCTCAGGCACGCTCCCGGGCTCCGGCTACGCAGCTGCCGGATGGATTCGAGGAGATTGCGGACTCCGCGCTCCATGGAGCCGCCCGGAACCTGACGCTCGAGGGCTCGGTGATGGGATCGCCGCAATACATGCCGCCGGAACAGGCCGAGGGCAAAGTCAGCGAGTTGGACGAACGGTCGGACATCTTCTCCCTTGGCGGCATCCTTTACGCGGTCCTCACCCTGCGACCGCCAGTGGCGGGGCGGACGGTCAACGAGATCCTGGACAACGTCAAGACGGGCAACATCACGCCGCCCACGAGCTTCAATGCCGGCGGCACGACGGCGAAGGGCAAGGCCATGCCCCAAGGCGAGGTCGCCGATCCGTCGCAAGCGGTTCAGTTGCCTCATTGTCCGGGCGGGCGCATTCCGGGTAGCCTGTCCGCCGTGGCCATGAAAGCCCTGGCCATGGCTGCAGGAGACCGCCACGCCTCCGTGCCGGAGTTGATTGCCGACATCGAGGCCTTTCAGCGCGGGTTTGCCACCAGCGCGGAGGAAGTCGGGGCCGTCGGTCAACTGGCCCTGTTCATCAAACGGCACAAGGGCATCTCCATTGCCGCTGGCATCGGCCTGCTGCTCATTGTCTCCCTGTCCGCGGGCTTCATGATCAACGTCAACGCCGAGAAGCAGGCCGCCCTGGCTTCGGACAAGGCGGCCCGTGCGGAAGCCGACAACGCCCGGAAGGCGGAGGAACTGGCTCAAACGGAGAGCGCCCGGGCCTTGGCCGCCCTGGCCAAGGCCCAGATGGGATTGGCGGAACAGGAATACCAACGAGGCAATGTCTACGAAGCAGACCGCCTGCTTGAATCAATCCAACCGGACTACCGGGATTCCAACTGGCAATTTCTGAGAAACAACTTGTTCCAAAAGCAGATCCGCTATACCGGCCTCCAAAACATCAACTTCAAAGGAGATGTCGGGCTCTTCAAAGGCCGCTATTTTGCCGGAAGAAACAGCAAACTGGAGATTGTTGATCTGGACGGAGCAAAAACTGCCTGGCGCATGCCGGAGGAGATCACTCACTTTGATATCGACCCCCTGGGCGAACAGGTGGCCTGTTTGACCAAGGAGCAGGAGATCATCATTCGTGACTTGCAAACGAGATACTGTCAAATCTTGTGGATGAGGGCCGGGGAGCGGCGGGCGCATCCTG
>CAZFLK010000161.1:0-13386 GCA_964519245.1 uncultured Verrucomicrobiota bacterium
CAGGGGGGAAATGTACTTCCAGCTCGCTTCCCAGGTGGAAGCGGGCATTCCCATCGGCAGCGCTATCCGCAATCAGATAGCGAATGCCCTGCATCCTTCCTTCGCCAAGCCGCTCCAAGGTGTCGTCTGTTGCATTGAAGAAGGTTATTCCCTGTCGGAGGCTTTGGAGACGGAGTCGGGTTGGCTGCCTCGGTTTGACATGGCTTTGATCAAGGCCGGCGAAGAAAGCGGGCGGTTGGACGAATGTTTTCGTGTCCTTGCCGATTACTATCGCGAGCGGGCGGAATTGAGCAAGCGGGTGATTGGGGAATCGATCTATCCGGCGTTGGTGTTGCATGTGGCCATCGTGGTCTTTCCCCCGAGCGCGATGATTCGTTTGATTGAAGGCGACTGGATTCCGTTTCTATTGCAGAAAGGGTTGGTTCTCGGGACGCTGTATGGGGCGTTTTTTGCGTTGGCCTTTGTCACTCAACGAGAGGGCGGGGGGCATTGGCAATCAATGATGGAGAAGGTGTTTCATCGTATTCCATTGCTGGGAACGGCGCGGAGACACCTCGCGCTCAGTCGGCTTTCCATGGCCTTGGAAGCATTGATCAACGCGGGGGTTGGAATCGTGCAGGCGTGGCCGGTGGCGGCGAGAGCTTGTGGTTCCCCGGTAATTGAACGCGCGGCCATGAAATCGATTCCGCAAATGAATGAGGGGTGGCTGCCTTCGGACGCGATCAAGGAACGCGGGGTTTTCCCGTCTCATTTCATCGGACTTTACCAGACCGGAGAGCAGAGCGGAAAAATGGACGAAACACTCCGACGGCTGCACGCCTATTACCAGGAGGATGGTTTCCGGAAACTGAAGGGCTTCGCGCTCTGGGCGCCGAATGCCATTTATGCCTTGGTGGCCCTTTTCATCGTCTGGCGCATTTTTGTGTTCTGGACAGAGCACTTCAAGAACATCACTGACGCCCTGCAATGACCATAGACGAGCTGCATTCGAACGAGAATCTGAGGCTTGGTGAATTTCCGGTGGCCCGTGAGAAGGTGTTTGTCGCCCACGGCGGCGTGTGTCCGATCCCGGGACGCGTGGCAACGGCAATTGTAGATTACGCGCGGCAGTCCACCTTGGGCGACCAGGAGACCTTGGCCCCGGCATTTGCCATGAATCAAACGCGGGAGCTGGCGGCTCGATTGATTGGCGCGGAGACCGGCGAGATCGCTCTCGTGGGGCCGACCTCATTGGCTCTGAGCCTGGTGGCGTCCGGCTTGAGTTTCGAACCGGGCGACAACGTGATTGCCTGCTTCGAGGATTATCCCTCGAATGTCTACCCGTGGATGGCTTTGCGCGATCAGGGGGTGGAAACGAGGTTCGTCGAGACCGCGGCTTATGGAGCCATTCAGCCGGATGATGTTCTGGCGCTGGCGGATGAGCGAACAAGACTCGTCGCGTTGGCCTCGTGTCACTACGCGACGGGATTTCGCCTCGATCACGACCTCATCGGGAAGGAGTTGCGCTCGAGAGGAATTCTCTTCTGCCTCGACGCCATCCAGACCGTGGGCGCGCTGCCGACGTCGGTGGAGCACGTGGATTTCTTGGCGGCGGATTCACACAAATGGATGCTGGGCCCCTGCGCGGCGGGAATTCTATACGTCCGGAAGGAGGTCCAGGAGCAGTTGCGGCCGCCCCTTCACGGTTGGCACAACATTGATTGCCCGGATTTTGTGGCGCAGGAGGAGCTCAGGTTCAAACCGGACGCGCGCCGCTATGAAGTCGGCAGCGCCAATCTCCTGGGCCTGGTTGGACTTCACGCTGCTCTGGAATTGATTCACGAGGTCGGCATCGACAATATTGCCGCCGAACTGCTGCGCAAGCGGGAGTGGTTTGTTCCGGCGTTGGAGAACAAGGGCTATGAGGTCGTTCACGCGGATTCGCCGCAGAAGAACTGCAGCGGCGTGGCGACGGTTCGCAAGAGCGGTGAGGACATGGATGCGCTGCACGCCAGACTGGCGGACCACCATGTGCTGGCTTCGGTGCGCGCCGACAGGAAGGGAATCAAATACCTTCGCTTCTCACCCCACTACTACAATACCGATGCCGAGATGCTCCGAATCCTTGAACTCCTCTGACCCGGCGAACGAAACGGGGAATCACCCCTTTCGCAGCCCCAGAAAATTCTTCAACAGCGCGCGCCCTTCCTCGGACAAAATGCTCTCGGGGTGGAACTGCACGCCCCAGATGGGCAATTCTCTGTGACGCACGCCCATGATTTCCCCCTCGTCCGTCTTGGCGGTAACCTCCAGGCAGTCCGGCACGCTCTCCGGCTTGATAACCAGGGAGTGATAGCGCGTTCCGATCAGGGGATTGGGCAGGCCTTTGAATAGATCCTCCCCGTTGTGATTGATTGGCGAGGTTTTGCCGTGCATCATCCGATGATTGACGACGATCTCCGCTCCGAAGGTCGCGCCGATGCATTGGTGTCCGAGGCAGACGCCCAAGAGAGGCAATTGCGAGCCGAATTCCCTGATGATGTCGTTTGACAGTCCGGCTTCCCTCGGACTGCAGGGGCCGGGCGAAATCAGGATGCGCTCGGGCTTCAGGTCGCGCACTTCCTCGACGGATGTCTGGTCGTTGCGACGTATCTCCATCTCGACGCCCATTTCGCCCAGATACTGGACGAGGTTGAACGTGAACGAGTCGTAATTGTCGATGACCAGAATCATGCTTCGAAAGGGAAGGGAAGGTATTCATTCCCTGCGACGACGCAATGAAAATACGCGGGAACGGGCCTATCCTGGCTCCCGTGATTGACGCAGCTTATTCGTTGACGGGGCTTCTCCGGGTTGAGTTGAATGCCGCATGCGAAGCGATCAAGAACAGGGCCGACGCATTCGGGTGGGGGGGATCTTCCTCGTTCTGCTCTTGTTGTCAGGATGCACAAAGACTGAGAGCGGCGGGCAAGCGGGATCAGGGAAATTGTCGCCGGCGGACGAATACCCATCCAAGACGGTGACGCTGGTCTGTCCTTGGTCAGCCGGAGGCGGCACCGACAGGCTTTCGCGCTACATTGCAGACGAGCTCGACAAGCAATTCGATGAGTCGGTCGTGGTGCAGAATCGCACCGGAGGGGGCGGCGCCGTGGGACACACGGCCGGAGCTAGGGCGAAGCCGGACGGCCATACCCTGCTGATGGCGACGTTTGAACTCAGCACCATGCATTGGATGGGCATTTCGGATCTGTCGTGGAAAGACTACACTTGGCTGGCGCAACTGAATGCCGACGCCGCCGCAATCATTGTGAGGAAGGATTCGCCCTGGAAGGACGTGAAGGCGTTTGTCGACCACATCAAGAACTCATCCCAGAAGGTGAAGATGTCGGGAACGGCGACGGGAGGCGCCTGGGACCTGGCC
This sequence comes from uncultured Verrucomicrobiota bacterium, assembly GCA_964519245.1. Lineage (GTDB taxonomy): Bacteria > Verrucomicrobiota > Verrucomicrobiia > Limisphaerales > JAYPEY01 > JAYPEY01. The sequence continues at coordinate 3,401 of CAZFLK010000161.1, forward strand.
CGCGCGGGGATGATGCAGGCTGCCGGATTGGCGGTGGATTCAGTGATATGGGCGCCGACCAAGGGGTCGGCTCCGGCCTTGGTGGAACTGTTGGGCGGGCACATCGACGCGGTTTGTTGCAGTGTGCCTGAAGCGGCGCCGCAGATTGAGGCGGGCGAGTTGCGAGTCCTGGCGGTGATGTCCGACGAACGCTTGGCGGATTATCCGGAGTATTCCACCTGTCGCGAATCGGGCATCGAGTGGACGGCGGTGGGGTGGCGCGGATTGGCGGCGCCGAAGGACACCGACGCGGCAATCGTCCAGAAATTGCGCGGCAGCATCGACCTCATCGTGAAGTCTCCTGAGTTCGAAAGCTTCATGAAGAAGAACGGATTCAATGTGACGATCCGGAACTCGGAGGAATTTGCCACGTTCCTGAAGGCTCAGGATGAGCAGTGGAAGAGCGTGATTGCAGCGGCAGGATACGCCAAGTGAAGGAGCCGTCCGGCCATACGGACCCGGTCGACGCGAGCCTGGGATTGGGCGTTTTTCTGCTGGCGATATCGGCGGCGGCCCTGATCCTCTCCCGGGGAATCGAGACCTTGGGGTTTGCCCGGGAGGGAGATCCGGGATCGAAAGCCTTCCCGTGTGTTCTGGCGGCGCTCCTGGTCTTCGGCGGCGTTTGGGAGATCGTGCGATGGCGTCGGCAACGACGCCATCGCGGGAGAGCCGGCGGGGTGTTCGCCGAGATGCGGCTTGCAAGCTTTGGCGACGTGGGCGCCTTGGGCGTCTCGTTGGCGGTTTATGCCTGGTTGCTGGGGCCCTTGGGGTTTGCCAGTTCGACGTTGTTGCTATGTGCGCCATGGATGAGGCGCTTTGGCTCCGGATGGAAGCGCTCGCTGATTGCAACCACCGTTCTGGTCGTCTGCGTGGAGATCCTTTTCGCGGGTGCGTTTCAGGTCCGCTTGCCGGAGGGCAGCACGATTCTGGCGATCGATCGTTTCATGGTGAACCTCTGAGGGCGGATGGAAGGTTTCGCCGAATTGCTGCAGCCGGCTGTCCTGATCCCCTGGATCTTGGGCATGGTGTTCGGCGTGTTCGTCGGGGCGACCCCGGGGCTCACCGCGACGATGGCGGTCGCCCTGATCGTGCCTTTGAGCTATCGACTGGACGATCCCGTTGCGGGGCTGGCAATGATCATTGGAGTCAGTTTTACCGCGATTTTTGCGGGCGACATACCCGCGACGCACCTTCGGATACCCGGCACTCCCGCCTCAGCGGCGGCAACCTTGGACGGACATGAACTGGCGAAGCAGGGCCGTGCAGAGCATGCCCTCCGACTGGATCTGATCTGCTCCGCCTTCGGCGGGTTGGTTGGCGTCCTGGCATTGATGCTGGTCGCGCCCGAGTTGGCGAAGTTCGCCTTGAAGTTCAGCAGTCACGAGTATTTCTGGCTCGGGGTATGCGGGCTATGCATCAGCGCCGCGGTGAGCCAGACCGGCGCCGTCAAGGGCGCGACGGCCGTTGGGTTGGGGATTTTGTTGTCGACGGTCGGCGTGGATGATCAGGGCGCGGTGCGCTTCACCTTCGGTCAGCTGGACCTCTACGATGGGGTTCAATTGATCCCGGCCATGATCGGTTTGTTCGGCTTGTCGGAGGTGTTGCGGTATGCCCGGCGCGTGACGGAACCGGAAGGCGGGCAGCCGGAGAGAAAGCGCAAGCGGGACGGAGACTCGCCCCGGTCCGCGCTGAGGACGGTCTGGGCGCATAAGTGGACTGCGTTCAAGTCAGCGGCGCTGGGTGCCTTGATCGGAGCCTTGCCCGGGGCGGGGGCGGATATCGCGGCCTGGGGCGCCTATGGCATGGCGCAACGAACCTCCAAGAACGGCCGCCGATTCGGCACGGGGGAGGAGGAAGGCGTGATAGCGCCCACCAGTGCGAACAATGCTGCGGTCGGCGGAGCATGGATACCTGCGCTTGTCTTCGGGGTTCCCGGAGACGCAGTGACAGCCATTGTCCTCGGAGCGTTCGTCGTCTACGAGATCGTCCCCGGACCGCAGATTTTTGAGCGCAGCGGCGATCAAGTGACCGCTATTTTCCAGATTGCGCTGGTGACGCAGTTCCTGCTGCTGGCGGCGGGGTATCTTGGCATCAAGGCGTTTGGGTGGATCCTGCGAATGCCGCGGGGCATTGTGATGGTTGCGGTGATGGTGTTTTCCGTCGTTGGTTCTTATGCCATGCGCGACAATGTCTTCGACGTTTGGATCATGCTGGCATTTGGCGTTCTGGGGTATTTTCTTGAATCACGCAGGGTTCCGCTGGCTCCCTTGATTCTGGGGTTGATTCTGGGGCCGATGATTGAGGAGAACCTGCGGAACGGGTTGATCAAGGAAGGGGGCAGCCTGGCCCCGTTTTTTACCCGGCCGATTTGTCTCGTGTTGATCCTGATCCTGGCAGGGGCGGTCGGATTGAAACCGCTTTGGAGCAGGGTGACGCGCGGCCGCGACGGAGCCTGATATGCGGAGATGTCCGGCGGCTTGAGGTTGTCTTGTCCGCCGTTTCCGTTTAAACCGGTGTCGTCACGCGGGTTTGCTTGTCTGAGTTGATCCGCCAACGATCACGACAACAACCTCAGAACCCCGAACGAGAAAGGCGACCCATGGCGAGAGCGACTGCAAAACATATTCTGGTGGAAACCGAAGAAGCCTGCAAGGACCTGAAGACGCAAATTGAAAATGGCGCGGACTTTGACGCGTTGGCGAAGGAGCATTCGAAGTGTCCTTCTGGACGCGAGGGAGGCATGCTGGGATCGTTTGGGCGCGGGCAAATGGTGAAAGAGTTCGACGAGGTCGTCTTCACGGCGGCTGTGAACGAGGTGCAAGGCCCGGTCAAAACCCAGTTTGGTTACCACCTGATCCTGATCACTTCACGGGACGATTGATCGGAGGCGCCCTTCGAACGACTGGCCCCGTCAGATGGAAGGGCCGCTGCCGGGGCGGCGCAGGTGGAATGCGCCCTTGCGGTCGACCCAACCGGTCCGATCGTCAATGCGAGCCGCGGCCAGTCCGTTGGAAAAAGGTTCGACCTCCTGATATTTCGGTTCGATCGCCATTCGGGCGTTTTCGTTGATGAATCCGAACTTGCCGTTGAGCTGAACCGCCGCCAGCCCCTCGGAGAATTCCCGGATCGACGTGAACGTCGGGCGAATCACAAATTCTCCCAGGCGATCGAGGTAGCCGAACTTTTCGCCGACGCGGATCCAAGCGACGCGGCGAGGGCGTCCGAGCAGGTCGAAGAAGGAGCCGGCGCCGTCGAAGACCGGCTTGATCACGAGCTTTCCGACCTTGTCCTTGTAGCCGAAGCGGTTGAATTGGCGGAACGGGATGAGTGGTTCGAGGACGGATTGCGATGGGTTTCCTTGTGTCGGGCGGGGACCAGGATTTGCGGTGATCTGCGCCCATCCGGCGACCGGCGCGCAGGAAATGACACCGATCGCGGCGCGTCGGCTGATTTGTTTGACGTTGGCCGCTCTTTGTTTCATGGGACGGAACTCTAGGCCAACCGACAACGCATTGTCAGTCCGGGAATTCTTGCTTGATCCCGACTGGCCGGGAAAGGACGCTCGGCGGTGTCCGCGCAACATGGGAAGCCGCAGGCATGAGTGAATTTGGTGAACATACGAAGGAACCGCCACAGGCAGCGGGACGTTTTCAATGGTGGAGGCCCTTGATTGGTCGCAATCCGAAGGCGACCTTCATCCGCTCGCTCGTTCTTGTGTTGGTTTGTTTCGTTGTTTTCCGGTTTGTCGCGTTGCCGGTGCGCGTCAGGGGCGTCAGCATGGAGCCCACCTACCGGAACGGAAAGGTCAACCTGATCAACCGGCTGGCCTACCTGGGATCGGAGCCGCGGAGGGGGGACGTGGTGGGCGTGACATTCACCGGGGAAAGCATTCAATTATTGAAACGAATCATTGCGTTGCCGGGCGAAACCTTTGCGATGCGCCGGGGAGTCACGATGATCGACGGTCAGGCTTTGGATGAGCCTTACACCGTCGTGAATGAATCCTGGACGACAAGGACGGAACGGACCTTGGGGCCGTTCGAATACGTGGTTATCGGAGACAATCGGTCGATGGGAATGAGATTGCATACCTGGGGCGTGGTGGATCGCTCACGCATCGTCGGAAAGGCGGTCTTTTGAAACGGATTTCGGCAATGCTGGCTGTGGTTGTCGTCTTGTTTTATGGCGGCTTTCGAGTGTGGATGATTCTGTTCCCGGGCGACGAAGCGGAGATTCGCACAATGCTGGATGACCTTTCTGCGGCCGCTTCATTTCGTCCCAGCGACAAGCCGCTTACCCACATGGCAAAGGCGGGTGAGTTGGCGGGGTTCTTCACCGAAGATGTGGAGATCCGCGCCGAAGGGCCGCGCGGGGAAATGCGGCGGATCCAGGGAAAGGCCAGTCTGCAGCAGATCGCCGTTTCCGCCCAATCGATGGGAAGCGGCCTCACGCTGGGGTTCAAGGATGTGCTGGTGGCGGTCAAGGAAGGACAGGGACAGGCAAGTTGTCGGTTGACCATGATCGCCAATGGACTGGGCGAGCCGACGCCCTGGGTGCAGATCCTGGCGATTGACGTGGTCGAAACGGATCGCGGTTGGAAGGTTGCCGACGTGGAAGCAGTCGAGGCGGTTGAACGGGTGGATTGAATCGGTCAAACGCCATATATGGGGCTCTTGTCCGCCGCAGTGGATTCCCTTGGGGCCGTAGCAGGGAGGCCAGGCGTTCATTTTCCTCTTGTTTCATCGAGGCAATCATCTTACAGGCTTGCAGATCGCGGGGGATCGTGGCTGGTGCAGGCAGCGCTTTGGGCGCGTTTGCCGCAGCGATGTGTCCCTTTGGTGCAGTTGATTCTCGAGTGGTGGGAACATGGCGCAGCAACCCGGCAAAAAGCATAACCAGAAGCAGTCGACCTCGTCGGGTTGGGACATTTTTGTCGTCGATGATGAGCCGGATGTGCTGGAAGTTATTGCTGCTCTATTGGAGGTGAAGGGACATCAGGCCCGCGTCTTCACGGATCCGTTTGAAGCGTTGAGCGAATTCGAGAAGGCGGAAGCAAAGCCCAGGCTGCTGATTTCCGACTACCAGATGCCGAAGATGAATGGCATGGAGCTGTTGCAACGCTGCAGGGGTTCGCTTTCGGAACTGCGTTGTATTTCGGCCAGCGGCACCCTCCAGTTTCAGGATTTGGAGCAATATTCCGAAAAACCGGACTTGTTTCTCTCCAAACCCTTTCGCTCCGGTCAACTTTGGGATGCGGTGGATGAGATGCTGGCCGATTGAGGTCTGCTTCAGATTGTCCCGTGGCGGCGAGATGCCGGGCTTGGTTGGACCGGCGCGGCCTACCAGGCATAGTGATCAGCGTTTCCGAATCGATCGAGGAAAAGGCCAGCCTCGTCCGGGGAGAGGCCATCCAATGTTTCGATCATCGCGGATACAGATTCCCCGGGGGAGAGTTCAGCGTCGGGGCCGCCCATCTCTGTTCGAACCCAGCCCGGGCTCATGGCGGTTGCAACAATGCCGTCCTTTATCAGTTCGTATGCCAATGTTCGGGTGAACATGTTCAACGCTGTTTTCGAGGGGCCGTAGCAATAGCGTCGCGAGTCTGATTTGGTGGTGATCGTGGCGGCTCCAGAGGAAAGGTTCAGGATCCGCCCACGGGAGCTTTTCCTGAGCAAGGGCAACAAGGCCCGTGTGACCCGTATCGGTCCGAGGTAGTTCACCTCCATCGCCGCCTGAAACAACTCGAGCGGCACGTCCTCAAACGATTCGTCTCCCCCCTCTGGATAGACGCCTGCATTGTTGATCAGGATGTCGAAGGACGACGCTTTCCTTGCGATGTCTGCAGCAGCTTCGGTCACGGACCTCTCGTCCGTGACGTCGATCTCGAAAAGCGACAAGCGCTCCGAATCCTGATGATTCAGCGCGAACGGTTCCTTGTTGCTCGAAGGATTGCGGCAACCAGCGAAGACCCGCCATCCTCGGGCGAGCATCTGGCGCGTCAGTTCCAATCCAATTCCGCGGTTGGCTCCGGTGATTACGACAGTGGTCATCGAAGAAGTATACTCGATCGAATGAGGCCTGTCAGCGCGGGGCCTTGATCCAGGTCGCAAGCGCCGATGCAGGGCGGTGCGATGGGGATGCCCCCCCCGATCCGAAAGTCACGATTCCAACAGACGCTCCAAGCCAATGGTCGCGATGCTCAAGTCGTCAGGCTGAAATTGAAAGAAACGCCACCGGGTCAATTGTGTCGGATCGTGATCGGTTTGCGTCAGGGCAATGTCAGGGGCGCCGCCGATTTGAAAAGCGAACTGATCGAGCGGGATGCGCAACCCCATGCCAATCGCCTTGATATAGGCCTCCTTGGCCGTCCAGATCCGGAAGAACCGCAGCCTCAAGTCGGGGCCGCTCAGTTGGTTCAGCGACTCGGCTTCCTCCGGGGCGAAGAAGCGGGCCGCCAGTTTTTGAAAGGGAACCCGGTCCCGCAGCCGCTCAACATCGACGCCGACTTCCCGGCCGACGGTCAGGGCGAGCAGCGCGATGTCGCCGGAATGGGAGAGGTTGAAGCGCACGTCTTCCGGGTTCTGGGCGGGGTGGATGCGAGGTTTGCCATGGGCGCCGTATTCGAATCGAACGGATTCGGGCGGCGTTTTGATGATCTGGCCGAGGAGGCAGCGCAGGGATGCTCGGGCAACGGCGAAACGCCGCCTTGCGCGCTCCACCTTGAATCGATTGAAACGGGTCCGCTCGTCAACAGACAGCAGGCGGAACGCGGATGAAGTCCGCTCGGGGGAAGCGTCCAGGGCGATCCGCCAGACAGTCAGGTCCGGCTCGGAGGGCGTGACAAACGCAGGCCAGCGCTGGGGTGTGAACGCCATGGATCAGTCGGGCAACGCAAGTTGTGCCTTCAGTTGCGCCAGGTTCGCTCGCGCGGTCTCGTTGCCGTTGGCCGCGGCCTTGGTCCACCAGTCGACGGCCAACGCGGCGTCCTCAGCGAGTCCGATCCCGTAGAGCCGCATCCAACCGAGTTGGTATTGCGCTTTCGCGTCGCCCTTGTCGGCGGCCAAGCGGAACCATCGTGCCGCGTTGACGGCGTCACGCCGGGTTCCCTGACCTTTGAGTTCCATGAGCCCGATCTGGAGCTGAGACTTGGTGTGCCCCTTGTCGGCCGCTGCCCTGAAGGCCTGGTAGGCCGCCCGATGAGGATCGGGTGCGCCGGTAGGGACGTTCATGTGCAGGACTGCCAGATTGTAATGCGCGGAGGGAAGACCCTGTTTGGCGGCCCGGGTATACCATAGAACGGCGGCGGGTATATTCTGCGGGCCTGCGGTTCCCTTCTCGTGCGCAAGGGCAAGGTTGTATTGGGAGGGCGCATGTCCGGACTCTGCGGCCTTTTGCAGCCAGCTCATGGCTTCCCCGGGCGATTTCAGGTCCGGGTCGGAGCTGTGCAAATCGACCAGTTCAAGCAGGGCTTCGATGACACCGGCATCCGCCGCCTTCCGGATCCAAGTGAGCGCCTCCTGTTTCTCCGCCGGGTCGGAGGCTTTGGCGATCATCAGCTTGCCGGCGTTGAACCGCGCCTCGATGTGGCCCTGCTTCGCGGCTTTCAGAAACCAACTCAGAGCGAGTTGATCGTCGCGGGGAATGCCTAAGCCCTTGGAGAGCATCACGCCGAGATTGAATTGCGCCTCCGGAAGGTCCTGCCGGGCCGCGCGGAGATACCACTTCACCGCGACAAGGTCGTCCTCGTCGACGCCGATTCCCTTGTCGTAGCGCACGGCCAGGTCGTTTTGGGCGCGGGCATCTCCTGCTTCGGCCCGCTGTTGGAGTGAGCTGATCCGCTGTTTCAGCGAGACCGGCGCGCTGTGCAGCCAAGCTGGCGTTGAGGCCAGGCAGATTGCCAAACAGGACAGCGGAACGAGGCGGTTGCTCGGGTTCATGAGGGACGGTCTGACATGTCAATCGATTGCCGGCAGGCGGCCCTGTGTTGTGTGACTCTTCGGGGCAGGGGCAGGGGCAGGGGCTATTGCCTGTCGTCTAATTCGGAGCTGCTCCAATGTTCGCCCTGTTGCAAGACTTTGCAGGGCTGGCCAATTTCGGTGCAGGCGTCAGTGAACTCGACTGGCTCCACCGTATTGAATTCAAACATGTCGTAGTGGCACGGGATGGCTAACTTGGCCCCGATATCCTTCGCGAGCTGTGCGGCCTCGCGGCCGTCGAGGTTGCCTGCGACGCGGCGTTCGGGTTTGTCGCCGTTGATGGGAAGTATCGCCACATCGACCCGAAAGGGACGGATGTAATCCACCATGCCGTCCCAGAGCTTGGTGTCGCCGGCGTGGTAGACGCGGAACATGCCCATTTCAATGATGTAACCGAGGTAAAGATTCTCGTCCCATTCGTTGGTCTCGAGTTCGTTGTGCGCGGCGGGGATGCCTTGGAAACGAAATCCTCCGGCCGGTTTGGTGCGGCCGGAATCCATCCCTATGAAGAGGTCGGGATCAACCTCCAGACGCTCGGAGGATACGGCTCGGTTGGCCTCGGGAACGATGATCTTCATTCGGGGATTCTTTTCCCGCAGAGGATTCAGGGTGTCCGGATCAAAATGATCTGTGTGATTGTGACTGGACGTGACCACGTCAATGAAATCCATCTTGTCCGGGGCGACCACCAACTCCGTCATGCGGACATGCGGCTTGTCCGTCTCGGCGTACTTCTCGGTCAGGGAATCGGACAGGTAGGGGTCTATCAAGGCATGGCGACGCTGCCATTGGATCAGGTAGCCGCTCTGTCCCAACCACCAAAGATGAAAGTTGCGCCGGTCGGCTTCGTCAGCCGCCTTGACGTCGGCGAGAAACGCTTCGTCTTGAAGGAGGGGCTTCTTCATGAGCTAGATCATTTTCCGCGCGTTGCTGACGCCGGCCACGAGGTTCTGCAGTTTTTGTTTTGCCGCCCAGCGGGCAGTCTGACTCAGTCCGCAGTCGGGCGCGAAGGATAGTCTCTCCGCGGGCGCGTGCTGCAGACAGGCTTTGACGCGGTTCTCGATCTCTTCAATTGTTTCGATGTAGTAGCTCTTGACGTCCACTATGCCGACTGCGGCGTCGCATTTCCCGGCGATCACCTTCAGGACCTCCAGTTCGGAGAATTCCCGGCTGGCCATCTCAACATGGATCTCATCAAGAGTCATGTCGAGGAACGCCGGAAACATCGGCGCATAGCGACGAAGCCCCACGGCATGGCCCTTGAAATTGCCAAAACACAAATGCGTGGAGAGCCGGCATCTGCCGACAATCGGCTCGACCGTGCGATTGAAGATGTCGACGAAGACTCCGGGGTCCTCACGATGCGCGTAGCAACTCATCGAAGGCTCATCCACGGTGATTTCCGTGCAACCGGCTTCGACCAGTTGCGTGAGTTCGTGGCGGACGATGGGGAGGAGCGCCTCGGTGACGGCCCAGCGGTCGGGGTATTGTTTGTTGGGAACCAGCCGGCCGCTCAAGGTGTAGGGACCCGGAACGCTGGCTTTGAGACCGCTGGAACGGTGAGCGTCGGATTGATTCGAGAGTTGGTCGGCCGCCAATCGTTTGAATCGGTTGAAATCTTCCACGGTTCCCAATCCGCGCGGGGCGGCGAGTTCGCCGGTGATCTTGTGCTTCCCGCGTTGGTCGTGGGCTGGCGGGCCAAAATGACGAGGGCTCGAGGAGTCCATCTCAATGCCTTCCAGAAACCCATAGAACGACAGGTTGAAATCGAGTCGCGTCTGCTCGCCATCAGTGATCACGTCGAGACCGGCGTTGAGTTGATCCTGGATCGCGACCGTGACCGCGTCCTCAATCATTTCCTCGCGGTCCGCATCGCCGAACTCCTGCAGATGCCAGGTGGCGAACTCCAGCCACCCGGGAAAGGGATAGCTGCCGATGACGGTGGTGCGGAGTGGGTTGGATTGCATGGGT
>CAZFLK010000162.1:0-13292 GCA_964519245.1 uncultured Verrucomicrobiota bacterium
CCGTCCATTGGCCTTCGCCTTGGGCGCGCGAATGATGAGGGGAACCCTTGCGTCGATCTCGTAGTTGGTTTGCTTGCACCAGCTGCGGTGCTCGCCGAGCTTCCAGCCGTGGTCGCCCCAGAGCACGATAATGGTGTTGTCGCTCAATCCGAGTTCCCTGAGTTGGCGCAACAAGCGGCCCACCTGCGCGTCGATCAAGCTGACTGACGCGTAGTAGCCGTGCTTGAGGCGGCGTTTTTGCGCCTCGTTCAGCGCGCCTTCGCGGGGATCGTCCGCTGTGGCGAAATCGAAGTAGTCGCGCAGCTCATACATCGTGTTCATGGCGAACCCGGGCGACTGGCGGGGAAGGTATGAGTTGGTCGCGAGTGGAATCTTCTCGCGGTCGTAGAGGTTCCAGTATTTCCGGGGCGCGACGAAAGGCAGATGGGGACGAATGAAACCCACGGCGAGGAAGAAGGGCTGTTCCTTGCCTGCCAGCTTTCGCATGGTGGCCAAGGCCTGATCGGCGATCTCGCCGTCGGGGGTGAAGCTGTCGGGAACGTCCTGGATCTCGGTCGCGGTCGCCCGCATGCGTCGGATGGCGGCGGCGCTTCTGCCCTCGGCTTTCATCTTCGCGCGATACGCCGCGAGGTCCTGGCGCGCCTTGGGCGTCCATGCGGAGGCTTTCTTTGGCCAGTGATTGGGCTCGTTCCAGGATTTCGGGTCGGGGATCGGATTGTGATAGATCTTTCCGTAGGCGGAGGCGTGGTAACCGTGCCTCATGAACTGTTGGGGCAGGGTGACCACGTCTGGGATTTCGTCCCGGAAGTTGGTCACGAGATCCCAGACGCGCGTGGAGTCTGGCCGAAGGCCTGTCATGAGGCTGGCGCGCGAGGGATTGCACACCGCTTGTTGGCAGTAGGCTCGGTGGAAGGTGATCCCAGTCGAGGCGAGGGCGTCGATGTTTGGCGTATGGATCGCTTTGACGCCGTAACACCCCAACTCGGGACGAAGGTCGTCGACGGCGATGAAAAGAACATTGGGGCGACGCGTCGCCCTGAGGGAATCCGCCGCGTGTATGGTGAGACAACTGAAGAGCGTCGCCAGCAGGACGACAGACCTTAGCAGGTTTGGAAAACGGCTCATGGGCAGTCTTGGATAGCCGTTGGAGCGAAGAATGTCACGCGTGTGAAGCGTGTGGTCTCGCGCTGACCGCGGGGATGTCTGTCGAAGGGGCGGGAGCCCGTGGCGCTATGCGCGACAGAGCTCCGCGATCAGCGCGCGCCATTGTTGCTGAAAGCGCTCGGGGGTGAACTGGCGGGCGAACTTCAAGCCATTTCGGCTCAGTTCGTCGCGTCGGGCCAGCGCCTCTTCCACACATGACAGCGCCTTGTCCGGCGAGGGACAAAGAATCTGGCCGCCGCCGCGGATCAATTCACCCAGTCCGCCGCGGTCGAAGCCCACGACCGGAGTTTCGCAAAGAAGCGCTTCATGGGCGACCCGGGTCCACCCCTCGTTGAACCGGGGAAAGAAGACGGCCACATCGGAGGCTCGCAACAGATCGAAGTAGTCCTTATCAGCCGCCTCCCGGTGATCGTGGTCTGTTTCGCAATCACGCCGGCCTGTGGTGAGGACGTGAAACCGGTCGCGGGGCAGGTTGTCGACCGCGACTCGGAAACCTTTCTTTTCGCAAGCCTGACCGGCGTAGACTACGATCTTGTTCTCAGGCAGGGACAGTTCGCTTCGGGGTTTGGCGGCGGATTGTCTCAGGATGCCCTCGATATCGTAGGCGCAGGGAATGATGTGAATTCGCTCTGCCGGGAAGTGGCTAGCCAGGAATTCCTTCCAGTAATTGGCGATGACAACGACGCGGTCAAACTCGTGGAGGCGGCGAATCATATGAGACTCGAGTCGCGCCTGAATGAACTCGATGGGCGCGTCACGATGGTCAACGTGATGAACGAGCAGGATCTTGTGCTGGAAACGCTTTATGTTCAGGCCGCAGAAGAAGTGATTCGGGTCGGTGATGAGGATGTCGCCGTCGGGGCAGTTGGTCCAGTTCTGCCAGAGGTAGCGCAGTTTCTTGTAGCGCAGCCAGGGGGGTCTGAAAGGGTCGGTGAGCGCCGGCCGATGGCTGACCACCGGTTCGAGCGCTTCCACCACCATGTGTTCGTAGGCCTGGGCTCCGGTGAGGATCTCGCCCCAAGGCTTTGAGAACCTGGCGACGCAGGTCGGCTTTTCGGAGGGGTTCCCCATCAGGCAGGCGAGCGTCCGGCGCCAGGGCGAGAGCCGGATAGAGCGATCATTTCGTTGTCGTGGGCGGGGCCGGTTTGCGCGCGGTCGGCAGGTATTTGAGGATGGACTGCTGCTTGAGGTACCAGTCGCGCAAGGGGCGGGAGAGCATGGAGTCACTGAAGGATTTCAAGTTGGCGCTGTTGAGCATGCCATCGATGTCACCTTTGAGCGCGGTGTGAATGGAGCCCTTCGCCTCCTTGGACCAGCCGGCGAAGGAGCCGACGTTGTCCATCAGCATCTTGGCCGCAGACTGGCGGGTGGCGATGTCGTATTTGAAGTCGGTCACCGTAACCTGGCTCTTGTTCAGCTTGCCTGTGATCTGCTTGTCCTTGTCCTTGGTCGTGATGACGAACTTCGCCAGGTCGATGATGCGCTTCTCGAGTTGGGCGACGACGTCGTTCTCCGCGGCCTGCCCCAGGGCTTTCACGCCGATGTCGCGCGAGGCGCGTTCGTAGGCCTGGACGATCTGTTTGAGCAGTTCTTTCTCCAGTTCGCCGAAGAGCTGTTTGCCGCGTTTGAGGATCAAGGTTTTCTCTTCCTTGGTGAAGCTGTGTTTCTTCTCATCGAGTCCCACGAACTCCTTGTAGGCCTCGGATTCGAGGAGCTTGCCGAGGCGTTCGCCAAGTTTCGTGGCGTCGACCTTTTGCGCGATCTCAATGCCATTGAGCTTGGGTGTGGCGCCGAGTTTCAGGCCGGTGGGGAGGTAGGCAAAAAAGGCGTTGTCGACGCCGCCGAGCTTGGCGACCTGGTTGGTCATGCTGTTCCAGTGCGCCTTGACGCGCTCCTTCTTGTTGAGGTCGCCGATGTAGGCGAACTGATTCTCGACCTTCAGCGACCGGGAACTGGAGCGCAGCCAGGAAAGCATGCGCTGATACTCGGCGCGGATCGGGAAGGCGTAGCTGGACGGCGAGAGATCGACCGCCTCCAACGGCTCCTTGTCGCGGGGATCGCGGGGGGCCTTGGCTGCAATGAAGGTCTCGATGAGTTTGTTGGGAATGTTCTCGATCGCGGCTTCGATTTCGGCGTAGCCGCCGAGAATCGGCTCCACGCCGTAGTCGAAGGTGGTGACGTCGCCATAGGTCCAGGTGTCGTCGTCGGTGGCGAAGAGCATCTTCTTCTCGCGGGCCTCGTGCTTGTCGAAGTAGCCCCATTGAATGGCGGCCTTGTCGTGCGGCAGGACGGTGTCGGTGGTCCGCATCTTCCAACCGATGAATGCGGAGCCCTTGAAGACCGTGTATTCCATCGAGGAACTGGCCGTCAGTTTGTTCTCGTATTTCGAAAGATCCTCGCCGGCGACATAGGCTCGGAACCATTCATCCAGTTCCTTGTGGTTGAGGGTTGCGGACAGGCTGCCGGCAAAGTTGTGGCGCAGTCCGAGCACGTGGCCGACCTCATGGGCGACGACCTCGCGGACGTAATCTTGTGAAACCATCAGAACCGCGTCGTCGGTCAGGTCGTCGCTGGCGAGCAGTTCGGCCAGGCCGGCGGCGTAGCGGCGGGCGAACTCGCGACGATCCACGCGGCAGACAGAGGAGGCGGGGAAGAGCGGGTTGGCGTGGTCGTGAGGGTGGTCGTGAGCCGCCTCATGCTTGTCGTCGTCGCCTTCCTTCTCGTCCTTCTTCTCCTGGTCGGCGATCTCCTGCATGGCGCGGAGCAGCCGGCGGGCGCGGGCCTTGCCGCCGATGGCAAAGACGCTGGTCATGTAGGCCTGGCCGCGGCGCGACTCGCCGGTGCGGGGGTCGACCAGGATATCGGCATAGGCGAACCCGGCGCTGTCCCAGGGCACCCACTGGACGAGGTTGCGTCCGGCGTCTGGAGCCGTGACGTTGGCGGGCGCCTTTTCGGCGGTGATGATGTCTTTGCCGAAGGCGCGGTTCCAGTAGAGGATGCCGCCCTTGACGGCGTCCTCGTATTCCGGCGGGGTGTTGGCGCTGTAGTAGAACTTGATGGGCTCCTTGAGGTCGAAGCGCGCAATCTTGGTCACGGAACGGCCGCTGGTGAGCTCGAGTTGGGTCTGGGTTTCGAAGAAGCGGAGGTAGCGCGAATCCTGCAGGGTGTTTTCCTTCTCCTTGAACTTCTTGGGCAGGTAGGGCGCGATGAAATAACGGATCTCGTAGCGGCCTTCGACGTTCTGGCTGAACTGGCGGTCCCGGACCTGGGCGCTCTGGCGAATCGCGAGGCGCTTGCCCTCGCGTTTTACGGAGAAGACGCGGCTCATGGTCAACTCGGCGACCGAGTCCCGGGAGCTCGCGCGAAAACGGCCGGAGGTCGAGTACCAGATGTCATTGAACACTCGGCGCATGCCCTTGTTGAAATCGATGGTCACACCCGTCTCGTCCTTGCCCGTAATGGGGAAGGTCGTGATCAGTCGGCGGGCGGGAAGGTCGTCGGTGACGACGAGGCCTTGGGTCGATTCGTAGAGGTCCACGCCGTCGTGGAACAATTCAAACTTCACGATCTTGCCGGCCAGGCCTGTGCTGGTGGCGGCTTCGGACTGCGGAATGATGGAACCCGAAATCATGTATTCCTTGCCGAAGGCCGCGCGGGGGAGGGTCACCTCGAAGTTCTTGGCTGCGACCAGGGGAGGAGTAGGGCGTTTCTTCCCCTTGCCTTTTCCTTTGCCCTTCGCCTTGGCCGGAGCCTGCTTCTTTTTCGCGTCGGTTGCGGGCTTGGGCTTGGCTTTCTCCTTCTTCTTGTCTTTGTCCTTGGCGGCCTCGGCCGCCGGGGCGGGGGATGAGGCTGGCGCCGCTGCCGGCGCGTCGGCAGCGGAAGCCATTCCGGCCCAAAGCAGGGCAGAGCTGATCAGGGTGGCGAGAAAAGACTTCGGGAGGCGGAGGAAGGTGTTCATGGCTGGGTGTGAGACTGGCGCGGAGTAAACGCAAGCAGGCGCCCACGGGCAAATCAAAAAGAGGGGCAAGCGGGCGTAACCGCGCTCGTGATGAGCGTGCTCGGCGCTCCGGAATCCGATCGCGCTTGCAAGAAGCGTGGAGGTTGGGATGGGGCCACCGATAATCCATGCCGTTTCCCGGGCTGAAGGCCCGGCCGCACAAAGCACAGGGCTTCAGCCCTGTGTTGACGGTTTACAAATCACAACGGCCTGAAAGGCCGTGCGCGTCGTGCGTTGCAGGAAACGCGCGCGCGGCCCTTCAGGCCGCCGGCGTCGTCTGGCTGGATTCCCAGGGCTGAGCCCTGGGCTTTGCACGGTGGGGCTTTCAGCCCCGAAGGCAAGATTCCCTTCACATAGACCGGCGTGCCCCCGCCCCTTCAATTCCACCCCAGGTTCTCCTCGAACTCGCGCTTCCAGTTGATGTAGCGCAGGCATCGTTCGAGGATTTCCTTGGTAATCCCGGCCTTGCCCCTTCTTCCAATTCCGTGGAAAACCATCGGGACATGAATCGCATCCTGAAACGCTTCCTTCTCAGTCCCATTCTGCTGGGGGCCTGCTTGGCCACATCCGTCGCCGCGGAGAAGCCCAATGTCCTGCTCCTGCTGGTTGACGATCTCAAGCCGGCGATCGGGGCCTACGGCGACGCCCATGCCAAGACGCCGAACATTGACCGGCTCGCCGCGCGGGGCATGCGTTTTGACCTGGCCTACTGCAACCAGGCGGTCTGCGCGCCGTCGCGGTTCACGTTGATGCTGGGATCGCATTCGACCTCGACCGGGCTTTACGGCCTGGGCAACCGCTTGCGCGAGAGTCTGCCCGATGCCGTGACGCTGCCGCAGCATTTTGCCAAGCACGGCTGGCGCACGGAGTCCTTGGGCAAGATTTTTCATATTGGTCATGGGAACGAGGGCGATCCGGAATCGTTTTCGGTTCCGCACTTCAAGGAGAAGGTGATCGAATACGTTGATCCGGCCAGCACACAGGGCGGCAAGTTGACGCGTGAGGAGGCGATGTTCACGAACCAACGCTTTGCGAATTTCAACTCCCTGCCGCGCGGCGCGGCGTTCGAAGGGCCGGATGTGAAGGACGAGGCCTATGCCGATGGGCGGGTGGCCGCCGAAACGATCCGCCGATTGAAGGCGGCCAAGGCGCGGCGCGCGAAGGAAGGAACTCCCTTTTTCATTGCCGCCGGATTTGCCCGTCCCCATCTGCCGTTTTCCGCGCCGAAGAAATACTGGGATCTGCATGATCCGGACACCTTGCCGCAGCCGGTTTATGAGGATCATCCGAAGGGTTCCCCAACGGTCGCGCACAAGCGCGGCGGGGAGATCCGGAACTATTTCCCTGTGCCCGACAAGGGGGATCCCGCGTCGATCTCGGAGACGGTCAAGCGTCAGTTGATCCATGGCTATTACGCGAGCACGAGTTTTGTGGACGCGCAGATCGGGAAGGTGGTGGAGGCCTTGGATGAGCTGGGACTGGCGGAGGACACGATCGTCGTGCTCTGGGGTGATCATGGCTTTCATTTGGGCGACCTGGGCATCTGGACGAAACACACCAACTACGAACAGGCCAACCGCATCCCCATCCTGATCTCCGCGCCGGGCGTGACACGGCCCGGTTCGTCCACGAAGCAACCCGCGGAGAGCGTGGATATTTTTCCGACGTTGGCCGAGTTGGCGGGGTTGCCGCAGCCCAAAGGCCCGCAGCCGATCGACGGCGTCAGTTTGGTTCCGGTGTTGAAGGACGGAAGCGTCCGCGTGCGCGACCACGCGTTTCACGCCTATCCCAAAGGCAAGATGGGACGGTCGATCCGGACGGAGCGTTATCGATTGGTCGAATGGCGCCAGCCGGGCGCGCCGCGTTCGACGGCGGAGTATGAGCTTTACGACTACGAGACCGACCCGAACGAAACGCGGAACCACGCCGCCGGCGATTCGCGTGTCGTGAAGGAACTCGCCGCGATTCTGGCCAAGTATCCCGAGGCGGCGTCGCGCGGCGGTCGCCAGCGCAACGCGGCGCATCCTCCGGCGCCGGGAACGCCGGTCATCGCGAAGAAGGAGTTGCGCATCGTCGTCGAGGCGAACGCGCGGAAACAGCAGCCTCGCGGCGTTGTTCTGGCGCAGGGCGGCCGCGAGCACGGTTACGCCCTGCACTTCGTCGATGGCAGGCCCGCGTTCGATGTGCGCGTAAACGGCAAGGTGACGCGCATCGTTGGCAAAGAGCCGATGAGCCGGAAGATACGCCTGGAAGCGACGTTGGGGCGAACGACAATGACGTTGAAGGCGAATGGAGAGTTGATCGGCTCCGCGCCCTCACCGGGGTTGATCCCGGTTCAACCCAAGGATGAATTGTCGGTCGGCGAGGACGCGCGTTCTGCGGCGGGGGATTACGAAGCGCCGAATCCCTTCAACGGCGCGATCGCCTCCCCGCGGGTGCAGGTGGGGGACTGAGCGTGTCCGAATCTTGCGGCGAGACACCGCGTGAACCCGCAGGCGGGACGGTTGCGTTACAACCGGCGAAGTTTCACGCCCACTTGTCGAGCAGGCGGCCGATGGCGTGCGGAAGGTAGAAGCGGGGCGTCTCGATCTTGGAGCGCACCTCGATGAAGCCATCAGGAAAGCCGAGCCCATTGATGGTTTCCTCGACATGGCTGGCCATGCGGTTCGTCAGGATGATTACCGGAGCCCTTCGCTCAATGAGCTTGTCCTTCAGTGTTTCCAGGACCCAGAGGCCGGTGTCCAGACCATCGCCGGTTGAGGCAAGTGTGACGCCCTCGGGTGGCGGCATCATGATATCCAGCACGACGCAGCCCACGGCTTCGTGTTCATCGAACGCCTTCAATCCGGCCTCGGCGGAATCCCGGAAATGCACGGTGTAGCGCTTCTCCAGTTCCTCCACATAGCGGCTGGCGAAGAAAGGTTCGTCGTCGATGAACAGAATCTCTTTGGTCATGAGCGATCGATTTTTTGGTAACGCAGTTGTTTTGGAAAGCACATTGTGAAAATGGTGGGATCCTTGCGGCGGCTCAGGATCAAGTCGCCTCCGTGGCGCCGCATGGCCGCCCTAGAGATCGTGAGTCCCAGGCCGTTGCCGACCTTGCGGCGGACGGCGGCCGGAGAGCGGTAGTTGGGGCGGAACACGTGCTCCGCCTCGTCTTTCTCGATGCCGATGCCGTAGTTCTTCACGGCGACGTGGTAGCTGTCCTCCACCTGTCGCGGCTCCACTCGGATGGTGGAGCCGCGGTCTCCGTATTTGATGGCGTTGATGATGAGGTTGCAGAGGACGCGTTCGATGAGTTCTCGGTCGACGATCAGGCTGGGGATGACGCCCTTGAAATCCTCGAACCAGATCTCCATCTGGTTCTCCCGTTTGGCGAAGTGGCGCAGCATGTTCTTGACGCGGGCGAGGATGTCGGCCTCCAGCAGCGTGGGGATGGGATTGTAGCTGCGCATCTCCTCGGGATTGGGATCGAGCTGGGGAATCAGGTTCTTGGTGAAGAACACGGCCATGCCGAGGTCGTCGACGTTGTAGGGGCTGGGTTGGCGTCCCTGTTTCAGTTCCCGGCTGATTTCCTCCGCGGTATCGCTGATCATCTGGATGGGGGCGAAGAGGTCGTGCTTGGTGATGCTGATGGTCTGCTCGCGCAGGATGTTGATGGCGAAGGTTTCCAGAACGGGGCCGACCTGTTGTGCGATGAAGTCCAGCGTCTGCACCTGGATGGGATCGAAGCTCTTCTGCTTCCCGCGCAGGAACGGGGAACGGTAGCCGGCGCAGCGGATCACACCGATGGACCGGGGGCTGGATTCGGGCAGGTTTCGCGCGGCGCTGGGGTCGGAGATGGGAATGGGATACATGACCCAGGACGCAAGCGTCTCAGGATGGGAGGCCGGCATATCGCGAAACTTGGGGGGCTGGGGTTGGTCGGCGCTGATCTCCTCAGGCGAGACGAGCATGTAGGGCTCGCCGGATTGGTAGCATTTTCCGGTGCGGCTCTCCCCCGGACTGTAGGTCGCCTCGGAGAAGTTGGCCAAAGGCACGGGCTCGCCGCCGGCGTCGTAGAGCCCCGTGGAGGCAAGGCACTCGATGCGCTCGCCGGTGTAGTCCCGGAAGAAGACCGAGACGTAGCTGACATCCAGATTGCGCTGGATGAGTTGGATCAGTTCGCGGAGGTAGTCATTGCGGACCTGTGCGGGAATCCGGCTTTGACTGACGCGGGTCAGGTAGCGGGCCGCGAGGACATCCATGTCCAGCAGGATCTGGCGTTGCTGGGCCTGGTAGGAGTTCATCAACGAGATGGCCGTCATGCGGCCGAGGAGTTTCAGGCCGTCGACGGGCTGTTCCACCCGGCCGTCGGTGTCGCTGTAGAACAGGCAGATCGAGCCGCTGACCTCGGGCTCCACCGGGGAGGGTTTCTCCTGCTCGCGCGGATTCACCACGGGCGAGGCGAACGGGATGCATTCAAAGGCGAAGCAGCCGCGACTTTTGAGAAACTCGGCAGACAAGACGCGGTATTCCGTTCCCTCGTGCTCGCCGCGCCATGTGTCGAGGTCGTGGACGAAGGCCGGTTCACCGCGTTTGACGCAGAACTGGGTGACGCTGCTGCCTGGCAGCACGGCCGGGTCCGGCAGTTTCATGCTCTCATCCGCAATGGAGTCGGCCGCGAGCAATTCCCATCGTCTTGTGAAGTGGTTGTAGAGCAGCAGCCAGACCCATTGAGCGCGTCCGAGGTCCAGCCAGGCCCGGCACAGCGTGGGGACGTCATTGCGCGGATGCGTCGGCGCGGCGCCCAGCGCCGCCTCCAGGAACGTGCGTCTACGCCTTGTGGCTTCATCCATGTCGGTTGCGGTCATTCGGATTCTTCTCCTTGATTGCGCGGTTCTGCGCAATCTTCAATAGGCGGCATCCACAGCCCGGTGAACATCGTTGAGTTCGATCATCAACGGGCGGCGCGCTGAATCGGGGTGGGCCGCCCAATCGGGATCACATTCATTCGGACGTTCGCGCGCCCAGGGGCAACAACTACGGCAAGGATTTGTTGCGGATGCGCCTGGAGCGCGAGCAGGCCAACCAGATCGGGCGCATTTTTCCAAGATTGCCATGGTGGGGGTCAGCGCCTAAATTGCGGCGATGCCGACGGTGTCCGAACAACTCCGGCAGGGGCGTGAGGCCAAGAATCTCACGGTCCACCAAATTGCCGAGATCACGAAGATCAAGACGGAGCACGTTCGCGCCCTGGAGAACGGCAACTTCGAAGTGTTTACCGCGCCGATTTATATCCGCGGATTCGTGCGCTCCTACGGCAATGCGGTCGGGCTTGATCCGCAGAAGTTGACCAAGGATCTCGAAGCGGAATTGGCCTTGACCGAGAATCTCAGCGGTCCACCGAGCTTGAGCGGACCGAGGCGGGGACTGCTCGACAAGTTGATGTTCTTCCTCTCGCAGCTGAATTGGCGGATTGTGCTTCCGCTGGGCATTGTCGTGGTCCTGGTGGTGGTCGGCGTTTGGGGTTACCGGGCCGCGGAGCGGCGCAAGGCCTACGATCCCGCCGCGGAGTTGGGGCCGGGGCTATTTCAGCCGGACCCTGACACGACCGGCGAGGTCTTGCCGTTCCCCACCAACTCTGTCACACCCGTCGAGTAATTGGGCTGCTGGCGTTCGCGCGGCCGGGACTCCGGAAAAAGAAAAACGCGACCCGGATGGATCGCGTTTGACTGGGAAAAGAGTGTTGGGCGCGGGGTCGATTACTTCATCGCCTCGAACGCGGCCTTGGCCTTGTCGTACCACACTTTGGCCTCGGTGTAATTCTTGTTCTGGGTGTGGGCATCGCCCAGCTTGAGCATCGCGTCGGCGTCGCCCTTGTTTGCCTGGGCTTCCAACTCAGCCATTTTTTCGGCGGAGACCGCGGGGCCGCTCGTCGTCGTGCAGCCAACGGTCAGTGAGCCCAATCCGACGGCGAGGATGGACATCGCAAAAACTCGTTTCAAATTCGTAATCACACACGTTTTCATGGGGCGGATAATAACAGTTGGCCCATTTCATGGCAATGGGGATGTCCAAGTTTTTTCCGGAATGTCGCAACTGGGGGCGGCCGAAAGGGCTAGGCGAGCCGGAGGCGTCCCGTGCTGTCACCGAAGCGAGGGAGCTGTGTTCCGACCCTGTCCATCATGGAGAGGAACAGGTTGCACATGGGGGTGTTGCGAGGGTGTTGCACGTGGGTTCCGGTGGCCACCGTGCCGCCGCCGCGGCCGGCGAGTAGGATCGGCAGATCCTCGTTGTTGTGCCGGTTGCCGTCGCTGATGCCGCTGCCGTAGACCACCATGCTGTTGTCCAGCAGGGAGCGGTCGTTCTCCTGGAGCGATTTCAAGCGATTCACGAAGTAGGCGAACTGGGTTGCGTGGAAGCGGTTGATTCGAGCGATCTTGGCGAGTTTCTCCTGTTTGCCCTGGTGGTGGGAAAGGGAGTGGTGTCCCTCGTTGACGCCGACCATGGGATAGGAACGGTTGCTGCCGTCGTGGGCGATCATGAAGGTGGCGACGCGGGTCGCGTCCGTTTGGAAGGCCAAGGCCATCATGTCGAACATCAGTCGCGTGTGGGACTGGAAATCCTTGGGGATGCCATCGGGCTTCTGGTAACGGGGCTTGGGCGGGCCGGCCTTTTCTGCGCGCTCCATGCGTTGCTCCAATTCCCGCACCGAGGTCAGGTATTCGTCCAACTTGCGGCGATCCGTGGAGCCCAGTTTGGACTGCAGCCGCTTGGCGTCCTCCATCACGAAGTCGAGAATGCTGGCCTGGTCCTCGCGTCGCCGCGCTTTCGCCTCCTGATCCTCCTCTGAATCCCCGTCCGAGAACAGGCGCTCAAAGACCAGGCGTGGATTCACTTCCGGGGGCATGGGGGTCGCTTCACCGCGCCAGGAAATACTGTATTGGTAGGCGCAGCTGTAACCGGAATCGCAGCTGCCGGCCTTGCGGCCGCGGTCGCAACTCAACTCCAGGGAGGGCAGCCGCGTGTCGGCCCCGATGGCCCGTGCCGCGATCTGGTCGATGGACACGCCGATCCGGATGTCTGTTCCGGCGGTCTTGTAGGCTTGTCGGCCGGTGAGAAAGGTGGCGTTGGCCCGCGCATGGTCTCCGGGGCCGTCGCCGTTGGCCCGCGCCTTGTCGTGCGTCAGGCCGCTGATGAATTGAATGTCCTTCTGAAACGGCTGCAACGGCTGGAGAATGTAGGGCAGTTCGAAGCGCGAGCCGGTCCCGCGCGGTGTCCATTGATCCAGGTAAACCCCGTTCGGCACGTAGACGAAGGCCATGCGTTTGGGCATCGCGGACGCCGCTTTCGCTTGCGCGCTGACCGCATTCTCCGGGAGCATCGCGTCCAGGACCGGCAGGGCCATCGCCGCGCCGGCGCCGCGGAGGAACTGTCGTCGCGGCAGGAGCCACTTGTTGGTTGAAATCGTCGGTGCGTTCATCTGATTCAAGCTAAATTAATTCTGGGCGACGGAAAAACAAGCGGCAAACATGGTTTCGAGCGGTGGCGGTTCAGGGTCGCGCTCCGGTTTGGCGCGGCGCTCTTGTCCGTCGGGCGGCGGCCTCTTATGTCGCTTACTCCCCTTCCCAGATCTCCTTCAACAAGTGGTGGAAACCGGGGTCGATCCGGTTGAGTTCGGCGCGGACGAAAGGGAAGAAGTCGTTGCGGTAGAAGAAGGCTTCCGTGCCTTCGGTGAAGTATTCCTTGTGGTTGTTCATGCCGTAGTGCTTCACGGTCCGGCCGGTGTGGTCCAGGACCTTGTCGTATTTGCCGCCGGCCTTGGCGGCCTCGTAGGCCGCCTTGATTCTGGGGTTCTCGAAATCGAGGAACTGATCGTGATAGGCATGGGCGAGTTCGTGCAGGACGACGGCGGGGTGCTTGAGCATCTGGTTGCGGTCGATCAGTTGCCGCGCGACGGGGATATGGACCTTCTTCGTCAGGCGCGGGTCATGTCGATTGGCGAGGAGCCAGCTCCGGCTGGGATGATATTGTTTGCTTTTCAAGCGCGGGTGTTCCCATTCGATCCAGATTTCCAACGTCTTGAGCTCCTTCAATCGGGGCTTCGGCACGAGGATGGAGATTCGGTTCAGATGATCCGCCAGCATCC
>CAZFLK010000163.1:0-1453 GCA_964519245.1 uncultured Verrucomicrobiota bacterium
GGACGTGCGCTTCACCCTCGCGAAACGGCGCCTTGTTCGTGCGGGTGTCGATGACCCCGGTGACGATGGGAACGGTGCAGCACATCCAGAGCTCATCGAGCCCCGTCCCGCCCATGTAGTCCGGATAGTACGACTCCGCATCAAGGCGAATTCGTTTCCCCGGCGTGCAGAATGTCCGGCCGGCGTAGCGGTGCAGAAGTTGCAACACCCCGCCGTTCTGGTTGAGGCAGTCATCGAGAACCGAATCCGGTCCGACGCCGGCGCCGTCGATCACATCTTGTTGGGGGTACTCGTGCAGTTTATCCGGAAGAATTGAAGTCGAAGCAGCCATGGGTAGTGGATCTTGGGTGGGATTAAGGAGATGTCTTGGTTTGAAAAAATCTGGCGAAATGACGGTGTTTTCAATCTGCTGAATCACAACCGGGCGGGCCAGGGACCCGTGGTCTCGATCCGGAAGCAAATTCTGAAGTTTAAGAATGGGAGTGGCAAGAGTGAATGGCGCCCCATGCGCCGACTATCGGATCAGCTCCTTGCGCTTCGCGTATTGACGCCAGCGCCGCTCGATGTCCTTCACGTCAACCTTCTCGGAAGTCACCAGGTAGCGATACCGTGAAACATACTTCTTGCCCGGCGTGATCTTGAAGGGGCCGTCCACCATGGGGGCGAAGCAGAAATAGGGCTTGTTGGGGTGGATGCGCACCGTTTGCGGCGCGCGGAAATTCTTCGGATTGCAGAAGACGGCGGCGGAAACCTCCTGTCCGTCAATCTTGCCGGAGAAGGCGACCCAGTTGGGTTTGGTGTGGTTGCCTTCCCACCGGTCCTTGCCCTCGCTGGTCAGAAAAACCAAGTCGCCCGGGTTGATGCTGTGGTCCTCTTTCTCCTTCAGCCACTGGTAGTTGCCGCGGATCGCCATGCCGCCGTAGCGATACTCGGGGAGGATCAGGGGCTTGTCCGTGGCGCATTCCTGCACGCTGGCGATGTCGAAAAGGAAATGGTCATCCGGGGTCTGATGGACGGTGACGGTCCAGATTTCGTGCAGGACATCGACCCACTTCTCGCCGGCCTGCGATCTCATCTTCACCTTGAACGCGTGTTTGACGCTGAAGGAGACCCGTCGTTCCTCACGCTTCAGGCCGACCACCTCGCGGAACTCAACCCGGCCAAGATCCTTCGCCTGGTTCCAGAAGTCCGTCTTCTGGCCATTGAACGCGCTCTTCGTCCACGCAAAGAACAACGCGTGTTGGTGGGCGTGATCGGCCGGGAAATCACCGGTGAGTTCCTGCCCGGTCGGCGTGTAGACCGGATGAATGTAACCACTGCGACGGAAGTGGGGCTCAATGCCATCCGGCGCGGGCTTCTCGGTCTTGACGTATTCCAGCACGGGCTTGCCGCGCAGGGTCACGCGGATGACTTCGTCCGTTTCGGCAAGCTTCAGGTCGCCGGCCTGGGCCGG
>CAZFLK010000163.1:1553-13230 GCA_964519245.1 uncultured Verrucomicrobiota bacterium
TCACGCGGATGACTTCGTCCGTTTCGGCAAGCTTCAGGTCGCCGGCCTGGGCCGGTTGCGAGATGCCGCAGAAGACGCCGGTGATGAGGAGGGAGAGGAGGAGGAGGGTGTGTTTCATATCGTCGTTCCTGGCCAAAGCAATGGGACAGGAAGGTGAACGACAAGAAGATGGTTTGTGAAGCCATCTTCCTGTCGGAATCTGCCGCCGTCACGCATTTGCAAGCGCGGCGACGTTCTTGTCAAAGCTTCACGGCCTTCTTCTTCTTGGGCGGCGGAACGAAATTGGGATCGACGAAGGGCATCTTGTCGAAGGCGTCGCCGCCGTTGATCACGCGCGGGTCGCGGGTTTTTAGTAGTGTGTTCATCAAACGCTGGGTCAGATGTTTCAAGTCGGTCGCGTACTGCGGTTTGGAGGCGACGTTGTTCACCTGGTCCGGGTCGCGCTTCAAATCGTAGAGTTCGAACTCCGGACGGGCGGCAAACCCGTAGTCGAAATACTTCCGATACTCGTCCTTGCGCTTCACCAGGAAGGCCTTGGTGGGACTGGCGTCCATGTCCGGGTAGGCGACGTAGGTTTCCTTCAAAAGCGCCTCCTCACTGGCGTCTGCGTTGTAAACGTCGCCAACCGGCAGGCGGTCCGGTTTGAAGTTGCGGATCAGCAAGAAGTCGGCCGTGCGGATCGCCCGCGAGGGATAGGGCATGCGATCGCGCTGGGAATGGCCGACATGGCGTTCACGTCCGATGATGACGTGATCCCGCGTTGGTTCCAAGATCCCGCTCTTGCCGGAGGTCAGCAGGGGCGCAAAACTCCTCGCCAGCATGTGCTTTGGCGGTTCGATGCCGGCGGCTTCCAGGACCGTCGGCGCAATGTCTGCCAGGCTGATGAAGTCGTCGATCTTCCGGCCTGCTTTGACGCGTTCCGGCCAACTGACCAACAAGGAAACCATGGAGCCGAAATCGTGGAGGTTGCACTTGCCGCGCGGCATACCGGGCATGCCATGATCCCCGGAAACGATCACCAGGGTGTTGTCGAGTTCGCCGCGCGCCTTCAGCTCCTCCATCAACTCCTTTACCATGCCGTCCCAGGCCAGCGCCTCGCCCAGGTAGTCGGCGACATCCTCCCGCACGTCGTGCACGTCCGGGAGGAACTTGGGCAGCTTTCCTTTCAGAGAATCCGGATCCAATCCCCAGAGGTCCTTGCCGGAGCCGCGGGTCCACTGGCGATGTGAATTGTGCGGGCCGAACCAATACATGAAGGGCTTGCCCTCGGGTTGCTGATCCAGGAACGAACTGAAGTTGGAGCGGACAAACGAGAAGATCTCGCGCTTGCGGGCCTCCTTGTCCTTCGCGGCCGAGACCGCCTGCGAGAAGTTGCAGATCGGCGGGAGGTGCGTGCGGTCGATCCGCTTGGCGGCCTTCTTCGTGGTCTTGCCCCAATGCATGACGTGATACCCGTTTCTCACCAACAGTTCGGAGAAGCCGGGGAGTTTCTTGAACGGGTCCGGAGCCTTGCCGTATTCGTGACTGTGGAGGAAGGCATTGCTGCCGCAGCGATAGAATGGCATGCCGGTCGAGACCGAGGCCCGGCAGGGCGTGCAGCTCGGCGCGCTGACGAAGGCGTTGTTGAAAACGACCCCGTTGCGCCCGATGGCGTCCAGCGTCGGCGTCTCAATCACGTCATTCAGGCCCGGCCGGCTCGGGTCACGATAAATGCTCGCGTAGCGCCCCCAGTCGTCGGAGAAGCAGAACAGGATGTTCGGCCGGCCATCCGAAGCTGTGGCGGAGGCCGGACGATCGGCCGCGACTGCCGTGGGCAGCGCCGCCGTCAGCGCGATGAAGATGAGGAGGGCGAAGCGGTCTTTCATGAATGGTTAGGCATGACCGATGGAGGCAAAAGGAATCAAGGCATTTCCGGACGGAAAAGCAGTTCCCCCCTGGCAGTCGGTGCAGCGCCGGCGTCAAAAGAAAGGAGATCCCGCGTGAAAAGGACGTCGCGCTCGACCGTTTGGAAAAGTGGACCCGAATGGCGCTCCTGGTGGAAACCGAGATCACTTGGTCGTCCTGTTTCGATCGAGCCCTCGAGACGCTTCCCGTTCACAGCGAGAAACTCGGTTGCCGAGCCATCGATCTGATTCACATCGCCATCGCGGCCCAACTTGACGTCGATACCTTCGTAACCTGCGATGAACGTCAGGCCAAAGCGGCCAAGGCGGAGGGGTTGAAGACGGAGTTGTTGAGGTTCTAGTCTTTCGGTCTAATTGCCGTCTTCACGAACTTGAAATAATCAATGTCGGCGATGCTGTTGGAGGGGCCGATTTCGTCCATGACCACCTTCATTTTCAGTTGGCCGGCCTTGTCGATGCGGACGTTCTTGTGCGTGATCGTCTTCAGCGTCTGCCAGCCGCCGGTGTCGGGCACGCTGATTCTCCCGGTCACATCCTTGCCGGCGAGTTCGATGTGAAAGTCGCCGCCCTTCTTGTTGGACGCCACGGGAATGACGATGTCGTAGACGCCCTTGGACTTCACGTTCACGGTGTAGACCAGCCATTCACCCTTGGTTGTCCAGCCGATGCCGTGGCCGTTCGATGCGTCTGCTCGTTTCTCGATGTCGACCTGCGTCTTCTCACGGTAGTTTGCGCCGCGGTTCTGTTCGTCCGCGTCCTGGTAGGCGGCGCCGGGTCTGCCCTCGTCGTAGTGTTCCGCCTCGATCAGGCCGGGGATGGTGTGGACCCTGCCCTTGTAGGGCTTGCTTCCGGCGGATGTGTCGGCTGCCTGAATTGCGCCGGCGGCCAGAAGAGTTGTGAGGAATGCCGTGCGAAGCGTTCTCATGTCGGGTTTGCGGATCAGGGTTCTGGACGGCTGCGCCATTGCGAAGGCATTGATCAGAGCTTCGGCTTTCTCCAATTGGGGATGCCGCCGGCGGCCTTCTGCTTTTCGTAGAGTTCGATGAAGGGTTTGCCGGTGTCCAGGGGCGCGTCCTCGTTCACCATCAGGGGACGCACTTCCTTCCACCAGGCGTCGTAGGCTTTCAGCATTCTCGCGGCGACCTTGGGGTGTTGGTCGATGACGTTGGTCGTTTCGCCCGGGTCGGCGTCGAGGTCATAGAGCGCCTTGCCGACGAGTCGCCAGCGTTCGTTGCGCACGGCAAAGCGCTGATGTTGATAGTCGTCGGGATTGGAGTTGCCCTTGCTCCAGCGGCCGGCCGCGCCCGCCTTGGCCCAGCGACCCTGATGGAAGAAGGTGTGGCGATCCTGCCACTTCGCTTTCGGGTTCTCGATCAGCGGAACGAGGCTGCGGCCGTCGAGATCCACGTTCTTGGGCAGTTCGGCGCCGGCGAAAGCGGCGAGGGTGGGGAACATGTCGACATGACGGGCGAGGCGGTCGATATCCTGGCCGGCCTTGATCCGGCCCGGCAGTCGCAGGAACAGCGGTACGCGCGCGCCGCCCTGGTTGACCGAACCCTTGCCGCCCTTCATACCCGCGTTGTAGATCCGGGAGCCCTTGGCGGAGCCGTTGTCCGTCATGAAGATCAGCAGCGTGTCGTCGGCCATGTCCCATTCGTCAAGCTTGGCCATGAGGCGGCCCATGTTGTCGTCGATGTTGACGATCATGCCGAAGAACGCCCGGGTGTTCTTGTCCTTCACCTTGTCCTCGAAAGGCTTGCTGTACTCCTCGGCGACGATGAAGGGGCCGTGCGGCGCGTTGGTGGGAATGTAGGCGAAGAAGGGCTGTTTCTTGTCGCGGCATTGCTTGATCCAGGCCATCGCCTGGTCGAAGAAGACATCCGTGCAGTAGCCCTTGGTCTTCACGATGCGGCCGTTGTGCTTGATGAAGGGATCGAAGTAGCTGGTGCCGGGAACCGCGCCCTGCGTGCCCGGGAAGTTCTGACCGATGCCGCCGGCCCCGTGGATGAACGTTTCGTCGAATCCGCGATTGTCCGGCTGGTAGGGATCGGCGTCGCCCAGATGCCACTTGCCGAAGATGCCGGACTGGTAACCGGCCTTCTTCAGTACCTCGGCGATGGTGACCGCATTGAGCGTCATGCGTTCGCGCTCCAGGATGGTGTGCGTCACGCCGTTCTTGAAGGGGGCGCGACCCGACATCAACGCCGACCGGGTTGGCGCGCAGGTGGGGCTGACGTGGAAATCGGTGAAACGGGTGGACTGTGAATGGAGCTTGTCCAGGTTCGGAGTCTTGAGGAAGGGATGGCCGTGGCAACTCAGGTCGCCGTAGCCCTGGTCGTCCGTCATGACGAGAATGATGTTGGGGCGACTGCCATTGAGCGACGCCTGGGTCGCGGTCGTGGAAAGGAGGGCTGCCAGCAGGCAGAGAGCGAGGCGTTTGATCATGGGAAACTGTTAATGAATGCGGGCCGGTGAAGCAAACTCCAATCGATTCCGGGTTCATGGGGGCGAGATTGGAACGGGGACGGGAAAGGCTGAAGGGGGGCGCGGTTGTGTCGGAGACCAGCCGCAGCAGCGTGGCCCGGCAAGGGCGTCCTGGTCAGGCTCCGCGCGGAGCGGCCGAACCAGGCTCTGCGGCTGATCAAGCGTGCCCGGTTCATGGGGCGGGAAAATCAACCGCTTGATCGCCCCAGCGGCTGCTGATAGGTTGCGCCTCTTTTTAACCGAGAATCCAGCGATGGAATACAAGAAGACATTGAATCTGCCCAAGACCGGCTTTCCCATGAAGGCCGGCCTGGTGACCCGTGAACCCGAACGCCTCCAATGTTGGCAGGACGCCGGCATTTACGAGAAGATCCAGGAGCGTCGCGCTGATGCGGAGCAGAAGTTCATTCTCCATGACGGCCCTCCCTTCGCCAATGGCGACGTCCACATCGGAACCGCGCTGAACAAGATTCTCAAGGATGTCATCGTCAAGTACAAGACCCTGCGCGGCTTCAACACGCCCTATGTGCCCGGCTGGGACTGCCACGGTCTGCCGATCGAGTTCAAGGTCATGCAGGAACTGCGCAAGCAGGGCAAGACCGACGTCGATGTCGCGGAGATCCGCACCGCCTGCAAGGAGTATGCGCTCGGGTTTGTCGACACCCAGCGCGAGCAGTTCAAGCGCCTGGGCGTGTTTGGCGAATGGGACAACCCTTACCTCACCCTGAACTGGGAGTATGAGGCCGCCGAGTTGCGGTTGTTTGCGGATATCGTGGACAAGGGCTTCGTCTATCGCGGCAAGAAGCCCGTCTACTGGAGCATCCCCTGCGCCACGGCGCTCGCCGAGGCGGAGGTCGAGTATCAGGACCATGTCAGTCAGAGCGTTTTCGTGAAGTTCCCGGTTGTCGGCGAGCAGAACGTCAACATCCTGATCTGGACGACGACGCCGTGGACGCTGCCGGCCAATCTGGCGGTCGCCTTCAATTCCACCTTCGATTACACGATGGTTCTCGCGGATGGCGAGGTCTACATCGTGTCCGTCATGCTGCTGGACCAGGTCGCCGAGATCTGCGACTGGTCCGGCTTCGAGATCATGCGAACCGTGCATCCCGAGGAGTTTGCGGAGATGGAGTATCAGCATCCTTTCTGCAATCGCACCGGGAAGCTCTACGCGGGCGACGCCTTTGTGACCAACGACACCGGCACGGGCTTCGTCCACATCGCCCCGGGGCATGGCGCGGACGACTATCACCTCGGCCTCGCCAACAAGCTGCCCGTGTATTCGCCGGTCGATGACGAGGGACGCCTGACGCGCACGCCCGACCTGCCGGAGGAACAGCAAATCCCCGATGAACTCGTCGGCAAGTCCATCCTGGCGAAGAAGGGCAGGAGTGAAGCCAATGAGGCCGTGCTGGAGATTCTGCGAGGCAAGGAAGCCCTGGTCAAACAGGAGGACTACCCCCACCAGTATCCCCACTGTTGGAGAAGCAAGACCCCGGTCATCTTCCGCGCCATGGACCAGTGGTTCATCCGCATCGATCACGACAACTTCCGCAACCAGGCGCTTGAGGCGATCAAGCAGGTCCACTGGGTGCCCGACTGGGGCGTGAACCGCATCGAAGGCGCGGTCAAGACGCGACCCGACTGGTGCATCTCGCGCCAGCGCGCCTGGGGTGTGCCGATCCCGGCGTTCTATGACGATCAGGGCGAACCGATCCTCAATGCCGACGTCGTGCGCAAGACCGCCGACCTCGTCGAGAAGAACGGAACGAATGTCTGGTTCGAGAAGGACGTCGAGGAGCTTTGGGCGGACGTGAAGCCGGACAATTGGGACGGCCCCGCGCCCGTCAAGAAGGCGACCGACACGTTGGACGTGTGGATTGATTCGGGCTCCTCCTCGCGTTCGGTGCTGCAGCAGCGCGAGGTTTTGCAGCATGCCGACGGCGACAATCCCTGGCAGGCCGATGTCTATCTGGAAGGCAGCGATCAGCATCGCGGCTGGTTCCAGTCGTCTTTGCTGCTCTCCCTTGCCGGCAATGGCGCGCCGCCTTACAAGGAAGTCCTGACTCACGGCTTCATGGTCGATGAGGACAAGCAGAAGATCTCCAAGAGCAAGCAGGCGCAGGGCGGTTCCTATGAGAAGCCCCAGACGGCCGAGCGCTACATCAAGGAGCGCGGCGCGGACATCATCCGCTTGTGGGTGGCGTCGCAGGACTACCGCAATGACATCATGGTCAGCAAGGCCCGCATCGACAAGGTGGCCGAGACCTACCGTCACATCCGCAACTCCCTGCGCTACCAGCTTTCCAACCTGTTCGACTTCGATCCTACGGAGAACTCCGTCGGGGCCCTGCAGATGACCGGCCTGGACCGCTGGATTCTTGATGCCTTCTCGAAGTTGCAGAAGGAAGTGGCCGATGCCTACGACGCCTACGAATTCCACGTCGTCTACCAGAAGATCAGCCAGTTCGCGTCGGTCGAGTTGTCCTCGATCTACCATGACGCGATCAAGGACCGGCTCTACACGGATCCGGCGGATTCCCATCGCCGTCGCTCCAGCCAGACCGCGCTGCATCAACTCGTCACCAACCTCTGCCGCATGCTCTCGCCCATCCTCGTCTTCACGGCGGACGAGGCCTGGGAGTTCGTCCCGGGCAACAACGAAGGCGATTCCGTTCACCTGGCGGACTGGGAATCCTTTCCCTTCGCCCTCTCCAAGCAGGAGAAGGCGTCCTGGGAGAAACTCTTCGAACTGCGGGAGCTCGCGCTTCCCGTCCTCGAAGAGGAACGCAAGGCCAAGAACATCGGCAAAGGGCTCGACGCCAAGGTTGTTCTCAGCGGCAAGGCCGAGGCCCTGCAGGTCGCCAGGGACAACACCGAGGACCTGCGCGAACTGCTGAACGTTTCCAAGGTCGAGTTCGAGGAGACGGACGCCGACGAGGTTTCGGCCAAGGCAACCAAGGCCGACGGCGAGAAATGCGAGCGCTGCTGGCGCGTGGAGCCGGACGTCGGTTCGCATGAAGGCCATGACACCCTCTGCGGGCGTTGCGTTGAGGCGGTGGAAAGTTGGTCCGCCAAGCAACCGGCCGAAGAAGCGGCGGAGTGATGAAGTGGCAATGCGCCTCCGGCGCGGCATCCCGGGGCATCGCCCGCTTAGCGGCGTTCAACCTGGGAAACGCGTGGGTGAAGACGAGGTTTGCAGACCGCGCTCCGCGTTTCCACTGAAGCCGGGCCCGGCGGAGGTTACTGCAACGCCTCGGTGAAGAATGCCGCCGCTGCGTCGATCATGCGGTCGAACCAGATCTGGCGGCCGATGAAGGCATGGGGGGCGCCGGCGATGACCAACAGGTCGTTCTGTAGGCCGAGTGAACTCATTTGTCCGCGGAACGTTTCCGCGCGCGTGCTGGGGTCATCGGTTTCGCCGGTGATGAGCAGGACGGGCGGGTCAGACTTGTCGAGGTGACGGAGCGGCGAGGCGAGGCTGTAATTTGCGCGATTACTCTCCTGCGTTCCCCCCAGAAACTGCCGCCAGATCTTGCCGCGCTCCTCGACTGCGGAGATGGCCCTCGTCCGTTCCGAAAGCAGATCGGTCTGCGCGCCCATGGGCACAGCGGCCTGGATGGCGCTGCTGAATTCCGGATTGCCTCCGGGGCCTTCGAGTTCGGCGACGCCGCCCGAGGTCGCCAGCAGGGCGGTCAGGTGCCCGCCGGCGGAGAGGCCGATCGCGCCGATGTTCCCCGCATCGATGCCCAATGCGTCCGCGTTGGCCCGCAGGTGGCGGACAGCGGCCTTGCAATCGTGGATCTGGGCGGGGAAGGGCGCTTCGCCGCTGAGGCGATAGGAGATGGTCGCGGCGACGAAGCCGCGCGCCGCCAGGGCCTGCGCGAGGTTGCCATGCGAGGCGCGATTGCCTTTCCACCAACCGCCGCCGTGGATGCAGACGATGGCCGGAAGTTTGCCCCATTCACCCTTGGGACGGTAGATGTCCATCTTCAACTCGCGATCGCCGTAGCGGGCGTAGGTCACATTCATACGCGAGTGCAGCCGGTCTTTGACAGGGTCCGGAATGAAGGTGCGGGCATTGGCGTCGGGTTTGGGCGCGGCGACGCCGGCCGGTCGCGCCTCGGCGCGCATCTCGTGCTGGAACAGGACGGCCATGCCGCGGAGTTTGCGAAGCATTGGTCCGCGGACGGGCTTGGTCTCGCCCGGATCCTTGGCGAGGTCGAATAGTTGGAGCCGGGGATTCAGATAGAGCTTCCAATTGCGGAAGCGCACGGCGGCCAGGGCGCCCTGGCTTCCGTGATAGAAGAAGGCGTCGCTGTACTCGTTGCGATTGATCAGCTCGGCCCATTCGCGCGGCGGATTCCAGGTTCGGCGCAGGGGGACGGACGCATTGAGCGATTCTTTCGCGGCGGGCGGCGGCACGAACTTCGACCCGCCCTTCAAGACCGGCGCGATGTCGCGGCCGTCGATGACGCGTCCTTCAGGAACCTTGATGTCGGCCAGCGTGGCCAACGAAGGATACCAGTCCATGGCCCGGACAGGCGCGCGCGCTGTGAGTCCTTGCGCCAGTCCCAGGCCGGGACCCCACACAATGGCGGGCACACGGATGCCGGCCTCATAGGTGGACAGCTTCCGGCCCTGCAGTTTCTGGTCCGGGTTGCGGCCGGGGCCGCGGCCATTGTCGGAGGCGTAGACGACCACGGTGTTGTCCGCGATCTCAAGTCGTTTCAATGCGTCGAAGACGCGTCCGACGTGGTGATCCAGTTCCTGGATGGCGTCGCCGTAGTCCCCCCATTCGGAGCTGCCCTTGAACTTGTCGCCGACGCCCAGCGGGTTGTGGAGCATGGTATGCGGCAGGTAGAGGAAGAAGGGGCGGTCCTTGTTCTTCTCCATGAAGCCGATCGCCTCGTCGGTGTACAAGCGCGTCAGTTCCGCGGGGTCGGCCGGGCGTTTCACCTCCTTGCGGTTGCGTATCAACGGGACGCCGCCCTGGTCTTCGAAGTAGACGACCTCCACCGGGTCAAGGTTGTGCAGCAGGCCGAAGTAATGATCGAAGCCCTGGTTGTGCGGGAGAAACGGCTCATGAAATCCGAGGTGCCACTTGCCGATGCAGGCGGTGGCGTAGCCGTTGTCCTGGAACAACTCGGCCAAGGTCAGTTCATCCGGATGAATCCCGGTGTTGGAATCCGCGCGGTGCACCCAGATGTGGTTGCCCACGCGGCGCGGATAACAGCCGGTCAACAAACCCGCCCGGGACGGACTGCAGATCGGCGCGGCCGCGTAGTAGTCGGTGAAGCGGACGCCCTCCTTGGCCATGGCGTCGATCCGCGGCGTCTTGACCTCGGTGGCGCCGTAGCAGCCGAGGTCGTAGTAGCCCTGGTCGTCGACCAGGATGAAGATGATGTTG
This sequence comes from uncultured Verrucomicrobiota bacterium, assembly GCA_964519245.1. GTDB lineage: Bacteria > Verrucomicrobiota > Verrucomicrobiia > Limisphaerales > JAYPEY01 > JAYPEY01. The sequence goes on from CAZFLK010000163.1 coordinate 11,352, forward strand.
GGTTTCGGCGGCGTCGCGGCGGAAAGTTGTCCTGCGAATGCCAGAGCGATGACGATGGCGAACACGAAAAACGCCTGCGTGGCGGCGAAGGCGTAAGCAAACCATGCGACCGGAGCGCCGAGCATTGCTCGGCCCTGGTTTGCGACTGGAGTCCATGCCGAGCAATGCTCGGCGCTCCGAATCCATCTGTTGTTCCAAGCTTGCGGGTTTCCGGAGGCGAACTTCGAATGAATGGCAATTGGTTCCTGAATCATGTTTCTCTCCCTGTCCTGCCCGTGATTCAAAAAATGCGTTCCCGCGACAGGTCCTGGACGTCGACCAGGCCGATGGCGCGGCCCGCGTCATCGACCACGACAATTTCATCGATGCGGTTCTGTTCGAGGACGCGCACGGCTTCGGCGGCGAGCCGGCTTCCTTCGATGGTGATCGGACGACGGGTCATGTGATCGCCGACCGGATGGTCCGCGATGTGGCGGTCGTTCTGGTAGCCGCGCACGAAATCGCCGTGCGTGAAGATGCCTTCCAGAACGCCCTGTTCATCGGTGGCAATGACCGCTCCGGCCTTGCAGCGTTTCATGGCCTCCAGCGCGTCGGCGACCGAGTTGTCCGGTTGCACGGTGGCGAACTGGTCGCCCTGGCGCATGATATCCGTGACGCGGGTCAGCAGCTTCCTGCCCAGGTTGCCGCCGGGATGCAGTTCGGCGAAGTTGTCGGCGTTGAATCCGCGGGCCTTGAGGAGGACCATGGCGAGGGCGTCGCCGAGGGCGAGCATGTTCGTGGTGCTTGAGGTTGGCGCGAGATTCAGGGGGCAGGCTTCGGACCGGACGTTGACGTCCAACACGACGTCGGATGCGAGGGCGAGGGCGGAGTTGGGCTTCCCGGTCATCGCGACCAAGCGCACGCCGCGCCGTTTCAAGTGAGGCAGGATGTCGATCAACTCGGCGGTCTCGCCGCTGTAGCTGAGGGCCAGAACGGCGTCGCCCGTCGCCACCACGCCGATGTCGCCGTGCAGCGCGTTCTGGCAGCTCAACGTGACCGCGGTCGCGCCCGTGCTGTTCAGCGTCGCGACGATCTTGATGGCGATGTTCTCTGATTTGCCGACGCCGATGACAACGATCTTGCGTTGCGCATTGAGAGCCGCCTGCAGGACCTTCACAGCGCGGATGAAGGAATCATCGATGCGTTCGGAAAGACGTTGCAGTTCCTCGATCTCAATGTTCAGGACGGCCTTGGCGGCGGGTATGAAATCGGATTCGTCCATGATTGGGGTTCAGCGCCGCGGCAGCAGTTGTGGTTGATCGGAAGACATGATTGCGAACTGCGAAACCATTACGCCGCAGGCATCCGCGAGGCAACGAATTATCGGGCGTCCGAGGGGCAGCGGCGCCGTTCAGCTTCGTATTTGGTCGAGATTGCCGCACCGCGTAGCGCAGGCGTCCTCGGCTGGTCATGCGGAACGCGCGGCGGGACGCCGCTCAAACCCGCAGCCGGGACGGCTGCGCTACGGGAGGACCCGCGTTCGAGCCCGGGTTCTTCCTGATTACGCTGGCGGGTTGGTCGAAACAGAATCCACTCGTCGCGATCGTTCGTCGGCCTTAAGTTCAGGTAATGAGCGAATCCAGAAACGACACGCGGCGGAAGTTTATCCAGACTGGCGCGGGCGGCATGGCGGGCGTTTTTGCGCTGGGCGTCGGGGAGTCCCAGGCAGAGGAATTGAAGAAGCCCCCTCGGAAACCGGATCTTTCGCGTGGCGAGGTCTTGTCGACCTCGGGTGTTGTTTCCGGCGATCGGCAGTGGTTGGCGGAGAATGCCCGGGAGGTTCCGGTGGTCGGCCAAAGCGATGTGCTGGTGTGCGGCGGCGGGCCGGCGGGGATCGGCG
>CAZFLK010000164.1:0-3882 GCA_964519245.1 uncultured Verrucomicrobiota bacterium
GACGACGCTCACCTGACGAAGGAGAGCAACTTTCCCTCAAACTGAGAACTGCTGTAAAACGGACTGGTCAGCTTCCTGCGTCGAGTGTAAACATCCCCCATGCGCAACAAGCTGATGATTGTTCTATGTGGGTTGGCGGTGTCGCTCGCAGGATGTGATCCCAAGGGAGGCGGCGGTGGCGAGGCCGCTCCGGAGACGCTCATGCCGTTCCGCACGGCGGAGGGGAAATGGGGGTTCAAGAAAGGCTCTCGAACCGTCATTGACGCAAAGTTCGACAATGTCATGCAATTCAAGGACGGCATCGCCCGCGTCAAGTTGAACGGGAAATATGGGTTTATCGACGAGGTGGGCGAGACCCTTATCGAAGCCAAGTACGAAGATGCCGGTCGTTTCGGCGACGGTGTGGCTCCGGTGAAGTCGGACGGGAAGTTTGGCTTCGTGGACCGAAACGGCAAGATCGTCCTGGAAGCGAAATACGATCGCGCAGATTCCTTCTCGGGAGGCTACGCCATTGTCAATCTTGAAGGCAAGAATGGGCACATCGACAAGGACGGCGTTTTCAAGGAAGGCGATCCGCCGGGCAGCGGCGAAAGCGACGGGGGCCTCGAGTCGGGCGAGGGCATGGAAGACGACGGCGGCAACTGATCTCAAGGCCGTCAGAACGAGACTCAACCTACTGAAGAATGATGAAGAACGATCCTCTCAGAGAATATCGTAAACTGAGGCAGGCATTGATTGACGAACGCGACCGATTGCGCGCTCGGCTTGCCGAAATTGAAGAAACCTTGTCGGCGGAAGGCGCGCTGCCGACGGTGGCGAAGAAGACCGCCCTGCGCGCGCCGTCGCGAAAGGGGCGTCCCGCATCGACGCGTGGCCGAAAGGGGCTTTCCCTCAAGCAGGCAGTGCTTCAGGTCCTCTCGGAGAAGCCGATGACGAAGCAGGAAATCCTGGCCGCGGTACAGGCGGCGGGGTACAGCTTCAGGTCCAAGAATCCCATGAATTCACTGGGCGTCGTCCTCTATGGACGGAACCCAAAATTCAACAACCAAGACGGAATCTTCAGCCTTGGCCGCGGAGCCAGGGGAATCGATCCGGAGGGGGCGGGCGGCAGTTCCCGCACCAAGGCAAAGACCAAGGCCAAGGCTGTCGCCAAAAAGAAGCGGGGAGCCAAGGCGCGAGTGGCTCGGAAATAGCCGCGCGACATCCGAATCCCGTTGGTGGTGACAGAAGGCGCTTGACCGCGGCTTTTCAGTCTCGTTTGAAGTCGTCCCGCCGTTGTTGGAACCGCTTGCTTTGCCCTAGAAAAGCATTGCGCGAACGGGCCTCGATTGGTAATTCGAAGGTCTGAGGTCTCAGGTCCCTTGATGACATCGGCTCCAAGGCGCAAAGCAAGCAGTTATGAGTGAAGAGAATTCTCCATCCATGGAACATCTGGGTAGCGCCGTTGCGGCGTTGACCGAGGGCCAGAAGGTCTTCGACCGGTATACGTTGATGAAGATCGTCGGCTCCGGCCGGATGAGCGTCGTCTGGTTGGCATGGGATGAGCAGGAGGAGCATGATTGCGCGCTGAAGTTTCTTCCTGACATGGTCAAGCCGGACCCGACCGCCTTGGCGACCCTGAAGCGCGAGGTGCAGATGCTTCAGGACTTGAAGCATGATCAGATCGTCCCGGTCTACGCCGTCGAAAGCGAAGGGCCGTTGGTGGCGTTCGTGAGCCCGGCGGTCGAAGGCGCAACCTTGTCCGAACTGCGAAAGCAAAAGAGCGGGCAGACCTTTTCGCCGGCCGAGTTGTCCGATTGGATGGGGCAGTTGTGCGAGGTGTTGGAATTTGCTCATGGCGATGGATATGCGCACGGCAATCTGAAGCCCTCCAATCTCATGGTGGATCAGAAAGGCACTTTGCGAATCCTGGATTTCGCCTTGGAGAATCACCTGCTCGAGTTTGTGGGGCGGGCGACGGCATTTCCGGACGCTGGCTTGGAACTCATGTATTCGAGTCCGCAACAGGTTGCTGGTGAAGATGCCAACCGCCTGGATGACATTTATTCCTTTGGCGCGTCGCTGTATGAGCTGCTTACGAGCAAGCCGCCCTTCCATACCGGCAACCTGATGCTGCAGTTGGAGCAAAAGGTGCCGCCGCCCATGACCCATAGACGAAAAGAATTACGGGTCATCGGCGAGCCTATCTCACGCATCTGGGAGGAAACCGTGGCTGCCTGTCTGTCCAAGGATGCAGGGCAGCGTCCTCAGGAGATCAGTCAATTGGTCGAGATGCTCGAACTGCAGCGGCCGGCAGTGGCCCAGGTTGACCCCTTGGGGGCAGAGGTTGCGTCCGCGCCGGCGGAAGAGCCGAAGAGCGTCAATAAGCTGTATGCGATCGTCGGTGGCCTCGTGTTTGCCGTGGTCGGATTGGCGGTGTTCATCACCGCCTTCAAGAAGAGTCCGGAAGACAGGGCGATGGCCAGTATCAACAAGGCCAAGCAGGCGGAGGAAGAGGCGGCCAAACAGGCGGCTGAGGCCGAACGAATCCGGCAGGAGGCCCAAGCTGAAGCGGAACGTCAGAAGGAGGAGGCGGCCAGGAAAGCGGCCGAAGCGGAGCGAATCCGCCGGGAAGCTGAAGCGGCGGCCAAGCGTCGCGAGGAGGAGTTGACGGCCAAGATGAAAGCGGTCGAGGAAGAGGCCGAGAAGGAAAGAATCCGGCTGGCCCAGGAGAAAGCGGAACTGGAGCGCATGAAAGCGGCGGCCGCGAATTCGGGCGGCGGCGGCGGGCAGCCGAGCGCAACCATTGATGCGGCGACGCTCAAGAAGATTCAGGAGGCTCAGGCGCGCGTGGAGGCGGCGCAACAACGTTTGGAGGAGGCCCAGAAACGAGAAGACGAGCGGTTGCGCATGCAGGCTGAGGCGGAGGCCAAGGCCAAGGCCGAGGCGGAAATGCTCGCGAAGAAGAAAGCCGAGGAAGAGGCGGAGCAGCAGCGGCTGGCCATGATTCGGGCCAAGGAGCGCGAGGCGGAGCGGATTCGTCTCGCCGAGGAAGCTAAGAAAGCGGAAGCGGCGCGGAAGGCCAAGGAAGCGGAAATGGCCAAGCTCGCTGCGGCGAAGGCCATCAGGCAGCAGGAGGCGGAAATGGCGCGCAGGCGCTTCGGACCGGAGAAGACAGTTTGGAACAATTCCCTGGGGATGCGCATCGTTAAGGCCGGGGGAGTACACATGGCATCCACGGAAGTCCGCGTCGTCGATTTTCAGGCCTTCGTCAAGGCGTCTGGCTATCAGGCGGGCAATGGATGGCAGCGGCCAGGTTTTCGCCAGGACGAATCCCACCCGGTGGTGAATGTCAGTTGGGCGGACGCTGAAGCGTTCTGCCAATGGCTGACCAAGAAGGAAAGCGGCGAGGGGCTCCTGAACGGCCATGTCTATCGTCTGCCGACCGATCTGGAGTGGAGCGGTGCGGTGGGACTCAAGGGGGAGTCGGGCGACACGCCGTTGGCGCGCGACGGTCAAGTGAAGGATGTGTATCCTTGGGGCAAATCCTGGCCCCCGGCGATTGGCGCCGGCAACTACGCGGAGAATGTGACCTATGACGATTGGGGAAAAACGGCTCCGGTGGCCAGTTTTCGTCCCAATTCATTCGGAATCTACGACCTCGGCGGCAACGTCTGGGAATGGTGCGCCGATTGGGGCGACAGCTCCCAGAAGAACCGGGTCCTGCGCGGCGGTTCGTGGTATGGCTATAGCGCCAACGCCCTGCAGGCGTCCTACCGACGCTATTTGCCGCCGGCCGAGCGCAAGGATGATCAGGGATTCCGGGTCGTTGTGGCCAAGCCGTAGGCGGTCAGCCGCATTCCCCAATCAAACGACAAGTGATCCCCGTCTCGGTAGTCAGGG
>CAZFLK010000164.1:3982-13230 GCA_964519245.1 uncultured Verrucomicrobiota bacterium
GGGGGGGGCGGCCCTCGGCGGGATCTGAGTTGGCCGCTGAATGGCTTGGGCTGAATCTCGGGAGCGTGGGCGGATCGGTCAGGGCGTCGTCGGTTTGAACTCCGCGATCATCGCCTTGGCCTTGTCCAGGTCGCTGCGGCTCATGCCCCGCTGTTTCAAGGATTCCATCCTTTCCTCAGCGGTCTTGTTGCCCAGCGACGCCGCGATCCCGAACCACTTGTAAGCTTGGACACTGTCGCGCGGGGCGCCCTGTCCGAGGCGGTAGCACCCGGCCAATGTGATCTGGGATTGTTGATGCCCTTGCTCGGCCGCTTTCTTGAACCACTTGACCGCTTCCGCGTAGTCGAGCGAAGTGCCGTTGCCGCGATAGAAAGCCATCCCGATCTTGTATTGCGCCTCCCTCACGTTCTTGTCCGCGAGCCGCTTGTACCAGCGGAACGCGGCGGTGGAGCTCTTGTCCACGCCAATTCCCTTCTCGTAGCAGGCGGCAATCTTGAAAGTCGCCACTTCATCGCCAGCGTCCGCCGCCTTCTGATACCATTTGAACGCCTCCTTGTCGTTCTGCTTGGTTCCCTCCCCGAGGGCGTAGCAGAGACCGACCATGTGCTGCGCCTTGGGCAGGGACTTGGCGGCCTTCTTGAATTGGGTCAGGGCGTCGCTCGCATCTCGCTTGGGAACATCCCCGTTGAAATAGTGCATCCCGAGAAGATACTGCTCTTCATAGTTGCGGCTTTTGCGAGCGAGCTTCTCGAGTTCATCGATCGAGGGGGCGGCCTGGGGTGAGGCCATGCCCGCAGCCAACAGCGCTGTCGCCAAGAGGAGCGATGCCGATCGTTTCCCGCGCTGGGGTGAGTTTGCTGCCAGACTACGCTTCATGTCGGGATAGCTAAGCAATATCGGTTGGGTTATTCAAGAATTGGTTGACAGGCATTGGGGCTGCGGCGTCCGGGGTTAGGATTTGGACTCCCGGCGCGGAAACAGTCCTTCAGGTGAGCCGATCTTGTGGCCGGCCAGGAGACCGCCCCATTCCGCGTCGCTCAATCGGCCGGACGAGCCGGACCAGGCCAGCTGTTCCCGCATCTTGGCGGCCGTGTCGGGCAGGAACGGGTCGATCAACACGGCGAGGATTCGCCCGGTTTCCGCCAGGTTGTAGAGGATCTCATTCAGGCGGTTCGCCTGTGCCGGATCCTTGGCCAACTTGAACGGCTCGGTGCTGTCGACGTACTTGTTGCCGACGGAGACGATCTTCCAGATGCCGGTCAGAGCCTGTTGGAGGCGATTGCCTGACAAACTTGCGCGCACCTCCTTGACGATGCCGGAAACCTCCGGCGCCAGTTCATCGGAACGTTCGGGCAAAACTCCGTCACGATAGCGCGCGAGCATCTTGAGGGAACGATTCAGCAGGTTGCCCAGCCCGTTGACCAACTCGGCGTTGTAGCGCGCCGCGAATCCCTCGTCCGTCCAATTCCCGTCGGGACCGATGTCCAGCTCGCGCACGACGTAGTAGCGGAAGGCGTCGAGGCCCCATTCATCGATGATCTGCACGGGCTCGACGATGTTGCCCGTGGTCTTGCTGATCTTGTCGCCGTCTTTCTGCCACCAGCCATGCACGAGGATCTGCTTGGGCAGCGGCACGCCGGCGACATGCAGCATGATCGGCCAGTAGACGGCGTGAAACTTGAGTATGTCCTTGCCGACGACATGCGCGTCGGCAGGCCAAAGGCTGGCCTCGGCGACGTCGGTCTGTGGTTCGTCGATGGCGTCGAGACCGAGCGGTTCGAGCACAGCCCGGTCTCCGCGGGCGGCGGGCACGGTGATGTAGTTGGTCAGGGCGTCGAACCAGACGTAGGTCACATAGTCGGAGTCGAAGGGCAGGGGGATGCCCCATGTCAATCGCTCCCTCGGGCGGGAAATGCAGAGGTCCTCCAGCTTGTTGTTCTTCAATAGACCGAGCACTTCGTTGCGGCGTGAGGCGGGACGGACGAAATCCTCGTTCGCCTCGATGTGGTCGATCAGCCACTGCTGGTGGTCGCTGAGCTTGAAGTAGTAGTTCTCCTCCGACAGTTCGTTGACCTCGCCGTAGATTTCGGGCCAGGAACCGTCCTCGTTGCGGTCCTTGTCGGTCAGGAAGGTCTCCTGCCGCGTCGAGTAGAAGCCCTCGTAGCGCGATTTGTAGAAGTGTCCGTTGGCGTGCAGTTTGGAAAGAATGGCTGAAACGACCTGTTTGTGGCGCGGTTGGGTTGTTCGGATGAAGTCGCCGATGGAGATGCCAAGTTTACCGGAGAAGGACTGCCAGCTCTCTGCGAGTTGATCGCAGTAGGCCTGCGCGTCCATGCCTTCGGCCATGGCGGCCTGTTGAACCTTCTGTCCGTGTTCGTCGAGTCCGGTCAGAAAGAACGCATCATCTCCGAGACTGCGGTGCGCCCGTGCGATCACATCGGTGATGACTTTCTCGTAGGCGTGACCGAGATGCGGGTGGCCGTTGACGTAGTCGATGGCCGTGGTGATGTAATACTTCTTGCTCATGCGGGCGCATACCTTGGCCGACAATGAGAGGCATTGCAACTTCCGGACGGAGTTTTGCGGGGCTGTCTCGGGGCGGCGTTTGAGCCAGGCTTGACTCCGAACGCTCGCGCCGAAGGGGGCCAACGAGCGTCTGCTTCCGGTGGCGGGGTGGGGCGCCCATTCGAACCGAAGCTTGAGGAAACAGCTTGGCGCCCACCGCTTGGAGTTCCGCCTTCAGGCGGGGAGGCATGAGCCGGTTGTCGGTTGCCAATCACCCCTCCAGCACGACACTCGAAGGGAGCGGGGAGAGGACGAGTTCAAATGACCTTGAACAGGAAGAACGCCGCCGCGTCGATCGTCGCCGCTGTGAGCCAGATCAGCAGCACGGCCCGGCTGCGACTGAAACCACGACGGACCAGTTGATGGGACAGATGATTGTTGTCGCCGATGTAGAAGGGCTTGCCGTTGCGCCAGCGGATGATCACCACGGAGACGAGGTCGCCGAGGGGCAGGGCCAGAATGAACAACGGGCTCAGCGTCGCCCATGTTGAAGCTCCGCCGGAGGTGTAGAAATGCGGCATGATGGCCAGCACGGCGAGGAGATAACCGACGAGATGGCTGCCCGAGTCGCCCAGGAACGCGCGGGCATGGGGGAAGTTGTAGGGCAGGAAGCCCAGGAGGGAGCCGCAGCAACTCAGCGCCAGCAGGCAAACCAGGTATTGTCCTTGCGCCGCGGCGGCCAACGCAAAACAAGCCGAGGCCAGGGCTCCGAGTCCCGAACAGAGCCCGTTCATGTTGTCCATGAAGTTCATCGCGTTTGTCAGGGTCAGTATCCAGAGAATGGTGACCGCGTAGCTGAACAACGCATTGTCGACGAACAGGGTGATCCGGATGCCGGACGCCGCCACGAGGAAGGCGATCAAGAGTTGCCCCGTGAACTTTGGGGCCGCTTTCAACGCGTGTTTGTCGTCGATCCACCCCAGCGCAACCATGCCGATCGCGCCGCCGCCGATCGCCGCCAACTGAAACGCCCGGCGGCCGAAGCCGTGCTCAATGGGCGCGGCGACGTCGACGTTCAGGAGGCCCAGTTGCACGACTGCGGCCCCGCCGATCAGCGGTAGCAGGACGCCGGTCGCGACCGCAAGTCCGCCGGCCAGGGGCACGGGCTCATGGTGGATCTTCCGATGCCCGGGATCATCATTCAATCCCACGTGCAGACACCACGCCCGCCAAAGCGGCATCGACAAGGCCGACATCAGAAAGGAGCCGGCGAAGGCCAGCAGGTAGGCGTTGAAGGGAAAACTCACGTGTGGAGCAGAGTTAAATAGAGTTCGTGCAGTTCGTCCACCATGCGATCCACGGGGAAACGCTCCCGCACGAACGAGCGACCGGCTTCGCCGAGGGCGCGACGCAGGCTTGGGGACTCCGCCAACCCTGTCAGCGCCGCTTTCAGTCCCTCGCCGTCCCCGATGTCCAGCAGGCGCCCGGTCTTGCCGTCGAAGCAGACTTCCCGGGCGCCGTCGCAGTCGTAGGCGACGACTGGTTTGCCGGCGGCCATCGCCTGGGGAAGTGCGCGGGGCAGGCCCTCGCGCCGGGACAAATGGGCGAGGGCGTCCATGACGCCGACGTAGCGCGGGACCTCATCCGGCGGCACGAGGCCCGTGAAGGCAACCCTGTCTCGGATGCCCATGTCGGCGGCCTTCGATTCCAATCGGTCCCGCCAGGCGCCGTCGCCGACGAAGAGGAGCTTGAGGCGAGGGCATTGACGGGCGACTTCCGGGGCGGCGTCGAGGAGGTCGTCGTGTCCCTTCAGTTGGAACAAACGGGCGATTTTGCCGACGACGAAATCGTCTGGGGCGAGTCCCAGGCGTCGGCGCAGTTCGAGGTCGTTCCGGGCGGTGAGGAATGGCTGGAGGTTGAAGCCGCTGAAGACGCGGGTGTATTGCCCGGGGCGGCCGATGCCGGCGGCGAGGTATTGGTCGCGCATGGCATTGGCGACCGTGACAAAGTGGGTGGTCAGCCGGCCGGCGTGGCGTTCGGCCGCCCGGAAAACGAGGTTGGCGAGAGCTCCCTGGAACGGCCCGAAGGAAGGGCCGTGGATGGTGTGGATCACGACGCCGACACCGGCTCGGCGCGCGGCCATGCGGCCCAGCACGCCGGCTTTGCCGCTGTGAGTGTGGACGATGTCCGGTTTCAGTTCACGCAATCGGCGGGTCAGGTCGCGCAGGGCCAGCGCGTCGGACCAGGGACGCACCTCGCGGATGAGTCGGGGGACGGTGATGAGTCGCTGGGGGGCGTCCTGAAAAGCGGATTCCAGCGAGCCTTCGGGCCCCCCGGTTGGGCCGGTGAGGAGCAGGGCGTCGGTCTTGAACCGTTTCGCCATGCCGAGGACGGATGCGACTGTGTTTTCCTGCGCGCCGCCAACGATCAGCCGGGTGATGATGTGCGCCACACGCATGGTCCCGTTCGGGCTTTCGACTAGCCGTCGAGTTTGGATTCCAGCTTCTCGAGCAGTTCCCTGGCCTGCTTGACTTCCGGGGAGTTTGGCGGGGCCAGCGATAGGAAATCCTTCAAGTGGTCGCGGGCTTCCTCCGGGTTGCCCTGCTTGAGGGCCAGGTCTGCGAGGTAGTAGGCGGCCGTGGCGTTCTGGGGCGTCAGGCTGCGGACACGCTCAAGATCCCGGGTCGCCTCCGCCAACCGGTCCAAGCCAATGTAGGCAATCGCGCGATTCAAACGCGCGGCCGGGTTGTTGGGGGTCAGGCGGACCAGTTTTTCATAGTGTTTCAGGGCTTCGTCACGGCGCTCTTGCTTGATCAGGAGCGCTCCCAGGTTCAGCAGGGCGTGGGTGTCCTCGGGGTTCAGGGTCAACTGCGTCTTCAGCGACGTCATGGCTTCAGCCGTCTTGTCGTTGACAATGTAGAGATTGGAAAGGGCGCGTTGTAGTCCGGCCGCCTCGGCGTTTTCAGCCAGGCCGTCCTTGAGCATGGCTTCGGCCTTGAGGAAATCGCCTTTCTCGTACTGTGCCATCGCCTCCAGCCGCAACAGTGTCTCGACCTGGGCGGATTCGAGATCCTCGGTTCTGGTCATTTTCTTGACGGCGGCGACCTCGGAGAGGACGCGGTCCGGAACGTTGGACCGCAGATACATTTCAGCGACGGCAATGCGATAGTTGAGATTGTCCGGGGCCGACTCGCTCGCGCGAAGCAGTTGGATGGCCGATTGGCGGAAAAACTTCCTGCCCAGGTAGTGCAATCCCTTCTCGTAGGTCAGCGGATGGGCGTCCACCGGGCCGTTCCGCATGGTCTGGTAGTCCCAGTTGCCCGATTGTTCGGAGACCCGATCCGACCAGGCCTCGAGATCGAAATCGGGTGCGCCGGATCCGTGATCCGCCGCCAGGTAAGCGGCGTTGACTTGGGCGGAATAATTGTCGGGATTGAGTTGGAGGGCTTTTTTGTAAGCAGCTGCCGCTCCCTCGGCGTCGCCGGCGCGGCTGAGTTGCACACCGTGGAAGACCAGGTGGGTGGAGCACTGCCCGGAGGCGAATTCAGCTTGGGGCGTTTCGGAATCAGACAAGGGGGGCAGTTGGTCGAGGAGCGGTTGCAGGTTGCTCCAGGTCTCCTTCAACGCGCTCAATTCCTGCGACGAGAGCGGTTTGGGGGTGATGGAGTCGGTCGCGCGCGGGATCACCCGGTAGCTCAGGCCATTCTGGGCAAGGCGGTATCCCTCAAGCCAGATTTGTCCGGAAATGGGATGGAGCCAAGCGAGGTTGGTTTTCTGGGCGAGCGCGCCGATCATGAAGGCGGGGAAAGCGGGGGGGATGCCGTGCGGGAAGTTCGCCTCGGACCACTCGGAGGGCCAGCGTTCCGGCATCCGGCGCCGCATGCGCTCATGGTAGTGGGTGATCGCGAGATAGCGGGTGTCCACAAACAAATGGCCGTGGTCGGGTTGCTCCGCGGCCAGGGCCGCTTCAGCCAGGACGATGAGCTCGGGTTGCGAGCTGAGAACGACGGATGGTTCCCGAGGCAGTGAGGCGACAACCTGGTTGGCAAAGTCGCGAAAGACCGGCGTGTTGTGCTCCGCGAGTCGCGGGGCGTTGCGCCACACCAGCCACGTCGGGCCGGCGACCGTGGCAATGAACACCGCCCAGGTCACGGCCATGCGGGCGCCTCTGGTCAAGGGAGACGTCTTCTGCCACTTCTTGTCGTCCACGTTGGCGCAGATCGTGATGAAGTAACCTGCCAAATATGCGGCGCAGAGCGCGCTGAGGTAGTAAAAGGTCAGAAATGGCAGGCCCTTGCCGACCTCGCGGGGACTGATGAAGGGATCGAAGAACACCCACACGCACAGGCCGAGGAACATCAGGTGCACCAAGTGGAAGATTGCGCCCGCCACCTTCTGCGACAAGGGGTTCGTGTCGCCGGCGTTCGCCGGCCATTTCACGGTTGCGAGCAGCAGTGGAAAAAGAGAGGTCAACGCCAGGATCACGACGACGTACTTGGGGAAACCGAGCAACTGCGTCTTCTGCACCACGAACTGGTAGCGGAACATTTCGAACCAGGTCTCCTCGGCCGCGCCGGTGAAGTGGTTGATGGATGGCAGCAGGAAGTAAAGCGCGAATCCGGCGGCGCCCAATCCCGCCACCGTGAACAAACGGCGCAACCGAAACAGGGACTTCTGCTCGAGGATCACGACCGCGATCACGAACAGGGGCAGGAAGCCGATCATCGCCCAGTTGTTTGCCATGCCCACGCCGTAGATCAACAGGGCCGTGGTCAGCCACTTGGAATGATCCGCCAAACGATGTTCCAACACGCAGCGGATCACAAAGGCGAATACCAGCAGGTCGAACATCTCCCCGGTGAAGGAGGTGGCGTGCTCCCAGAACGTCTGTTGGAATCCCAGCAGGCCGACCGCCAGCAAGGGCGGAACCCAGCGCCCTGGCGAGGAAAGCAGGCCTTGTGGATGAAGCTCGCGTTGGCGCTGTTCGCGAGTCCGGTCCTGGGGCAGCAGGATGACCGAACGCGCCAGTTGCGCCAGTGTCAACGCGGCGAGCAGGGCCGCCAGCGCATTCAAAGCGAGTGGCAGCGAGGTTGGCGGCAAAGCCTTGAATGGCAGCGTGACCAGATAGGTCAGCGGACTGTTGAGGTTGGCGACCCACCAATACCAGCCAGCAGCCTTGCCCACGGTCGGCAGACTGCCCAGGGTCAGCCAATGGCTCATCGTCGCCAGATAGACGATCGCGGCGGCCGTTGCCGAAATCCAGGGCAGTTTCGAATGACGTAGGTCCGGATGCTTGGTTTCAGACATGGCTCAGTCGCTGGAGGTGGAGTCTTCCTCCGGTGGGGGCTCGGTTGCGGTCGGCGCGTCCGGATTCAAACGCAGGTCGGCCACGCATTCCACATGCTGGGTCTGGGGAAACATGTCGACCGGCGTCACCTTGGCGAGTTGATAGACGCCGTCCGCGCAGAGCATGTTCAGGTCCCGCGCGAGCGTCGCCGGATGGCAGGAAACATAGATCACCTGATTGGGCCGCGCCGCGCGGAGCGTCTCCAAGGTTCCTGGTTGGCAACCCTTGCGCGGCGGGTCGATGATGATCGAGGTCTGGCTGGCGTCGAATCGATTCACAAGCGGGGCAAGCAGTTCTTCGGTCTTGCCTTGTATGAAATCACCGTTGGACGCGTTGTGTTGCGCGGCGTTTTCCCGGGCTGCTTTCACCGCGCGGGCGTCATACTCCACGCCGACAAAGGATTCCACGACCTCGGACAGTTCGATGCCGAAGAAGCCCACGCCGCAGTAGGCGTCGATCAGATGCCGCGCGCCGCTGTCTTTCAATCGGTCCTCCACCGCCTGGACCAACGCCGGCAGGGCGTGGAAATTATTCTGGAAGAAGGAATCGCCCGGCACGGTCCAGCCTTCGGGGGTGAGTCGCAGGACGACCTTCAAACCGCCGCGGGGAGGGGGATTTCGCCGCACCCCGGCGATCTGGTCGTTGATGCCCGGTTCCGCGATCTTGCATTCCTCCAGATCTACGGCCCAGGGACGATCATACTGCAGGAAGCCGATATGCAGTTTTTGCAGGCGTTTGTTCCACTGGCTGCGCAGCATGATCCGGTTGCGGTAGCCGTAGGGACTCGGGCAGGGGACGACCGGCGCGATGTCCGCCTCGTCAATGCCGCCGATCCGGCGGAACAACTCCACAATTTGCTGATGTTTGATCTCGACCTGCTTCGCGTAGTCGATGTGCTGGTATTGGCAGCCGCCGCACAAACCGAAGTGCGGGCACTCCGGCTCCACCCGTTCAGGCGCGGGCGTCAGGACCTTGAGCGGCTTCGCGCGGGCGAAGCTTTTCTTGCGCTCGATGATCTCCACCTCCACCTCTTCGCCGGTCAGCACAAACGGAACGAAGATCACGAAGTCATCGACGCGCCCTACGCCGTCGCCGCCAAAGGCGATGTCGTCAATCGTCAACGTCAGCTTCTCGCCGACCTCGAAGGGCCTGGTCTGTTCTTCGGGGTTCGTCATAAGGCGCGCAAGAAAACAGATTTCCAGGAAGGAATGCAATCGCAGGTTTGTAAACTCGGGGAAACGGTTCTCAGGCTGCGAGGGGCGTGGGGCGAGGGGCGTGGGGCGTGGGGCAGCCGGAAAGTTAAGGACTGTGCCATTTGAGATCTGAAATGGCCCAGCACGCGAACCAAGAACCAAGAACCAAGAACCAAGCCCTCACCCCTTCGCCGCCATCCGGT
>CAZFLK010000165.1:0-13170 GCA_964519245.1 uncultured Verrucomicrobiota bacterium
TCTGCGGATCAGGATGGAGAACGCGGATCTGTATTCCCTGCGTTTCGTGGACTGACTATTCGCCAAGGTCATCCAAGAGCCGGCTGGAGAAGGCCGGCAGCGCCCGCCCGAGGCGGATGAGGACATCCTGAATCTCCAACTTCCGCCTGCCCGCGATTTCCCCAAGGCAACCCACGACCTGTTTTGGTTCCATTTCATAGAGGACCATGAGGTAATCCTGCGGATGGCTCGCCTCGATGGACCAAGGGGCCAGCGCTTCGCGGGGAAAGTGTTTGAGGTTGAACGTGAGAATCAACGGACAATTCCCGCGGATCGCGGCCGCCAACACATGGCGGTCCTTCTCGTCGTTGACGAGTGCGGGGATCAGTTCCTCGTATCCCGCAATCTCAGCCTCGGGAAAGGCGTTGCGGACCTGTTCTTGAAACGAGTCCACCAGATGAGGCGGCCAGTCCAGCTTTTCGGAATGCGTGCGTCGCACCTCGGCCAGCACGTCCGCCGACCAGTGGGGCACAATGAGACGCGGGCGTTCGGACAGCCTCAGCAACAGGTCGCACACGCTTTGGTTGGCGAGCGCGCAGGAGTCGAGGAAGATCCGATAGTCCGCCCTCATTCCTCGCCCGCGTAATCGGAATCGTAGAGTCCGGCCGCGTCCGTCTCCGCCGCCAGTTTGTCCAGAGCTTCCCGCCGATTCTTGTCGCGCGCCCGCTCGTAGGTCAGTAAGTCCTTGAAGCTCACTCTTCGGTGCGTCCCGACCTTGTGATGCGGGATCTCGTTTCGCTCCATTAGTCCCACCAGATGCTGCCGCGACATCCCGAGGTAATTGGCTGCCGCCTGCGTGGTGAACGCTTCGTCCTCCGGCACGAGCACGATCGCCTTCCGTTCGTTCATCAGTCGCACCATCCGCGCCAGATGGGCGAACAGGGCCTCCGGGATGTGGGTCCGGTTTCCCGCCTCGTCGACCAAGGCCACGTGCTCGGGGCTGGCAAACAACCTGGCCAGTTGCGCAAGTTCCTCTTCCGGGATCAGGGACGGGTCGAGTCGATTTCGTGGTGTCGTAAGCATGTCGATCGCAATATCGGCCGAAATCCAAGTTCGGCAAGCCGATAATCGCTACAAACGCTAAAATCGCAATATTCAATCTGCCGATCCAACGATCCAGCCCGTAGCCATGCACACGCCCGCGCCGGGCTCATGAAGAGTTTGGTTGCAAGCCCGAATTGAACTGTCAGCGACGGACGCAACCGGCTGGATTCGCTTCGAACTCTGCCAGCCCGACGGAACGCCGATCCCGGGCTTCACGCTCTACGATTCGGAAACCCTGTTCGGCAACGAACTTCAACACAAAGTCGCTTGGCGCGGCGGTTCGTTGGCCGGGCTTGCAGGTCGGGAAGTTCGTCTGCGGATCAGGATGGAGAACGCGGATCTGTATTCCCTGCGTTTCGTGGACTGATTGAAGGGCGTCGGAAATTTGGAGGCCGCTGATCGATGACTGTCCGCGAGTGGCGGCAAGCTGGAGTCCCTGGATAATGGCTCATCAGACCGAGTCGGCCGGACACGGCCTCAGCGACATCGTTCACGCTGTCGTGCGAAGCGAGACGTACCCAAGGAAGGGAACCACCCGGACAAGGACAGTCGGACCACGCACTCAATGTGGCAATGGTGAGAGCCGACCCGGCCTATCCGTCGAAAGATGGTGTTGATCGCAGTTGCGCTCGCGGGCAACTTCCAATCGTGACGTTGAAGCAACACATTCATGAGCTGGTCGATGAATTGCCGGACAATTCGCCAATTCTTGCTGAAGTGAATGAAACGTTGCGACCGAATCAAGCCATTGGGGAAGCGATGGAGGATTCGCGCGAGGGCAGGACCATTGCGGCGGGCGATTTTTTGAAGCGGGTGGAGGAGCGGTGGCCGAAGAACAATTCCGAGTGATTGGCACAGCCGTCGGGATGAACCGTTTCAGGGGCAATGACTCACTGATTGTGGACCGAGTCTCGATCTGATCACAGAATCCCAAGGGGATTCAACCCTATAGACCAGGATTGGCGCGTGCGCTTTGTGGCCAAGGGCATTCCACTGAAAGCGTCGAAGAACCCAAACTGGGAATCCGGTATCGCGGCTTGCTTGCCGAACAGGAGGAATCGATCCGCTGCTCCTATTCTCCATCACCCCACGGCTTGGACCGTGAAAGATTCCTCCGCTACGGGCGCTTCTGTTTCCAGACCTTCACGTCATCGATTTCGACTGAGGCGCAAGACGATCCGCCGTCATTCTCCTTGAAGACGATCTTTCCAGCGTTCAGGTCCCTGACGCAAATCCATGACCGCGACGATCAGAATCTCGTCCTTCCCAAGTGAGTAGATGATTGCGAAGGGGAATCTGCGAATCCTGCACTTGCGGTGATTCTCTGAGATCTTGCGCCACGTTTCCGTATCAAGCTGGATCCGACGGACGGTTGCCTCCAATTCATCCAGAAAGCTTGCTCCCAAGCCGGAAGAGGCGGCTTCGTAATACTCCGCAGCCGCGACCATTTCCTCGGCGGCAGCGGTGGTGAAACGAAAGTTCACGACGAGAGCCGTTTCCGGGCCTCAGAGATTGCGGTAGGGCCATCCACGGTCTTCAATTCGCCGCGCTCCACGTCAGCGAGTCGGGACTCCGCTTCTTGAGCCCAAGCTGCGTCGATCTCCCTGGCAGCCTCGTCGTCCAAACTGTCCATCAGGGCGTCAACCAGGCGGACGCGTTCGGCGACAGACATACGAAGAGCTTCGGCTTCCATGACGGCTGATTCCATAAGCCAATGCTACGTCCGGTCGTCGTGGGTTTCAAGTCGCTGAGTCTCGCGCGATCAGCTTTGGTTCCAGGTTGGGCAGTTCCTGCGCGCAATGGAGAACCCGATTACTCGAATGCTCCATCACCCCACGGCATGGACCGTGGAAGATTCCTCCGCTAGGGGCGCTTCGGCTGCCAGACCTTCACGTCATCGATTTCGATTCCATCACCGGTGCAACGGAAAACAAGGTTTGGCGTCGGAACGTGGAAGGTGGGGTGGCTGGCTTTCAGTTTGATGATGTTGTCCGAACCGTCCGGCTGGATCTGGGCGACGACATCGTTGCCCCGCTTCTCGAACAACAGGGTGTGCCATTGGCCGGGAGCGAACTTGTGGGCCGCCTTGGCCAGATCCTCATCCGGATCCTTCTTGGGGTTTCCCCGGTCCTTGTGCTTTCTGATCCAGACCTTGGTCGGAGTGACCATGACCGAGATGAGACGGCCGTCTTTCTTTTTCAAGCTCCCGGGTTTGTGCCGAAAGGTGAAATCGAATCCCTCGCCCTTGCCGACCAGTCGGAAGCGCACCTGGAATACTCCGTCCCGCATTTCGAGTGTCTGGTGCGACGAGGCGATGTGCTTGCCTGCGTGTTGACGGGCGTGGAGAACGCCGTCCCTGACCTTCCATTCACCGAAATAGGCTTTCCAGCCTTCCTCGGGTTGCTTGGAGAAATCCTGGGTGAATGCCGGCGTTCCCTTGGATAGGAGAACCGGTTCCAATGCCTGGGCCTGAACCGCCAGGAACAACAGGGCAATCAGAACTCTGTTCATCAGATCAGCTCGGGCATCGGTTTCCACCCGTCGACAAGGTATTGGGGGCGGCCCGTCAGGTCGGGGATGACAACCTCGTTGGCGTTGAGGCCGAGTCGGTGATACAGGGTGGAAAACACCTCTCCGAAGTGCACGGGGCGATCGGCGATCTCGCCGCCGAGCCGGTCGGTCGCGCCAATCACCTGGCCGGTCTTCATGCCGCCGCCCGCCAGCAATCCGCAACCCACCCGGGGCCAGTGATCGCGTCCGGCGTCCTTGTTGATGAGCGGTGTCCGACCGAACTCGCCCCAGGCGACCACGGAGACATCCTCGGCCATGCCGCGTTCATGCAGGTCCTCAACCAGGGCGCTGATCGCCTGGTCGAACCAAGGCAGATGCCCCAGCAACTCGCTGTGGTTCCGGCTGTGAAAATCCCAACGTCCGAAATTCAGGGTCACGCAGCGCGCGCCGGCTTCGACGAGTCTGCGCGCGAGTAGAAAATGCTCCAGATTCCGAGGGGCGCCGTCGCCATAGTTTTTCGGATCTCCCTTGCCGTAACGTTCGCGGACCTTGGGATCCTCGTTGTCGAGATTCAGGGCTTCCGCCAGCTTGCTCGAGGTCAGGACGTCGAAGGCGCGACCGGTGAATTCATCGGCGCCGTCGACCAGGCCGCTTTGATCGAGTTCGCGTCGAAAGTTGTCGAAGCCGTCCACGAGCGAACGGCGGTCGCGCAGGCGGTTGAGATCGATGTTGGTCAGGGTCAGGTCCTTGCGTCCGGGGCCGCTGGTTCTGAAGGCCGAATGCGCGGCTCCGAGGTATCCGGGATGGCCGGGGCTGCCGTAGGGCGGGTGCCCGGCCTTGGGGGCAAGGCCCAGAAATGGCGGCATGGATTTGTTCACCGGACCATGAAGCCGCGACAAGACGGACCCCATGCTGGGCCAGCCGCCGGGCGGTTGGTTGTTCACCGTGCGTCCGGTGTAGCAGATGAAGGAATCGTGGGCCCCGCTGGGCGAGCCGTAGACGCTTCGGATCGGGACCAGCTTGTCCATGATCTTCGCGCAATGCGGCATGTGCTCGGAAATTTGGATGCCGGGCACGTTCGTGGAGATGGGCTTGTAAGGGCCGCGATACTCCAGCGGCGCGTCCATCTTGAGATCGTAAAGGTCCTGGTGCGGCGGCGCGCCCACCATGTAGATCATGATCACCGCCTTCTGGGAGCGGCCGACGCCGGATTGCTGTTCCGCGCGGAGCAGATCGGGAAGCGCCAGCCCACCCATCCCGAGCGCGCCGATGCTCAGAAAATCACGGCGGGACACTCCGTCGCAGAGGCTGAAGCGTGATTTGTTGTTTCGTAGGGTCAGCATGTTCCAGTGGCGGTCGGCGCGATTGCCGTCCCAACCACGATCACAATATGGTAATCGGCGGAGTGCGGTGTCAACGGTGGATCGAGAAGTGTCTCCATGGCAGAGGCGTTCCACTTCATCGAGAATCCCGACACCAAAGCGGGATCGCAAAAGCCCCAATGTCCCTGCCATCTCAAGAGATTCTTGGGGTATGATCTCTTCATGGTGGAGGAAAACGATACTGCCTCAAACAAAGGGAAGCGCTCTCACCCTCGGTCCCTCTCCCCCCAGGAGAGGGAAGGAACTCGCGCTTTTGGAATGCGACGTAGCCAGAAACTGACCAGAAGCCTGGCAAACATCCCTCTCCCTGAGGGAGAGGGACCGAGGATGAGGGGAATCCGAGGCTGCCATCAATACATCACCAACCAGATTCTCGGCACGGAGATATTTGAGTTGTCCAAACCGGGCCTCTGCATGAGATGATGCTTTCGTGATCACACGAATTTGCCTGACGCTTTTGCTGCTTTCCTCCCCTGTCATTGAAGCCGCGAACGGCCTGCGCGCGGGCGCGGCGGCGGTTGACATCACACCGCAGCTTTTTCCGGTGAACATGCCGGGAGGATTTAACGCCAATTACGCGACCAATGCGCACGATCCCCTGCACGCGCGCGCCCTGGTTTTGGACGACGGCGAGAATGCCATTGCGATGGTGGTCGCCGACACGATCAGCGGATCTCCCGAGGCGCTGGATGAAGCCAAGGCGATCGCGTCGGCCAAGACGGGAATCGCCACGAATCACATCCTGGTTTCGGCGACTCACACCCACAGCGGCGTGCGCACCAGTCACAAGACCGGGCCCGCTCCCGAGGTGGCCTATCGAAAACGGTTTGTGGCCGGCGTGGCCGATTCGATCGTCAAGGCGCATGCGGCGTTGCAACCGGCGCAGGTGGGAGCGGCTTCGCATCCGCTCCCCGAAGAGGTCTTCAATCGGCGATGGTATCTGAAGCCGGGCAAGATGCCGCTGAACCCCTTTGCGAAGATGGACCAGGTGAAGATGAATCCGGGCCGCAGTTCCGATGTGCTGGACCGACCCGCCGGCCCGACCGATCCGGACGTGATGGTCATCAATGTTCAGGACGCCCGGCGCCGGCCACTGGCTCTCTTCGCCAATTACGCGCTGCACTACGTGGGCGCCATCCCGCGCGGCCAGGTCTCGGCGGACTACTTCGGGGAGTTTGCCCGGCTGATGCCCAGCCGTTTGCGCGGCGACGAGAATTTCGTGGCCATGCTTTCCAACGGCGCTTCCGGCGACATCAACAACATCCCGTTCACCGTCACCCGTCCTCCGCGCAAGCCGTTCGAACAGGTCCGGGTCGTCGCCACCAAGACTGCGGATGCGGCCTGGTTTGCCACGAGGAAGATCAGCGGTCATCGGCGAGACGCGGTCATCGGGATGATCGAACGGGAAATCCAGCTGAAGTATCGCAAGCCGACCGCTCAGCAGATCGAAGAAGCCAAGGCCGTGCTTGCGGTCAAGGACAAGGAGGCCGCCGCCAAGTTGCCGCGGCTCGCATCATCTTATGCCAGTCGGACATTGTCGGCGGCCGAACGCCCGGAGAGCCTCACCATCAAGCTGCAGGCCATTCGTATCGGCGATATCGCGGTGGTCGGCATCCCGTTCGAAACCCTGGTTGAAATCGGCCTCGAACTGAAAGAGAAAAGCCCCTTCGAGCAGACCATGGTCATCGGACTGGCCAATGGTCGTCACGGATATCTGCCGACGCCCGAGCAACATGCGCTCGGCGGATACGAAACGTGGCTCGGGACCTGCATCGTGGAGGTGGAATCATCTATCATCATTGTTCGCAATCTTCTGGAGATGCTCCGTGAGTTGAAGGGGAGGAATTGAAGGGGAGACCGGATGCCCGTCCTGATGGGCGGCCTCTTTCAGGGATCTGGAAACCTTCCGGTCGAAGCGGAGTTCGAAGTCGTCGGGCACGAGGGCATTGGTGTAGGTGAGCGAACCGCCGCGGGACCTACGGGAGAAAGCGCCTTCCTCGATGACCCAGTTGCCGTCGTGCTGCCAGCCGTTGAAGGTCTTGCCGTCGGAGAGGGGGATGAACTCCCTGTCGTCCGCGGCGACGTTGAGTGCGAACAACAACGGGAGAAGGAGCGCAATGGGCTTTATTTGGTTTTCAGCAGGTAATTGACGAGGGCGTCGATCTGGGATTCGCGGAGGAGGCCGCCCATGGGAGGCATGACGTTCTGGTAGCCTTCGACGACGAAGGCGCCGGGTTCAACGATCGATTGGCGCAGGTAGTCCGCATCGACCGCGATCGCGTGTCGTGCGCCCATGGGATCAAGGGCGTGGCGCGTGGAGCCGGCCAGGCCGCGAAAGCTGGGGCCGATGCGCTGGGAGCCGTCGAGCGTGTGACAGGGCGCGCAGTAGATCTGGTAGGTCGCGCTCCCGGCGTCCTTGCCGGAGAACTGGAAGAAGGGGGCGGTGGCGGCCAGGGCGCTCTGCGGCGCGGGGCGCTTCCGGCCGGGCTTGTCCCGGGGGATCCGATTGACGGTGTACCAGAGTTCGCCCGCCCACAAGGAACGCCCCTCGGCGGATTTCAGCGATTGCGGCAGGCGGATCCGGAGGATCTCATTCTCGACGAGGTCCGGCAATTCGAGGAATACGCGACGGCGGTCGGCGGAAACGGTGGCGGACCGGACTTCGGAACGTCGGTGGCGCACCTTCTGCCCGCCGTAACTCTGGGTGGCCTGGTAGCCCCACTGCGTGACGAAGTAGCCGGCGGGATTCCAACCCGCGTCGTCCGCGAGCGGGTCGGTGAACTCGATCTCGATGCCATTGGAGCGCAGGCGAGCGGCGAGCGGTTCAAACACCTTCTTCCCGGTGTAGCGGATGCGGGTCAAACCGCTGACATCCTTGATGAACTCCCGGTTGTTTCCGCGGGCGATGCCGCCGGCGTAGAGTTCCCCCTCCGGTGTGAAGACGAGCCGGTTGAACAAATGTCGAAACCCCTGCGAGAAGGGAAACGCGGCTCCCTGCATGACGCCTTCTACCTCTTCGAGGAACACGCGCTGCAGTCCGCCAAAAGTTGCGTCGCCATAGATGACCTGTCCGGCGTAGGGGCCCCAACTCTCAGGCAGGAGGCCGGGTTCGGTCGGAGACATGGCGATCTCGGTGTGCGGCAGCCAGACTGCCGGCGGGGTGGCGACAGGCCGGTCGAAGGGGTGCCATGGCGGCCGGCTCCGGAATTCGTAGAAGGCCTCGGGTTGCAGGTGGACGAGTTTGTTCGCGGGCAGCCATTCCCCTTGGTTGTCGGTCAGCAGAATGGATCTGCCGGGGCCGACGCCGATGCCGTTGGCCGTGCGCAAGCCACCGGCGACGGCTTCGGTTTCACCGGTGTCGATGTGGACCTTGATGACGCTGCCGCGCAAATAGGCCTGCCGATTGTGCGTGTTGCGGATCGCCATCGCGACACTGTTGGCGAAATAGATGTGGGAGTCCTGAATGACGGCCCCGAAGAGATACTCGTGGTAATCGATCGTCGCCGGCCAGTCGTGGGAAATGCAGCGATAGGTTTCCAATGCGCCGTCGCCGTCGGCGTCGATCAGTTCGGTCACCTGGTTCTTCTCGGTGGCAAAGATGCGGCCCTTGGAGAACGCCAATCCCATGGGTTCGGAAAGGCCGCGGGCAATGCGTTTGAAGGGCGGCTTGCCGTTCAACCGGGCGGCGTCGAGATTGAGCGAAACCAGATCGCCTTCCCAGGTCGTGAACAACAGTTCGCGCGGCCCGCGCATGGCCATGCCGCTGATGCGCCAATGCGTGTCACCCCGGAGGTCCATCGCCGCGAGCGCGGGATGCATGGCGGTCAACTTCCCGCCGAATCCAGGCGCGGCATCGGGCGGGACGGGCCGTTCGGGCGGCTTGGCGAGGCTGAGGTTTCCCGGCGTGCGGCTTTCGAGAATCAAGCGGCGAAAACGAAGCGCATGGTCGTACTTCCGGTTCGAAGGCGGCGCGAGCAGGACCAGCAAGGGCAATCCGGGGCGCGCGCGGAACGCGCCGAGATGCGCGCGGCTCCAATTCGTTCCCTTTGTCACCGGCACGGTCCAGAAGCGGATCTGCCCGTCGAAGGAAACGTGGTATTCCTGATTGAGCGGTTTGGGGCAGGTGTATTCAATCGTCAACGAGACCTCCTCCTCCCGCTTCGCCTCGATGAACCAACCGAGCGTCGCGCCCCGGCCCTTGGTGATGTTCAGAACCTCGCCGTCCCATTGGTTGGCCCCGCGCGAAATGATCCCGCGGGCGGACAAGTCCAGCGTTCGCGAATCCGCGGCCCCGGCGGTCGCGGTCACGAGGAGCCATAGCAGCATTCCAAGTTTCTTCATGGAATGATGATCTGGATCCAGCTTCCGTCGGAGAGCGCCGCGATCGATTGGCGGCCCGCTGTTTTCCAGGCCGCGCCGACCGCCGTCGGCGGGCGCAGGGATTCGCCGTCCCCGAGTCCCTCGACCTTCAGTTCCCGCCACGCGGCGACTTCGCTGTCGTGGGATTCCGGAACCCGTTCCCGCAGTTGCAGACGTCGCTCGCCCCGGCTGAGTTCCCAGCGCAATTCGAAACGCCCGTCGCCCTGGGTGCAGCCCAGGTAGCGAACCTTCAATTCGCTGGCCATCCCCGCCTTCACAAGCTCCCACCTCCCGTCAGACTTGTCCTCGAACAACGTCTCGCCGATCGACTTGACGGTGAAGCCGCCGGACAATCCCGGCTTCCCCTCCGGCGCGCGCCACACCTTGCGCAGCGTCGCCCGCTCCAGGTCGTAACCCAGCCAGACATCCGCGCCCTGCCTTACGGAAATGGAACGCGGCAAACCATCCAGGCTGTAGCGGTTGATCCGTGTGCGATCGAAGGGCGCCGGCAGAAGCTGCACGCCGTCGACGACGACATAGCCGTCCGTGTTGTGGTTGGAAACGTCGATCGTCACGGCGTCTTCGATCCGGAAGATCCCCAACGAGCGGCCGACGCCTTCCCGTTCACGTTGGTTGACGACGATCTTTCGTGTCTCCCCGTCGCCGAGCGAAACGGTCACGGGAGTCCGGGTCGATCGATTCGGATTGGCGACGTAGAGCAGGGTCACGAGGTAGTCGCCCGGCTTCGGGACCTTGATTTCGAAGGTCATGCTTTTGTCGCCCTTGCCGGAGTTGGCGTCGTGGAGGTAGGCGGTTCCGGACACCGGCGCCAGGGTTCCCGAGCTCCAGGCGCCGGTTGTTCTGGCCTCGGCGTCGTCCATCACCAGGCCGGGCAGCGGCTTCGCTTGTCGTGTTGTCCGTGTATCGCGCCAGATCAGGCGTTGTCCATCCTTTTCCAGACGGGCCTTCAGCTTGGGGTAATCAAGATCCTGGATGGCGACGCCCTCGTCCAGCGCGAGGACGGCGGCCGTTCCGGCGCTTTGGCCCAGGATCATGAAGACGGGCTCCATGCGGATGGAGCCGTAGGCCACGTGCGAGGAGGAAAGGCAGACCGGGACAAGCAGGTTCTCGCATTCGGCTTTTCTGGGAACGATGGCGCGGTAGGAGACGGGATAGGGCCGCGGGAAGCCGTGTCCGAAACCGCCTTCGTTGCGCACGGTGGCCTTGCCGTTCTCCTCCACCACAACGCGCTGGCAGAAGTGGGAATCCATGGCGTAGGAGGCCAGTCCGATCGAATCGGCCGCGATCCGTTTCGATTCACAATCCGCCTGCGTCATGACGTAGTCGGAGACCATGCGTCGGCCTTCCCGCACGTAGAGCTGATGGGGCCAGTTTGCGGTGTCCCGGAATTCGCGCGGGTCCAGTCCGAAGCGGTTCACCCTTGCCCGCAGGGTTTCCGGAACGCGTGGATCGTTCGCCAGGAAATACATCAGCCCCTGTTGATAGCCGACGTGATCCTGGAAGATGCGCTCCCGCAATCGATGCAACTCGGGGAGAGACATCGGAAGCCCGCGGCGCGGCGGTGGAAGCTTGGCGAAGGAACCCGGCTCGTAGGTTCCGTCGGGCCAGCGATAATTGCCGCCCACGTAATCGGATGAGAAGCTGCCTGCGTTGTTGCTATCGCCGTTGCGCATCTGCACGGGGCCGTCGGTCATCGGGGCGACGGTGTAGTCCAGGGTCCATTTCGGGCGGGGCTTGAAATTGAGGAAGCGGGCGAGAAGCTCGTAGCGGCCGGGGTCGTAGCCAGAGGGTTTGGGGAAGGGGATCCTACCCGGCCTGTCGGAGAGATACATCCGGAAGTTGTAGGCTTGCACCCTGGAGTCGCCCTCGCCCGGCTTGCCGGCAGGTTCGGAAGCGATCTCGGGAAGCAGTCCCGAATCCGGATCCTCCGGTTCCACAAAGGGGCTTACGGGCAACCGGCAAAACTGGTAGACGTTCTTCCAGGAGACCCGCTGCCATTGCCCCGCGAGCGTTTCATTGTAGGCGTCGGCGGGCTCGCGTCCGACGCGATAGGAGACCTTGGCCGCCGCGAACAGGTCGCCCTCATAGGTGGCGTCCGCAAACATGTCCGCCCGGATGATCTCCCCGGTCTCCATGGTCGCGGAAACCACGCGGTTCCCCGTCATCGCGACGGACTTCAGCGGGCGTCCGAGCAGAACGCGGACGCCCGCCTCTTCCAGCATCGTCCGGAAAAGCGTCTCGGCCTCGGACGGGCGGAAATGACTCTTCTTTCCGAGTCGACCGTAGAACTCCAGCGTCAGGCCGCCGATGGATTCCTTTCTGCCAAGGTCGGTCGCGGTCAATCCCCCCGAGGTCATGCCGCCGACATGTTGATTGAGGGAGATCAGCGTGACCCGTTTGCCCATACGCGCGGCCTGGATGGCGGCCGTCACCCCGCCGGGCGTTCCCCCGTAGACGGCGACATTGCACTCGATCACCCGGGGTTCGCCAGGTTGGGCGGGTTGGTGGTAGGACGGCCCTGCGCCGGCGCCCCGGGTATGGGCGGAGAGAGCCATGAGAACGGCGGCGGCAACCGTCATTGGGGACGTGACTGCCCGGTTTGTTGAGCGAGGTTGGCTCATGGTTTTCGCGGGGTTCCGGAGGAGGCGTCACTTGCGCCAATCCGCGATTCGAGAAAGGCCGCGACGGCTTCACCCGGAAATTTGTTTCCGGGGCCGGTGAAGTGACAGTCGTCCGGTCGCTGCAGCTCGGCCAGGCGCGGGGTGATGGCGGCGTAGAGGTCGTTGATGGCGATGTCGTGTTCGGCCATGACCTTCGCGGCGGCGGCGTTGCGCTCGACGATGGAGGCGGTGAGGAGGATGACGAGGCCGGCGACAAGTGGGTGGTTCGGGGCGGTTCTTACGGACCTGCTCGCCCGAGGAGCGATGCGTGCAATGCGATACCTGCTGGGCATTGGTGAAAACTGGCGACGAAGTCGGGAAACGTCAACGAAGGCCTGCGGGGCGGGGCGGAGAAGCAATATGACGCGCTCGACGAGCGGATAAAACGGGAATTCGGATCGGTCACCCGTCCGGAGAGCGTCGAACTGCCTCCGTGCTATCCCCGGGATCCGATCCTGTTGCGGGACTGATCGAACTGCCTCGACAGCGTTCGCATCACGGACAGGCGCGTGGGACGGGTTGTCGAACGGCTGGAGAACCCGCTGGTTGTCTACTTCACCGACCACGGGATCAGTCACGCTCGCAGAGCGCTGTCGCAACAATACCGAACGCCCCGCTCTCCGCCATGGATGCGGCCTGCCGAAACCAGACGGCTAGTTTGTGGCGGCGGAGCCGGGGGTTTGAGAATGCGCGTGCTGCGGGAAGTCGAAGGTCAGCACGAGCGGTTCGGCGCCCGTGTTCTCGATTTCGACGCCGCCGTTGTTGAGCGCCGCCTGGGTGATGAATCCGATCTCGGGATAGAGTTCGCCGAGTTTCATGTCCTGGTGATAGCGCACATCGAGTTTCCCAACCCGGCCGCTGCCGCCATTCGTGTGGAACAACGCGGGACTCTCCGGGTTGAAAGTCGTCTTGCCGCCGGGCTCCACGATGAGGCGGAGAATGGAGCACTTCTGGTCGCCGAGGAAATCACCGTAGACAATCCACTTCGCGTCCACGCCGTCGCCGGCGAACTCCTCCGCGGTGATGGCCGGACGCGAATTCTTCTGGACGAAGTCCGGATCCTGATTCGCTTCGAAGTCGAAGGTGTCGACCAGGAACTCCCAGTCCTCGTGCTTGTCCTTCGGGTAGTCCTCCTCCCGGCAGGCGTAAAACGC
>CAZFLK010000166.1:0-13163 GCA_964519245.1 uncultured Verrucomicrobiota bacterium
CCCGTAATGCTCCCCTTAAGGCCAGCAGGCCGACATGCCGCGCATCCGGGCTGAGATCGCTGGCGCCGGGAACCTTTTTTCCAATATTCGGGCCCACGACCCGTATCCCCTCGTTGAGCCACTGGGTCAATGTTTCTGCAGCGACGAGTTTCAGATCGGGTTCCGGGATGGTTTCGATGGTTGGTTCCCGCGTGATTCTGGCGGCGTGGTATTCACCGCGTTGTGCGTCGATGGCGATCGCGAGCGGGGCGTCGGATTCGAGGGCTCCGGCGCGCGCGGCCAGCGCCTGAGAGGAATTGACGCCGAGCAACTTGATGTCATGGGCGAGGGACCAGCCCTGGGCCATGGCGATGGCGGCGCGGATGCCCGTGTAGGAGCCTGGTCCGAGACCGATGGCGATCTGCGTGATGTCCTCGCGTTGCCAGTCCGCTTCCCGCAGGACGCGCTCGATCATCTCGAATGCATTGGCGGTGGTGAAGCCGGTTTCCGAGGTCTGGGCCCGGCAGATGGGGCCGCTGGAGGGATCCAGGTCGAGCAGGGCGACAGTCCGTTCGGCGGAGGAGAATTCAATCGCCAAGGTCTTCATGGATGATTTTTCGCTCGTTCTCGCCGAGGGTTTCGATGACGACCTTGCGGTAACGCTCCGGGAGGGAATCCTCCCATCGTTCGGCCCACTCAATGACGGCGATGCCGGGAGGGCTGAAGTATTCGTCGAGGCCGGCGGCAATGATGTCGTCGTGAGATTGGAGCCGGTAGAGGTCGAGGTGATGCAGCGGCAGCCGACCGCCCTGGTATTCATTGATCAGGGCGAAGGTGGGGGAGTGCACGCGGTCCGGGACGCCGAGCCCGCGGGCGATGCCGCGCACGAGTTGGGTTTTGCCGGCGCCGAGGTCGCCGGACAGGCCGATCACCCAGCCTGCTCGGGCCGATTGCCCCCACTGCTCGCCCAATGCGAGGGTGTCATTCAGGTTTTTGGAAATGAACGTAGCCATCGATGTCGAGCGGCCGGCCGGACTTGTCGTCGCGGATGCGGAGGCCGGGTTCCTCCAGGGTCTTGCCGATGCAGGTGAGTCGAATATCCGGAAACTGCGCTTTCCAGCCGTCCAGCAGCGGCACGGCCTGACGACTGGGCAGGGTGAACAACAACTCGAAATCCTCCCCGTCGGACAAGGCGCGGTTGAGCGGGGTGGAGCCGTTGCCGGAGCTGGCGGCGGCCTGCTTCGCGGCGCGGCTGATCGGGATGGAGGCTGAGCGAAGTTCCGCGCCGACGCCGCTCGCCTCGAGGATGTGCTTCAGATCGGACGCGAGGCCGTCGCTCACATCGATCATGGCGTGGGGGCGAAACGCCTCCGCCAGCCAATGGGCCTGTTCGAGTCGCGGTTCGAAATCCAGGTGGCGGCCTTCGAGTGAGCCGCCCAAATCCCCGCTGACGAAGATGGCATCGCCGGGTTTGGCGCCGGAGCGGAGTGTGATCCGATCTTTCGCGACGACGCCCAGCAGGGAGACAGACAGGAGAATACGCTCCGGATTGGTGGTGGTTTCGCCGCCGACGATGGCCACGTTGTGTTCGCGGGCCAGTTCGTTCATACCGCGGGTGATGCCGAGCGCGTAGTCGGGGGCGAAATCCCGGGGCAATCCCGCGGTGACGACCGCGGCGGTGGGAACGCCCGCCATGGCGGCGATGTCGCTCAGGCAGCGGGCGAGGGCCTTGCGACCGACCTTCTCCGCCGGCGCGTCCCGCGTGAAATGCACGCCCTCGACGATTGCGTCGGTCTTGAACAACTGAAGTTCGCCTGCCTTGCCGCTTGTCAGAGCCGCGCAGTCGTCGCCGGCTCCGACCACAACGCGGTCATTGGTCGGCAGGTCCCGGGTGATCTTCCTGATGAGTTCAAGCTCGTCCATGGCGTTGGTTCAGACGGGAATCGGGGCGTAGGTGATCATGATGAAATTGGCGGCGTTGAATAGGGCATGGGCGACAATCGGCGCAAGGAGATTGTTGGTTTTCTCATAGAGCCAGATCAAGGCGACGGACAGCAGGGCGAGCGGCGCGAAAGTCATGGCGTTGGCGTGCGAGAGCGCGAACAGCAGGGACACGCCCACGACGGCGAGAACGGGGCGCCCCAGTTGCTTGATGGTAGGGTAAAAGACGCCGCGGAACAGGAGTTCCTCGATGACCGGGGCGATCACGATGGCGATGACGCCGAGCGCGAGTTGGTTGCCGGGCGCGGTTTCCGACTGGACGAGTTGCACCGCCTTTTGGGTTTCCGGTTCGGCTCCGAACGATTGCAGGGCCAGACTGCAGGCCATCGTCAAGAGGGCCCCGAGTGGCACGGCCAACGCCGCGACCAAGGCTGCCAGTCCGAGGGCCTTGTTTCGGTTGGGAGCATTGAAACCGAAGGCTGCTCGCCAGGTGGTTTGCTGCTCGCGGACCAGTCGGGCGATGGCGATGAACGCGACGCCGTGCAGGCACAGGACGCCGACGCCGAGGGAGAAGAGCTGCCAGGCCGGGTCGTCCGGGACCTGCGTTCCGGGGGAATCCGCGCCTGGGTGGAGAGCTTCGCCAGGCGTGTCCGCCGCAACCCGGTAGGGGTTGGCCAAGTGGATAATGAGGCCGCCGGCGGTGATTCCGAGCCAGATCCAACAGGCCATCACGATCACCGCCCAAGGTTGCCATGGTTTGGGCGAAAGCATCGCGGGACGCTAGCCTGATCATGGCCGGATGTCAGGAAGGATCGTCACGCGGCCGGGACCGCCGGCGTGCGGTTGAAATGCCCTTTTCACCCGGGGAAGAGCAGGGCAGGATCGGGATCATGCATCGAGAATCGCTTTCCACCCTTTTTCGGAGGCGCGTCGTGTTCGCATTGACCGTGGCCTGGAGTCTTACCAGCGCGCTGGCGGCGGCTCCGAACATCGTCTTGATCTTTGTCGACGACCTGGGCTACGGCGACATCGGTTGCTATGGAAACGAGAAGACCCGCACGCCCAATCTCGACCGGTTGGCCGCGGGCGGTCAGAAATGGACTTCGTTTTATGCGTCAGGCGCCACCTGCGTGCCGAGCCGGCGGGGGTTGATGACGGGATGTCATCCGGCGTTGTTGGCGGGGGCGAAGTTGGTGAAGCGCCGGGAGGCGCTGCTGCCGGCGATGCTGAGACAACGCGGCTACGCGACCGCCATTCTGGGAAAGTGGCACCTGGCCGGTTATCCCAAGGATTTTACGACCAGTCCCATGCATCCGCTCGAGTGTGGATTCGACTACCACTATGGCACGCCGGGCAGCAATGATGTGCCGCCGCCGCCGGGCAAGAAGCAGACCCGGGAGGTGTTCGACCAGTGCGACAAATTTTCCTTTCCCGTGCCGCTGATCAATGGCCGCAAGGTGGTCGAGCGACCGGTGAACCAGGAGTTGCTCACCCAACGCTACACCAGGGAGGCGGTGAAGTGGATCAAGCAGAAGCGGCGGAAACCCTTCTATCTCTATCTGGCGCACAACATGCCGCATGCGCCCATTTTTGCCTCGAAGGAGTTTCAGGGACGCAGCGCGAACGGGCGTTTCGGCGATGTGGTCGAGGAGATCGACTGGTCCGTGGGGCAGGTGATGCAGGCGATCAAGGATGCGGGAATCGAGCGGGGAACGCTGGTTGTCTTTACGAGCGACAATGGTCCCTGGACCATGTTTGGGCCGCACGGAGGGACCGCCAAGCCCCTGCGCGGTGAGAAGGGCACGTCATGGGAGGGCGGCTTTCGCGTTCCCGGCATCTTCTACTGGCCGGGCAGGATTCAACCGGGGGTCGTCAAGGGCATGGGCGCCAATCTGGATCTCTACGCCACCTTTGCCAGCCTTTCCGGCGGTCCGGCATCCAGCGGGTTGCCGGGGTTCATTTCGAAGGATCTGTCCGGCGTCCTGCTGCGCGGAGAATCGAGTCCGCGGACGACCTGGTTCATGACCAGCGGCTCGGTCGCGTATCGCTCGGGCGATTACAAGATTCACACCAAGACGAAGAAGCGCTCCTCGAATCCGGACACCCGCAAGCGTGAGCCGATGGAGGTTCACGACCCGCCGCGGTTGTTCGACTTGTCCAAGGACCTCGGCGAGCGGAAGAACATTGCCGCCCAACACCCGGAGATCGTTGCGCGCCTGCTCGCCGAGATGAACGCCTTTCGCAACGCACGCTAGGGCAAGCGGCGTGGCTGCGCGAAGACCCGTTGCGGCGGGGTGAGGTTGGCATGCCCGGAGGCGTTGTTCGAAGTTACATTCTCCGAACATGACAAGGCGGGGTTCATGCTTGTTCTTAGTCTTGTCATGAACAAAGCACTCCTACTCGCAGCGTTGGCGCCCGCCCTGGCGGCGGCGGCCCAGGACGGAATCCTGGATCTCACCCAATTGCCGGACTACGCCGGCCAGCCTGTTCCCGCTTATATTGCGCGGGACAATACGCCGCCGGGCAACCCGATCACCAACCTGGGAGCGACCTTGGGACGGACCTTGTTCTATGACAAACGCCTTTCCCGCAACGACACCATCTCCTGCGCGTCCTGCCATCAGCAGGCGCATGCCTTCAGCGATCTGGCCGCGGCGAGCGTCGGTGTGGCGGGAACAACGGGGCGGCATTCGATGCGGTTGGTGAATGCGCGGTTCAGCCAGGAGCTGCGATTCTTCTGGGATGAACGCGCCGCCAGTCTTGAGGCGCAGACAACCCAACCCATACAGGATCATGTGGAAATGGGATTCAGCGGAGGGGATGGGGATCCGGGGTTCCCGGAACTGGTCGCGAAGTTGGCGGCGATCCGGGAATATCAGGCCTTGTTCGCCATCGTCTACGGGGATCCGGGCATTGACGAGGCGCGCATCCAGAACGCGATCGCCCAATTCGTCCGCAGCATTCAGTCGTTCGACTCGAAGTTTGATCAGGGGCGCGCGCAGGTGGGCGGCGACAACGCGCCGTTTCCGAACTTCACTCCCCAGGAGAATGCGGGGAAGAATCTGTTCCTGGCGCCGCCGAACAATGGCGGCGCGGGTTGCGCGGGCTGCCATCGTCCGCCGGAGTTCGATATTGCCCCGAACAGCGGCAACAACGGCGTCATTGGAACCCTGTCCGGGGGGGCGGATCTGACGGTGACGCGGTCGCCCAGTCTGCGTGATCTGGTGGATCCGGACGGCGTTCCGAATGGCGCCTTCATGCATGACGCCAGTCTCGCGACGCTGTTGGACGTTGTGAATCACTACAACAGCATTCCGACCGAGAATGAGGGGCTCGACAACCGGCTTCGCGGCGGACGGGGGCAGCAGTTGAACCTGACGGACGTCCAGAAGAACGAGTTGACGGCGTTTCTGCGCACGCTGACCGGAGCCAATATCTACACGGATCCCAAATGGTCGGATCCATTCGATGCGAGCGGCGGGTTGGAGTTGATCATACTGCCGGCGGGCAGCGTCTCGGTCCATTTCTCCGGCGCGGGGCAGAATCGGGTCGCCGTGGTGAGCGCGACCGGCGTTCCCGGGTTGGAGTATGATTGTGAAACCTCCAGCGATCTCATCGATTGGACGGGGCACACCGTGACAGCCGATGGGGCCGGCGCGTTGAGTTCGACCATCCCGGCGCCGGCTTCCACCGCCCACCAATTCTTCCGCTATGTTTATCGGCCCTCCGATTGAACCGGCCTGTTTCACGAGGTGGAATCGCGGGCTTGAGTTGTGGGCGGCTAGAGGCGATTAAGATGGGGTCAACCTGAGACCATTTTATCGACGAACTCATGAAACATCGCTGCCTCGCAATCCTTCTCCTCCTGGTCGTTGCCATCTCGACCCCGGCCGCGCGAAACGATCGCCACGTCATACTGATCAGCATCGACGGCCTGGCCTCCTACTATTTTGACGACCCGAAGGCGCACATGCCGACGATCCGCTCGCTGGCCGCCAAGGGCGCGCGGGCGGAACGGATGAAGTGCTCGTTTCCGTCGGTGACCTGGCCGAATCACACGACCCTGGTAACCGGGGTGGAGCCGGGGCGGCACGGCGTCATCGCCAACAACTACTACGACCGGACGACGAGAAAGACTGTCCCTTTCATTCCGGACCCGTTGTTCGACAAGCACGAGATCGTCAAGACGCCGACCGTCTATGACGTCGCCCACGAGGCGGGGCTGAAGACCGCGGGCGTAATCTGGCCGGCGTCGCGCAATGCGGCCACGCTCGATTGGCAGCTTCCGGATGTCTTCGAGCAGAAGATCTTCGAAAGCGCGGCCACGCCGAGCCTGCTCCGGGAGTTGAAGGCCAAGGGCATCCCCTATGAGAAGCAGATGGAATGGTGCAAGGCCGGCAATGCCGGGAAGGCTC
Source organism: uncultured Verrucomicrobiota bacterium (assembly GCA_964519245.1). Taxonomy (GTDB): domain Bacteria; phylum Verrucomicrobiota; class Verrucomicrobiia; order Limisphaerales; family JAYPEY01; genus JAYPEY01. The sequence continues at coordinate 6,336 of CAZFLK010000166.1, forward strand.
AGCGCGATTGGTTGTACACCCGGATCGCCGAGCACATTCTCACGACCCACAAACCCAATTTCCTGGCGATTCACCTGGTGAGCGTGGATGCATTCGAGCATGCCACTGGCCGCAACTCCCCTGAGGCCTACTGGGCCTGCAATGATTCCGACAACCGCGTGCGGGAACTCATCGAGGCGACCAAGGCCGCGGGGATCTACGAGAACACGACCTTCGTGGTCACCGCCGATCACGGCTTCATCACCTACACCAATCAGATCAAGCCCAACATCCTGTTGAAGCAAATGGGACTGCTGAAGTCCGCCGGTCCGCGGACCGTTGAGCAGAAGGCCTATTGCCTGGCGCAGGGCGGCGCGGCGATGATCTATATTCTGGATGAGGCCAACCGCGACAAGATTGCCAAGACGTTGGCCGCGGAGTTTGCCAAGGTGGAGGGCGTGGCGGCCGTGGTGAAAGCAGAGGACTTTGCCAGCGTCGGCCAACTGCCGCCGGACCAGGATCCGCGCAGCCCGGATCTGTTCTTGTCAGCGAAGGACGGCTACTCGTTTTCGGGTTCGGCCAATGGCGACGACCTCGTCTCGCCGACTGCCGGTCCGCGCGGCGCGCACGGATACCTGACGACGCACCCGTTGATGTACGCCAATTTTGTGATTTCTGGAGCCGGGGTCAAGAAGGGCGTGGTGTTGGACGAGGTCAGCAACTTGGATGTCGCGCCGACCATTGGCGCGCTGCTGGGAACGCCGATGAAGGACGTGGATGGGCGGGTGTTGCGGGAGATTTTGGCGGATTGAGAGGGGGCGGCTTGCGGCATGCCCGCAAGGCAGGAATTATCCCGTTCGCCTGGAGCGGGGAGAGGGAGGCGGTTCGCCATGGTTGACGGTTCTCGCGCGCAGGCGGTGAATCTGACGCGCGGCGTTTTGGTTGGTGGTGAGCGTGGGAGCCAGGGGCAATCGCAGGGGTGGGCAGGCGGCGGCTCGGGCGGCCTTCAAGCGACCGCTCGCCAGCAATTGGCCGAAATGCTATACGATTTCCATGAATTCACGTCCGGGCGTTGTCGTTGCGATTGCAGTCTTTCTTTTGATCGGATCGCCGAAGGCATCCTTCGCTGCGGAGCCTTTTGATCTGGTCATACGCAATGGCCGCGTGATGGACCCGGAATCCGGGTTGGACGCCGTGCGTCAGGTTGGGGTTCGGGACGGGACGATCGCGGCCATCTCGGAAGAGCCCCTGGAAGGGCTCAGGATCCTCGACGCCACGGGGCTGGTTGTGGCGCCCGGGTTCATTGACCTGCACCAGCATGCCATGGACGAGGAATCCTGGCGGTTCAAGGCGCTGGACGGGGTGACGACGGCCTTTGAACTCGAAGTTGGCGCGGCGGATGTGGACCGGTGGTATGCGGATCAGGCGGGACGGCGTCCGATCCACTACGGCGTCAGTGTCGGACATATCAAGGTGCGCATGGCGGTCATGGGCGACCGGCCCTCCTTTCTTCCGGGCGCCGATTCCGGAGCCGCGACGCGAAGGGCTTCCGAGGCGCAGATGGAGGCCATCAGGAGCGGGATTGAAAAAGGATTGAGGCGCGGCGCGGTGGCGGTGGGATTCGGCGTCGCCTACACACCGGAGGCCACGCGGTTGGAGATTATGGAGATGTTTCGCGCGGCTGAGCCCTTCGGGGCGTCCTGCCATGTGCACATGCGGCAGGGTGGGCGCTTGGAGCCCGGGGCCATTGCGGCCCTGCAGGAGTTGGTGGCGGCGGCGGCCATCACGGGGGCGCCGCTGCATATCGTTCACCTTCAGAGCACGGGCAAGCGGGTGACTCCGGCGCTTCTGAAACTGGTCGCGGAAGCGCAGGCGAACGGTCTCGACATCTCGGCCGAATGTTATCCCTACACCGCCGGGATGACGGACATTCGCGCTGCGTTTTTCAACCCCGGTTGGCGCGAGAAGTTCGGCTTGGACTACGGTGACATGCAGTGGGGCGCGACCGGTGAGCGTTTGACAGAGGCGACGTTCAGGAAGTATCGCCGGGAGGGAGGGTTGGTGATTGTTCACGCGAATCCTGAGAGCATCGTCCGGGAAGCCGTCGCGCATCCTTCGATCATTGTGGCCAGCGACGGATTGAAGGGGCACCCGCGAAATGCGGGAACCTTCTGCCGGATCCTGGGACACTACGTGCGGGAAGACCGGGCCCTGGAGTTGATGGCGGCGTTGCGCAAGATCACCCTGATGCCGGCGCAACGCCTGGAGAAACGGGTTCCGGCCATGCGGAAGAAGGGACGTGTTCGCGTCGGGGCGGATGCGGACCTGACCCTTTTCGATCCGCGAACGGTCTCTGATCGCGCGACCTTTACCGAGGCGTTTCGCGCGTCGGTCGGAGTGAAGCATCTCTTGGTTGGCGGTCGGTTGGCGGTCGTTGATGGCGTGTTGGACGAGGGCTTGAAGGCGGGGCGACCGGTGCGCGCGCCGGTGTCGCCTTGAGTTCCGGGGGCGCCGATGCAAGCTGGACGATGAAATCGGATTGAAGTGAACAGAGACCCATGAAGAGAACCCTGACGATACTGAATCTCATCGTAGGCATTGCTTGCGTCCAATCCGACGTCTCCCGTCCCAACGTCTTGTTCATTGCGGTGGATGACCTGCGGGTGGAACTGGGTTGCTACGGCAGTTCGCACGTGTTGTCGCCGAACATTGACCGTTTGGCGGAGCGGGGAACGTTGTTTGAGCGGGCCTATTGTCAGCAGACGGTCTGCAATCCCTCACGGGCGTCGTTGCTGACGGGACGTCGGCCGGACACGCTTCGCGTTTGGGACCTGCCCACGCACTTTCGTCAGCATCACCCGGACATCGTGACCTTGCCCCAGTATTTCAAGCGGAGCGGTTACCACGCGCAGTGTGTGGGGAAAATCTTCCACAACTGGCGGCAGGATGACTGGAAGGGAGACCCGACGTCCTGGAGCGTTCCCTCGGTTCTGCATTACAACAGCCATGGCCGGGACAAACCCCAGGTCGGTGGTGACGTTCCTCCCAATCTGGCGTCCGGCAAGGGCGGCACGGAGTGTCGGGACGTGCCGGACAATGCGTATTTTGACGGGCGCGTGGCCGAGTCGGCGGTGGCCGCCTTGCGCAAGTTGAGCAAGGCGGAGCAGCCCTTCTTCCTGGCCGTTGGCTTCTGGAAGCCGCATACGCCGTTCAACGCGCCCAAGAAGTATTGGGACATGTATGAGCGGGACGAGGTTCCTTTGCCTGAGCGGGTGACCGTTCCGGATGGCGTTCCGGACATTGCCTTGACCAAGGACCGTTACCGGGGCGGAGCGAATTCGGAAGTGTTGCGCGAGATGCACCACGGACATCTGGCGGCGATCAGTTACCTGGACGCGCAAGTCGGCAAGACCTTGAGGGAACTGGATGACCTGGGGCTGCGTCGGAACACGATCGTGGTCTTCTGGTCGGATCATGGCCTGCATTTGGGCGAGCACGGATTGACCCGAAAGACGACGGTGTTCGAACTGGATGCGGGGACGCCGCTGATCCTTGCGGCGCCGGGGAGCAAGGGGGGGCAGCGGACAAAGGCGTTGGTGGAGTTGTTGGACCTCTATCCGACGGTGGTCGAACTCTGCGGTCTGCCTTTGCCGGCCTGGCTCGAAGGAAAGTCCATGGTTCCCTTGTTGCAGAATCCTGACCGGGCTTTCAAGCGCGCGGCGCTGACCCAGACGCCGAGACCCAATTACCTGCGGGGCAAACTGCCGGAGGTGATGGGATACTCCATCCGCACGGAGCGCTTTCGCTACACCGAGTGGCGCGATTTCAAGACGGGCGTCGCCCGGGCGCGCGAACTTTACGATCACGCGGACGACCCGGGTGAAACGCGAAACGTGGCGGCGCGTGCGGATCGGAAGGACGATCTGGCCCGGCTGGCAAAGGCGTTGCAGCGGAAGCTACGGTCGACCGGCAGTGTGAACGCCGCCCAGTGAAAGCGAGCGGTGTGACTACTTCGCTCGATTGAAGCGGTGGATGCGGCCGAAGACGCTGTATTCCGCCACAAACAGGTCGCCGCCAGCGTTGAAGTCCACGCCGTGAGGGGCGGTAACGATGCCGGCGCGCCAGAGCTTGGGCGGGGTCTTGTTGTTCTTCCGCTCGGACTGCACGTCATTGTAGCCGATCTTCTTCACCACGTTTCCCTGCTTGTCTAGCAGCGCCACGCGGCCGCCGATTTCACCGACCGCCGCCAGATCGCCCTGCACCACGATCGCGGCGGGAAACATCAGGTCATTCGCCACCACGCCGAGGAATTCGCCATCCAGGGACAGGTGCACGACCCGCAGATTCTCGCGATCACAGCCGAGAATGCGCGGCGGATTGAAGCGGGTGTCGATGCAGATCTTGTGGAGCGTGCTGAAATTGTAGGGGGCGCGTCCGCGTCCGCCGAATGAGGCCAGATAAGCGCCTTTCTTGTCGAAGCGGTGGACGTAGCCATTGGCGTATCCGTCGGTGGCGAAGATGTCGCCGTTGGGCGCGACGTCCACGCCGGTGAGGCGCAGCGTGGGTTTGGCGTTCTTGCCGCGTCCCTTGCGCTTGAACTTGTCCGGCACAGCCTTGGCGGCGTCGATGGTCATGACCGTGGAGCCATCGAGATTCATTTTCAGGATGGTTTGGCCGCTGAGTCGGGCGCCGTAGATGAATTCGCCGTCCTTGTTCTGATGAATGACGAAGCCATGGAAGTCATTGGGGGCTCCCTTGACATTGCGCTGGTAGTTGCCGTTGGCGTCGAAGACCTGGATGCCGGCATTGGGGCCGCTGGTGCAACTGACGTAGATTTCCCCATTGGCCGCGGCGGCGACATCGCCGTGGAGGTTGCCAATGGATTCCTGGCCTGACGCCGGTTTGCTCCATTTGGGGACGGCGTTGAAGTTCGGGGCTGCGGCGAGGCCGGAGACCGTCAGGAGGAATAACGTTAGCGGAGCCGAGAGTCGTTTTTTCATAGGGAGTGGAAACGATAGTCAGTCGGCGCAGCGGTTGGCAATAGCGGACGAGAGCGGAATTCTACATGCTGGTTTTGTGCTCTGACCGAGAGGAATCCCCGCCGATCGCCGCCTGATGCGAACTGGACTGCGAGACCATTGAGGGGCAGGGCAAAAAAAAGTGGTCCGGAGAGCGGACGCCAAGGAGGTGGGGGTGGGGGACCCCGCTGAAGAAACGTACCGCTAGCCAGACCGATTCCAACATCGCCCCGAAAACTACTGGAGTCAATGGGCAAGCTTGCCCCATTTTTGTTTTTTTTGGGTCAGAATGCGGGGGTTGAGCGCAGGCTCGGGTCAAGTTTTCCCTTGCGGCCTGCGAAACGCGCGGGAGAAGCTTGGGGCTGTGGGAGCCAACAAGACAACGCCGCCAGATTTTTCCGCGATGAAATCGCGGGGGGATCGTTTTGCGGCGTTGACGGCTTATGATTTTCCCATGGCGCGTCGCCTGGATCGTTTGGGGGTGCCGTTGATCCTGGTGGGTGATTCCCTGGGGATGGTCGTCCTTGGCTATGAGGACACGACCCAGGTGACGATGGGGGACATGGAGCACCACCTGCGGGCCTGTGCACGGGTGAAACCCGGAGCCTTGCTGGCTGCAGACTTGCCCTACTCAAGTTACCAGACTCCCGACCAAGCCGTCCGCAATGCGCGACGTTTGCGGGATGCCGGAGCGGAGGCTGTCAAAGCAGAGGGGGGCGCGGCCATTGAGGGGCAGGTTCGCGCCATCGTCGATGAGGGCATCCCCTTCATCGGTCATCTCGGCATGCTGCCGCAGAGCGTCAAGGAAGAGGGCGGCTACCGGGTGAAGGGCAAGTCGGAGGATGAACGCGAACGGTTGTTGGAAGAGGCAAGGTTGCTGCAGGACTGCGGCGCGTTCGCCGTCGTTCTGGAATTGGTCAAACCGGCCGTCGCCGCGGAAATCACCCGGAGCGTGAGTATCTCGACGATCGGCATCGGCGCCGGTCCGGATTGTGACGGGCAGATCCTGGTGACGAATGACCTGTTGCGGACTTCCGGAGATTACATTCCCCGCCACGTGCCCGACGCGGCGGTCAATGTCGGCGACCAAACCAACGCCGTCATCGCCGAATGGAAGCAATCCGTGGAGCGGGGTTGAGAATGACGGTATAGATCATGGCGGCCAAGGAACTCAGTCACATCGACGCCAAGGGCGAAGCCAGTATGGTGGATGTCTCCGCCAAACCGGTCCAATTGCGCGAAGCGGTGGCTCGCGGCGAGATTCGCTTGCAATCAGAAACGCTTGAGCTGGTTGCATCGAATGAGATCGCCAAGGGCAACGTGCTGGCGACGGCCCGGCTTGCCGGCATCATGGCAGCGAAGAAGACCGGCGACTTGATTCCGCTTTGCCACCCGCTGCCGTTGACGCATGCGGAAGTGAATTTTGAGATTCCGGCGTCCAACGATCGCATTGTCATCACGGCCTCGGCCAAGATCGCCGCGCAGACGGGCATCGAAATGGAGGCGTTGACCGCGGTTAATGTCGCGGCCCTGACCATCTATGACATGTGCAAGGCCGTGGACAAGAAGATGCGGATCACCAACGTTAAGCTGGTGTCGAAGACGAAGTCAGTAATCAGTAATCAGTAATTATTAGTCAGAAGTCAGTAGTCAGTAGTCAGTAGTCGGAAGTCGGAAGTCGGAAGTCAGAAGTCGGAAGTCGGAAGTCGGAAGTCAGAAGTCGGAAGTCAGAAGTCGGAAGTCAGAAGTCGGAAGTCAGAAGGCGGAAGTCAGAAGGCGGAACCGAGAATGTGCTTTCGTTCCGCAAAGCCGGAACTGCGTCGCGACCGGC
>CAZFLK010000167.1:0-13060 GCA_964519245.1 uncultured Verrucomicrobiota bacterium
CGCCGTTGGAATCGATCAATCGGAGATCGGTGTGGAGCAGCGCGGGGGTCTCGGTTGGGGCGTCTGCGTTGCGCACCGCGAACGTTTCCAGCATGCGCTCGAGTCGATCTTGCGGCCAGACGTCGTCCTGATCGCAAAAGAAGTAATGGGGGGCCGCCGGCGCGGCGGACATCAGACGGCTGAAGTTGCCGGCGGAACCAAGCCGTTCGTTTCCCGGCAGGATCGAAATGCGGCGATCCTGGGACGCCAACGCCTTGAGGATCGCGGGCGTCGTGTCTTCGGAACTGTCGTCACGAACGACAAGGCGCCAGTCGGAGCGTGTCTGGGAGAGGATGGAATCGAGTTGCGCGCGGAGAAAGCGCTCGCCGTTGCGGGTCGCCAGCAGGATGACCGCTGCGGCGGACAGGCTCATTCCCCGACCAGCAGCGAAGGCGCGACCTTGTCGTCGCCGAGACCAAATCGGGGAAACGCCTTGAGGGAGAAGGTCGCCGCGATCGTATAGTCCTCGCGTCCGGAACTGGAATCGCGGACGCGGAAGGTGAGCGCGGTTGTCCAGCTCCTCAGGTCGCGGTAGAGGGTGTAGTATTGTTCCTGGAGGCGGCCTTCGCGCGCCTCGAACATGTGTTGCGTGCGCAAACCCCAGTCCTCGTTGAGCCGCAGGTAGAACGTTCCGTAGATCGCGCTCGCGCCGGAGTCCGGCCCCAGGACCGGTATATCTCGGATGTAGCGGTGTCCGACCGAGAAACTCCAGATGTTGCCCGGCTCGAAGGTCATGTAATTGTCCGACTGCTGGAACACGCCGTTGTCGATGTCATAGCGCGTAATCGACGTCATGCTCAGCCAGTTGCGGGGCTGGAAATCCACCGAGGTGAACACGTCGGAGAAGGTCTTCTGGTTGGGGCGGCGACGCGCGTGCCAATCAAGCAGCACGGAGGAGGTCAGGACGTCCTCGACGCGGTCGTTGCGTTTGGTTTGAAGGGTGTTCCGCAGGCCGAGGCGGATCGTGTTCTCGCTGTCCACGGCATCGATCGAGTTGAACTGCGGGTAGTCGATCGGCAGCAATCGAAAGGTGGGAAAGCGGGTGTCAAACTGCGGCAGGTTTGCCGGGGTTTCACTGGGTGAGGGGACGTAGACGTAGTTGACCGAGGGTTCCAGAATGTGACGCAGTTCGCTGATGTCGAGCAGTTGGCTCCTGGCGCCTTTGAAGACCCGGGACGCCTTGAATGAAAGCTCCGCCCCGGTGTTGAAGACGTAGCGGTCTTCCTCGGTGAATGGGATTCCCGGGCCTTCCGATTCGCCGTAGTGGGTGTAGCGTCCGCCGATGCGTGGCTTGAAATTGAGCCAGCCGAAGTAGGTCTGGGGCAGGCTGACTTGATGAAAAGTGTCGCCCCTCCAGGCCGCGAATTCGGGAATGGCGTTATTGGCATACTGGTGGCGGAAGTAACCGAGGGAGCTTTCGCTTTCGTAGTAGAGCGGCGTTACGCCAATCTGCTGGGGCAGCCCTGACAGCTTGATGTCCGGCAGGCGCTCCACGGTGTCGAAGAAGTCGTTGACCTGGGGCTGCGCCATGGCGTTGAGGCTGAAATTGCGCCAAAAGTGGCTGAACTCGAAGAAGGTCTTCGGCTGCGGATCGCGCCGGTACTCGGTCTCGAAGAAGTCCCTGATGAAGAATTCATCCGACTGCCAGTTCATGACGCCGCGCGCGGTGGTGTTCTCCCGCAGTTTGAGTCGATGGGTGAACTGGAGGCGGTGCCGCTGGCTGTCGATGGGGCGCGCAAGCGAGTTGGTTCCGGGTTCGTCGTCCCGGGCCATGTAGAATCTTGCGAGGCCGGAACCGAAGCGGCCGAGGTTGTAGTTGAAGTCCGGACCGCCGCCGAAGCCGCGCTTCTGTCGGTAGTCCAGGTTGAGTGAGCCGCTCAGGTTGGTGTTGGCCACCCAGTTGTAGGCGCCGAGAATGTAGGGGCCATAGAGACTGCGGAAGCCCGGCGTCAGTTCGATGTTGTTCGGATGTCGCTCCGCATAGTCGCGTCGATAGTAAGGCCAGTAGAAAACCGGAACCTTGCCGACATAGGCGGTCGCGCCGTAGGCGGCGATACGCTTGCCGGGGAAGACGATCAACGTCTTCGCCTTGATCCGGTAGACGGGGTTCTCCACATCGTCCGTGGTCAACGTGCCGTCGCTGGCGGTGTAGACCCGGTTCAGCAGGTCTGGTGAATCGCCCTTTCCGGGCGCGGCGGGATCTTCGGGCGTCTCCTCAAGCTTCGACGCCGCGAGGTTGCGTCCGGAAGCGAAGAAGGGGGTGTCGCCGACCTTGAATTCGTCTCCGCTCATTTCCTCGGTCACGAAGTTGTAGGTCAACTTCTCTCCAACCCATAGCTTGGAGCCGCGTTGCAGGCGCACATTGCCCTCCGCTGTGGTCTGGCTTGTCTCGCGGTTCACGGCGAGACGGTCGGCGGAAAGCGTTGAGCCCTTGTAGGTCGCCTGGACGCCGGAGGGATGCGTCGCCTCGATCACCGTGTCCTCCAGCGACTTGAAATTGGCCTCCTGGCCCGAGACAGCCTCCACGACCAGCTTGGCGTCCTCCTCTGCGGTCGAATCAGGATCGGTCGCGCCGGCCGGAGCCTCCGCCGCGGAAGCGGAATGCGCGAAGAGGAGACCGGCTGTTAGAAAAATGAGAAACCGTTTCGTCATGAAGCGGCCGCATCCAAGCAAATCGAACACGCCGCGACAAGCGGGTTTTGCGGGCTGGGGGCTTTAGTTCCGGGTGCGGCGGTCGAAGTCACGCGCCAATCCGGCATATTCTTTGTGCTGGGCATAGTGACGGGAGTCGCCGCTTCTCTTGTAGGCGTCGTAGGCCGAGTCGGCGGCCCGGATATAGTTGACGATGTGGCTGTTGCCATTTCGATGTTTTCCGAGACCCCATTCGTCAATCAGATTGGGTTCGCTGGCTCCCGTCGTGGGGTTGTGGCCGGGGGCTCCGGCGGAATGTCCTAGTTGCCTGATTCCGCCATGGGTGTCGCCTTGAATCATTTTGACGCCCGCTCCTGAGACATTGGCGTCTCCAGCGGATGCGCCGCCGACCGCCAAAATGCCTCCAACCAATTGGGCATCTGTCAGTGAATCGCTGCCGCTTTGATAAGCCTGGTGGCTGAGTTGTCGTGTGTTGACCTGGAAACCGCCGGAATAGTTGTCCACGGAATACCAACGGCCCTTTGCCGGCATGTGGTTGTCGACATAGACATCGCCCTCGAAACGCCCGTTCACCATGTTGCCGGTCATGGTGAGTTTTTGCTCATAGTAGCCAGAGCTGAACATGTCCCAGGCAGGAATCTCTGGATTGTACGAGGTGAACACGCCTCTTCCGTGGGCGTATCCTTGAGCATTCGTTCCACCATCCCAGGTATAACGCTGGGACGCGTGAAAGCGGGGCTTGTGCCAGACGGTTGCGCCATTCGAGGTGCGTTGCCAACCGGCGCTTGGGGCTGATTCGGTAAAGGTTTCGCAGCCGGCAAGCAGCGCGCAAAGCCCACCGGCGATCGTCAAATGCAGGAGTTTTGTGAAGATGCGTTGGAGCGGGATTCGGGGCGTCATGCCGCGAGCTTTTCCGCTCTGGATTGGCGGCGTTAAGTCGCAAAGTTGCATCCCTTCAGAGGGTGTCGCGGCGTCCGGGAACGCTCACTTTCTACGGCGTGGCCGGGAGCGGGTATTCCGTCTGGACTGGGCGGACTGGGCGGGGGCGCCCTTCTCTTGGTTGTTTTTCTTGGGACGCTTTCCTGGCGGCTCCTGGGGCGCTATGGGTTTCTCGGGTCGCTGGCGGCTGCGTTTGCGCGTGGAGTGGGATCTACCTTGGGCCGCGGGGTTGCCCCGGTTCGGCTTCCTGCGGCGGCGTTCGCTGGATTGGGTTGTGTTCGCCAATTGGAAGTCGACGCGTTTCTTGACGGTGTCGACCTTGAGGACCTGGACGTCGACACGGTCGCCGAGGCGGATGGTGCGGCGGTGGCGGCGTCCGGTCACCTTCCTGGCGTAGGCGTCGAAGACGTAGAAATCGTCGTCGAGGTGGGAGAGGGGGACGAGGCCGCTCATGCCGAGGTCTTGGACATCGACGAAGAAGCCGAAATTACGGAGGTCGGTGACGAGGGCGGAGTAGACTGCGGGGGAGCCCGAGGCGATCTGTCGTTCGAGGTAGGCGAAGAGTTTGACGGACTTGCTGTCGCGTTCGGCGTCGTCGGAGTTGCGTTCGGTCCGTGAGATGTGGTCGGCGGTTTCACGGAGGGAGCCCTGGGATTGGCGTCCGTTCTCGAAGAGGCTGCGATGGACGATTAGATCGGCGTAGCGGCGGATGGGAGAGGTGAAGTGGGCGTATTTCTGTTTGGCGAGGCCGTAGTGGCCGAGGGGTTCGACGGCGTAGCGGGCGCGCATGAGGGATTTGAGGAAACCGATCTTGAGCGCCGGGCCGATGGAGAGCTTGTCGAGTCGGTTGAGGAGTTTCTGCACTTCCTTGGTGTTGCTCAGGTTGCCGCAGGGAATGTCGTGGCTGAGGATTTCCTCGCGGTATTCGGCGAGGCGGCGTTCGTCCGGTTGTTCATGGACCCGGTGGATGGAGGGCTGCCGTTTCTTGATAAGCGTCTCGGCGACGGCCTCGTTGGCGAGCAGCATGAACTCCTCGATCAACTGGTGGGAGATGTCGTTTTCCACCTTCTCGATCCGGTCGATCTCGCCGTTGTCCTTCAGTCGGATCTTGGTTTCCGGGAAATCAAGGTTCAGTGAGCCGTTGCGGAAGCGCAGTTTGCGGATGCGCTGGGCGAGGCGGTTGGCGTCGTGGAGCATGCGTTCAATCTCGTCGCGGGGCTCGCCCTGCAGGACCTTGAACGCCTCTTCGTAGCTGAAGCGGCGTTGAGAATGGATCACGGCGGCATAGCATTTCGAGCGCAAGACCTCGCCCTGGTCGCTGATGGCGAATTCGACGCACTTGGAGAGGCGGTCGACCTGGGGCTTGAGCGAGCAAAGCTCATTGCTCAGGGCCTCGGGCAGCATCGGGATGACACGGTCGACGAGGTAGGTTGAATTGCCGCGGCGGCGGGCCTCCTTGTCGAGCTCTGAGCCGGGTTTGACATAGTGGGAGACATCGGCGATGTGGACCCAGAGCCGCCAATGACCGGCCTTGTGGCGTTGGATGCAGAAGGCGTCATCGAAGTCGCGGGCGTCCTCGGGGTCGATGGTGATGACCTGGTGGCTGCGGCAGTCGACGCGCCCCTCCATGTCTGCTTCGGCGACCTTGGTTCCGATCGCCCGGGCTTCGCGGAGCACATTGCGGGGAAAGCGTAGGGGCAGGCCGTAGCCGCGAAGGATGCGGAGAAGGTCGACGCCCTCCTTGTCGGGAGGCCCGAGAACCTCGATGACCTCGCCTTCGGGGTTGGTATGGCGGGATTCCCACTCCCGGAGCTCGACGACGACCTTGTCGCCTTCGCGCGGGATGGTTCCGACGTCGTTGGGTTCGGGAACATAGACGTCGTGCTGCATCCGGGGATCGTCGGGGATGACGTAGAGGAAACGGGGGCCGCGTTTCAGAGCGCCGACGATCTGGGTGCGGGCGCGCTCGAGCACGCGTACGACGGATCCGGAGACGGCTTGAGTCGACTGTCCGCCGCGATGGCGCATACGGGTGTCGCGACGCACGAGCACCCGATCATCGTGCATGGCGGTCGACATGGCCGTGGCGGAAACGGGAATCTCCTCCAGTTTGGGGTCGTCGGGGTGGAGGTAGCCATTGCCGCCGCGAGTGACCTGCATGCGGCCGGGGATCAGGTCGGCTTCAACGGGAATGATGTAGCGGTTGCCTTTGATGCGCGCGATGGCGCCCTTGCGCACGAGTTTGCGGAGGGCGGCCTGGAGCGCTTGCTGCTGGCCCGGTTCGAGCAACAGTGCGCGGAGCAGTTCGGGGATGTTCATCGGCGCGTAGCTCTTGCGCCGGAGTAGATTCAAAATGTCTTCGTTCATGGATTCTTTTTCAGGAAATTGTCTTGCTGGAGGCCGCGTCCGGCCAGGCGTTGTCACGATGCACCTGGGGCGTCGCGGATGGGGGCTGTCGGGGAGCGGATCAATGGGAATGGCGACCTGGGCCGGGGTGGGAACAAACAATGTTGTTGCCGGTCCATGTCTGGATGTAGGAAGAGTGGCGCCGATTGGCGCGCGATGCAACCGAAGATATTTCACGGCAAGAATTGAGAAAACTTTGCCCCTGACAAACCCGGGGGCGCCTCGCATGATGCGCCGACCGATGAACGAGTGGATTTCCAATTATATCGATGCGCAAAAGGCGGCCCTGGATTCGATCCCGGTGGACGCGGTCGCCGGTTTGATCGACCGGTTGAGGACCGCATTGCGGGAAGAACGCCAGATTTTTGTCTTTGGCAACGGCGGCAGCGCGTCGAATTGCTCCCATTTCGCGACGGATCTGGGCAAGGGCTCGTCGGACGCCCTGGACAAGCGTTTCAAGATCATCTCGTTGAATGAGAACCTGAGCTGGATCACGGCCCTTGGCAATGACTACGCCTACGACGAGATTTACGCGCGCCAGTTGATGAACTATGGGCGGCCGGGAGACATCGCGATGACCTTGAGTGTGAGCGGCAATTCGCCCAACGTGGTCAAGGCGATGGAATGGGCGAGAGGCAACGGTCTGCATACGGTCGCGCTGGTCGGCGCTAAACGGGGCCGGTTGGCGGAGATTGCAGAAGAAACGATTGTGATCGATTCCGAGCATTACGGCCGTGTGGAGGATGCGCAGATGGGCATTTGCCACCTGCTTTGCTACGCTTTCATGGAGAATCCCGAGATCGGGAAGCCGTAGTCGCGGGCAGGGGGCGTTCGTTTCCCGGTTTGAATGCTGAAGGTCGGTTTTTGGCCACGTCGCGACAGCCGGGTTGGGAAACGGCGCCCAATTTTCACGTGCGTTTCCGGCCGGGCTTTTTTAAGCTCCGCCGCTCATTATGTCAGATTTAAGACCCTTTCCAGCATTGCGCCCCAAGTCTGAGGACGCCGCCCGCATTTGTGAACTTCCGTATGACGTCATGTCGTCGGACGAGGCCCGGGAGGTGGCGGCCGGAAATCCATTCAGTTTCCTGCATGTCAGCAAGCCGGAGATCGACCTTCCCGAGGGGACTGACGTCTACGACGCCGCGGTGTATGCCAAGGGGCGGGAGAATTTTGACAAGCTGATCGAAGCGGGGGCGCTGCGCCAGGACGACAAGGCCTGTTACTATCTCTACCGTTTGATCATGGACGGGCGGGCGCAGACGGGCCTGGTGGCTGCGGCGGGTTGCCGGGACTACGATGCGGGCGTGATCAAGAAGCACGAGTTGACGCGTCCGGCCAAAGAGGATGATCGTGTGCGCCACATGGAAGCGCTGGATTCCCAGACCGGGCCGGTCTTCCTCACCTACCAGGCGAAACCGGAATTTGACGCGTTCGTGGCCAAGGTGTGCGAGCGGGAGCCGGCAGTCGATTTCACCGCGTCTGACGGCGTGCGGCACACGGGGTGGGTGGTCGATGACGATGGGGAAATTGAGTTTGTGCGCGCCACTTTTGAAGCGATCCCCGCGCTGTATGTTGCGGACGGGCACCATCGCAGCGCGGCGGCGAGTCGCGTCAACGCCAGCCGCTCGGGCGCAGGTTCCAGCGACGCCTTCCTGACGGTTACATTTCCTCACGATCAAATGCGCATTCTGGCCTACAACCGCGCGTTGAAGGACCTGAACGGTCTGGATCCGGCGGCGTTGTTGACGGCATTGGAGAAGGTGTTTGAGATTGCGACGCCCGGTTCGGCGGATCCGTCGGCCAAGAATCAGTTGGGCCTCTATCTGGATGGACAATGGCATTCGTTGCGCTTTCGGGATGAGGTTGCCGCGACGGACAACCCGATCGACGGGTTGGATGTGGCGCTTTTGCAGAATCATGTGCTGGGGCCGGTGTTCGGGATAGACGATCCGCGGACGAGCGAGCGAATCGCCTTCGTGGGCGGCATTCGCGGGACGGGGGAGTTGGAGCGTTTGGTGGACGAGCGCGGTTATGCCTGCGCTTTTTCCATGTATCCGACCAGCATCGAGGACCTGATGGCGATCGCGGATCAGGACGGATTGATGCCGCCGAAAAGCACCTGGTTTGAGCCGAAACTGCGCGATGGGATGTTTTCGCACATGATCGGCTGAGCCGGCATTTCAGAATCTTCTTTTCATCGCGGCGGCAATCCTGATTATTGCCGCCGCAGTTTTTTGATCAATCGATGAAAGTAATACTCGCATATTCGGGCGGACTGGATACGTCCGTGATCCTGTGTTGGCTGAAGGAAAAGTATGACGCCGAGGTGATTGCGTTCTGCGCGGACGTCGGTCAGGAGGAGGAGCTCAAGGGGCTTCGTCCCAAAGCGAGGAAGACGGGGGCTTCCAAGGTCTACATCGAGGACCTGCGCGCGGAGTTTGCGTCGGAGTACGTCTATCCGATGATGCAGGCGGGAGCGATCTACGAGGATCAGTATTTCCTGGGGACGAGCATTGCGCGGCCGTTGATATCCAAGCGCATGGTCGAGATTGCGCGGGAGGAGAAGGCGGACGCGATTGCGCACGGAGCCACCGGGAAGGGCAATGACCAGGTGCGCTTCGAGTTGACCGCGGCGGCCTTGGCCCCGGAAATCGAAGTGATTGCGCCGTGGCGCGACCAGACCTTCCGGGACTCGTTTCCCGGCCGGACAGAGATGATCGACTACTGCGCCGCCAACAAGATCGACGTGGAGGCCAGCGCGAGCAAGCCGTATTCGATGGACCGGAATCTCCTGCACATCTCCTACGAGGCGGGCATTCTTGAAGATCCTTGGTTGGACGCGACCACCCCGGAGCACAAGGGGATGTACAAGCTCAGCGTCTCTCCCGAGGACGCGCCGGACAAGCCGGAGTATTTGACGTTGGCGTTTGAGAAAGGGGACTGCGTCGCCGTGAATGGGCGGGCCATGACGCCGCTGCAGGTGATGAACTTCCTGAACAAGAAAGGCGGCAAGCATGGCATTGGTCGCGTGGACATCGTGGAGAACAGGTTTGTGGGAATGAAGTCCCGGGGGATTTATGAAACTCCCGGCGGGGCCATCCTGCACTATGCGCATCGGCAGATGGAGACGCTGACGATGGATCGCGAGGTCATGCATCTGCGTGATTCCCTGATTCCCAAGTATTCTGAGCTGGTCTATAACGGATTTTGGTTTTCTCCGGATCGTGAAGCCATCCAGGCGTTGGTCACCGAAAGCCAGAAGAACGTGACGGGTGAGGTTCGCGTGAAACTCTACAAGGGGAACCTGATGACTGCGGGACGCAGATCGCCGGTCAGTCTCTACAACCCGCACATTGCTTCGATGGAGGGGAGTCCGGCCGACGCCTATAACCAGGATGACGCCACCGGCTTCATCCGGTTGAATGGATTGCGTCTCAAGGTTGCGACCCAGGTGCGGGAGGAAGCGGCCAGGAATACCCCCAAGAAAGCCAGGCTCAAGGTCAGGGGGCGAAAGAAGTCGCCGGCCAAGAAGAAGAAGTAGTAGAAAGGATCATCATGCCAGACAAACCGGTTGTTGCGGGCAAGACCCCCGTGGTTGAGAAAACAGAGCCTGGAACCTATTGGTGGTGCGCCTGTGGGCGCTCGTCCAAGCAGCCTTTTTGTGACGGGTCCCATGCCGGGACCGGGATCGAACCCAAGGAGATCAAGATAGACGAGGCCCGGAATGTGGCGTGGTGCGTCTGCAAGCATTCCTGCGACGGGGCGTTCTGCGACGGCAGTCATTCGCGCCTGTAGGTTGGCGGGAGCAGAAAGGGGCAAGCCGGCTCAGTCCGCGCCCCTTATCAACTTGAGGCTATCGCGGCGCTGGCGAGGCGGGGGCGTGAGTCCGGTCACGAATCCGCTTCGGGGGCGTCCTTTTTCTTGAAGACGTCGTCGGCGCTGCTTGGGTCAAGGTGGGCGAGATCGATGCCTCCGGAGGCGTCGCGTGCCTGGGCGATGACGATCTGTCTGGCGGTTGCGGCGGCGGCTTCGGCGGCGTAATATTTCACGGCGCCGATGCTCTTGGAGGCGTCGAAGACCACAATCAGGAGACTGTTTTCATCAATGTTCATCCACAGGACGCTGGCGCCGTCGCCCTGTTGAAACATGCTGGTAAAATTGGTTTCCCCGAGGCGGTCCACCATGAACTGGGTGGCATTGAAGGCGTTGGCCGCCAAGGTGGCGAGTTCCGCCGTGTCGAATGGCGGTTTTTCGCCGACTTCATGGATCAGGTAACCGGCCTTCTCGACGATCAGGGCATTGGATGCCTCGGATTGCGACAAGAAGTCCGTCAGCGTCGCGTTGAACTGCTGATAGTCCTCGTCGATGATTTGTGGGAAGGGCGTCATTTCCCGGAGCTCAGGCTCTTCAACCGCCTTGGTTGATGAACTTGTGGAGCAGCATTTTCGTGATCATGTTCAAGGTCTCGAAAACGCCTTCGCTTTTGAAGGCGGCTGCTTCGAAAGAGGGAACACGCACGTCCTTGTTGTTCAGGAGGAATTCCATGTAGTCGGTCGGCGCGATGTTCGGCAGGTCGCGCTTGTTGTACTGCAGCACGTAGGGAATATCCTTGATGTCCATCCGCAGCGTCTTGAGGTTGTCCTGCAGGTTTTGCAGACTCTCGACATTCTCCTCCATCTTGTCGTATTGGGAGTCAGCGACGAAGACAATGCCATCGACGCCCCGAAGCACGAGTTGTCGTGTGGTGTTGTAGATGACCTGACCGGGGACGGTGTAGAGCTGAAACTTGGTCTTGTAGCCCTTGATGGACATGGCCTCGATCGGCAGAAAGTCGAAGAACAGGGTGCGGTCGGAACTGGTGGCAAGCGAGACCATCTTGCCCTTGTCTTCCGGGTTGGCCGTCTCGACGTCGGAGTGAACCTTTTCCAGATTCGTGGTCTTGCCGCACTGGGCGGGACCATAATAGACGATTTTGACCTGAATCTCTTTGTTGGCTTGATTGATGATTGCCATAGGGTGAAGTCGGTTGAGAGGGCTGGTGGTGGTTACGAATGGGGCCCGCTGGCGATCTGGGCCAGTTCTTTATTTGGCAGAGCTGTGTTGGCGGGGCCGAGCGCGGCGATGAAGGTGTCGCCGGATTTTCGGACGGAAAGGGTGTGGTTGGTCGTCTGGATTTCCGCTGCTGCGGCGGCTCCCAACTTGGATGCGTCGGCATACTGGGTCGCCTTCTTGAACAACTCCGGGACAAAGCCGGACAAGGCGTCGCCATCGACGCCAGCGGGCAGCTGCTTCGCCATCGGCAGACCGTCGCTCATGGTGACCAGGGCTCCGGTGATTCCCGGGATCTGGCAGATCTTGGCGACAAGCTCAGAGGGGGACGCGCCGGCCGCGGGAGGGGCGGCTGCAGGCGCTGCGGGAGTTGGCTTTGGCGTCTCCGCCGGGGCCGTAGACGTCGCCGGAGCGGTCCGCGCGGCGATATCTTCCTTGCTGAAAACGTCAGGAATGGTCGTGTCGACATCGACCTGTTTCTGTCCGGCCGTCGGTTTGTTGGCGGACATGAAGTGGGGGATGATGAGCTTCAACGGGATCTCCACCTCGGTGTCATCTTGCGCGGCTCCGACGGTGGAGTCGAGGGCGGGTTGCGCCGTTGAACGCAGCGATTTCCAAGGGAAAGCGACCTTGCCCCGCTTCATCATGGGCTCCAAGGCGCTCATTTCAATGGATATTTTCGCGTTGGAGGAGGCCGCGATGGCGGATTTCAGCTCGTCTGGCCAAGTCTCTGAAACGGAGGTCAACGGCAGAATCAGTTTACCGCCTTCAACTGAACCCGAGGTTTCGGCAGGCGGGGAAGATGCCGCCGGCGCGGGAGCCGGAGCCGGAGCTGGGGCTGGCGTGGGAGCCGGAGCTGGTGTGGGAGCCGGAGCTGGTGTGGGAGCCGGAGCGGCCGTCGGGCTTACCGGTTTGCCGCCGGGGTCGAAGACATCGGTGATATCCGCGGGGATATCGACGACGGGCTTTTGGTCCGAGCGGAGTTTCAAGTGCTCCGGCTTGACGACAGCGAGCACATCCTTGAGGGGGATCTCCACGGCGTTTTGGTCGTGGTCCGGGGCGTCGGACAAGACGCCGGCAGGGGCGCGTTTTCGGAGGTCGCCGAAGAGGATCTTGACGGCGCCGGTGGAGAGTTGTTCGACGATGGCGGTTAAAGGGACAGCGATGGTCGATTCGCCGGGTGGCTGCGCCGCCACGGCGCCTTTGATGTCCTCGGGCAGGTTCTCGATAATGCCAGCGAGCGGGACATTCACGGTTTCGCCGGATTCGGCGAGCGGTTTGGGTCCTTTCTGTTGGGCGACACTCGGCGTCGATGTCGGGGCGGCAGGAGCTTTCTTGGTTGAAGCGGCCTTAGGTTCGGGTGATGACGGTTGCGGCCTGTCATCGCCCTTGGAAAAGAGATTTTTGAAGAAACCCATGGGGAGGGATTAGTCGGTTGATCGTTGTGTTCGAACGGCGAAATGCCGCTCGACGACTTCGGGAGTTTTTGTCCTAAATCGCTTGTCATGGCAAGAAAGAACAGTAAACAGTTTCGCCGGTGTCGCAGCAGCGCAACATATTGATTGTGGACGATGAGCGGGACGTGCTGGAAATGTATCAGGCGCGGTTGGCGAAGCTTGGCTCGAAGCCGCGTGTGTTGACGGCGGATTCGGGCAAGCGCGCGCTGGCCTTGTTGGCCTCGGAGCCTTTCAGCTTGTTGGTCACCGATTTGAACATGTCAGGCATGGATGGGTTTCAGCTCCTGACGATTGTCCGTGGGAAGTATCCCGACACGAGAACGGTTGTGATGTCCGGAGTGAGCGACGCGCAGTATCGCACCCGGGCATACGGGATGGGCATCGACCTGTTTCTGGAGAAGCCGGGCACGGACGAAGAGATGACCGTGTTCTGCGATTGCGTCGAGGGTGTTCTGCTGCGGGAGGCAGCGGGTGGTTTTCGGGGCGTGCAGAGCATGTCTCTGGTGGATCTTATTCAA
>CAZFLK010000168.1:0-4722 GCA_964519245.1 uncultured Verrucomicrobiota bacterium
TGAGATGACCACGGCGTAGAGGTTTTGATGGGTTGCTGCGGCTGGTCTATGGCACAGATGCGCTCCGTTCATGTTGTCGCCATCCCGGTATCAACCAATTCAGGCCTCGCTTCTCCGTGACAGGCGCGGAACTTCGCCCCGCCAGTTGTCTGGTCACTTCCCGATCTGAATATTCACTTCCACCTTGCCGCCGTAGGCGAAGGGGGCTTGGTAGTCCCCGACCGCGCCGCCGGTGTCGGATCCGATTTGTAGCCCGTCTACGGGCATGGAGGTCATGGCTCCGGGTGTCTTGCCTTTGGCGATTTGCTTGCCATTGAGGTTGAGGTGGGCCGCGCCATTCTTGGCGAGTGAACCATCCAGTTTGAAGGGCTTGGCCGGCAGTTTGGCGTCCGCGGCGATGACGGTCAGCTTGCCATTGTGGCGCGTGGCGAGGTGGAGTTTGCCGCCTTTGATATAAACGGCCCAGCCGTGGGCTGTGCCGCCTTGCGCAAGGAGGACGCCGTCGCCCGCCGGCGTCACCGAAGCGGAGAAGCTGAACGATTTCTTGGCCACGTTCGGAGCCTTGTCTTGTGGGAGATCCGCCCCGTGCTTGAGATTGAACTCCTTCTTCCTGCTGAAAGCCTGCTTGTTCTTGTTGTTGTTCCTGTAGGGGGTGAGGGGAAGGACGTTGGCGCGTTTGGCGTAGGCTTCCCAGAGGGTCTGCAATTGCGCGGCCTTGTCGGGGCGGATCTTGGCGAGGTTCGCCTGTTCGGAGCGGTCGGTCTCGATGTTGTAGAGTTCCCAGGGGCCGTTGGCTCCCTTGGCGACCAGTTTCCATTTGCCTTGGCGAACGGCGCGGTTGCCTTCGTGCTCCCAATAGATCGCCTCGCGATCGATCGTCTTTCCGTTGAAGGCGCCGGCGAGGCTCTTGCCTTCCATGGGCTTGATCTGGCGCCCCGCATGCCAGTCGGGGTAGTCGGCCTGGGCGACGTCGACGCAGGTGGCCATGAGATCGACGAGGTGGCCGGGTTGATGTTCGAGCGCGTTCTTCCGCTTGATGCCCTTGGGCCAGTGGGCGATGAGGGGTGTGGAGATGCCGCCTTCATGGACCCAGTGTTTGTATTCGCGGAAAGGGGTGTTGGAGACATTGGCCCAGGCTTCGCCGTAGGCGATGTAGGTTCCGTCCGGCCCGGGCATCGCGCCTTGGCCGGTGATGGTCGGGAAGCCGTCGCGAGTCTGCTTCGGGATCATGTCGAACTGCAGTTCGTTCTTGGCCATCGGAGGGAAGGGGGCTTTGTCGGGACGCTTGGTCCATTCATTGCGGGGTGTGCGGCCGAGGCCTTCGGCGCAGCCGCCGTTGTCCTGGAAGAACAGGATCAGGGTGTTGTCGAATTGCCCGTTCTGTTTGAGCGCGCCGACGATGCGGCCGACGCCCTGGTCCATGTTGTCGATCATGGCGGCATAGACCTCCATACAGGCGGCTTCCCATTCCTTGTTCTGAACCTTCCACCATTCCCCGACGCCATCCGGCAGCGGTTGGTTGGGATCGATGACACCGAGTTCCTTCATCTTCGCGTGGCGCTCCTTGCGGATGGCTTCGTAGCCTGCGTCGTACTTGCCGCGGTATTTCCGGATGTCCTTTTCCAGAGCGTGCATGGGCCAATGGGCGGCGGTGTAGGAGACATAAATGAAGAAGGGTTTGCCGGCGCTTTGCTTCTTGTGCTCGTTGATGAACCTGACGGCGTGGTCGCTGATCGCGTCCGTGTAGTAGTATTCCTCGGGCCGATACTCGGGATCGGCGGCGGGAGAGATCTGCGTGTTGTCCCGGGTCAATGAATTGGGATCGTAGAAGCTTCCCGCTCCGTGGATTGTTCCGTAGAAGCGATCGAACCCGCGTTGCAGGGGCCAGTTCTGTTTGGGGCCTTCGGGAGCGACGTGACGCGTGACGTGCCACTTGCCGGAGATGTAGGTGGAATAGCCGGCGGGGCGGAGGGCCTCGGCGATGGTGACACAATTGCGATTGAGGTTGCCGCGGTAGCCATCGTGACCGTTGTCGGTCATCATCCAGCCGATGCCCGCCTGGTGTGGATAGAGACCGGTCAGCAGGCTGGCCCGCGTTGGGCAGCAGCGGGCGGTGTTGTAGAACTGCGTGAAGCGAACGCCGTTCTCAGCCAGGCTGTTCAGATTGGGCGTGTCGATCTCGCTGCCGTAGCAGCCGATGTCGGAATATCCCATGTCATCCGACATGATCAGGATGATGTTGGGGCGGCTTGTCGCGCCGGCGGCTGGATCGCCGCTCGCGACGAATGCAATGCAGCTGAGCAGGGCAACAGGATTCGGAATTGAGAAAGGGAACAGGCGTTTCATGAAGGCGTGAGTATGGAGCGGCTGGCCTTGGCTGTGCAAGGCCGGGTTCGAGAGGCAGCCCCGGAGTATGCATGAGTCTGCAGATTCGTCATGCCGGACAACAGGGGGGCGGATTGTTCTCAATGATCCGCACTGAGCTGTCCCGCCGGGCCGCTCGCCTCATTCTCCGGGGCGCTCCCCCCCCCTGAACTACTCCGTCTGCGTTGTCCGCTGAAGGCGATAAAACCGCACGCCGGGGCGGAGGGGGGCGGTCACGTAGACCTTGCCTTCGGACGTCACGGGAGGCGAAGTCTCCTGTTGCCAGACGGCGCTTTTCCCAAGGGTTGCCGATGACTGAAGTATGTGTCCCACGGCGTCGTCTGCCGACCAGCTGATCGTGACATGGGTCGTTGTCGTTTGCAGCGACAATCGCGGCGAGCCCGAGGTATGCACGGCTACGGAGAAGCTCTTTGTGTCGCCTTTGATCGAATAGGCGCCACCATTGAGCAGGGGGGCGGAGTTCTGCTTCTCAACCTTGCCGACAAGTGAGAATTCGCCGCCGCTCAAAGTTCCTCCACCAGGCGAGATGTTGAGCTGGCTGATGGTGAACTGTTGCGCGACCAAGGCGGAAGGCAGTCCCAGTAGCGACAGGATGGCAAAGACGAAGCGGTTCACGGCTTGCGGAACAGATACAGGGCGCCTTGCGGGTTGAGTCGCTGCAGGGAACTCACCGGCGCGCCGGTCGCCTTGCCTCCGAACAGGATCAATTCGGATCCGGACCAGGCTGCGCCAATATGGCTGCGGGCTATCGGGGAACCCATGACGCTGAGCGTTCGCCAGTTTTGCCCCACCGGATCGAACGCCGCGCCATTCGCCACGGAACCGCTTGGATTCTGTCCGCCCCAGACCAGCAGTTCAGAGCCGTTCCAGATTCCTGTGTGATCAGTCCGTGCGGCTGGCGCGCCGGTGGAGGGCAGCGGCGTCCAGGAATCGCCCGCCGGATCGTAGATGGCTCCGTCTGACTTCGGCGAAGCGGCTTGTCCGCCGCCCCAGACGATCATCTTGGAACCTGTCCAGACCGCGGCATGGCCATTCCGGGCGGAAGGCGCGCCCGTCTGCGACATCGGTTGCCATGCGACGGGGAGGCCGGCGCCGTCGAATGTCAAACGCATGCCGTCGCTCAGCAGTCCTGCGTTGCCTTCGCCGCCCCAGACGATCAGCTCCGCCCCGGTCCAGACTGCCCTGGCTCCGCGGCGGTGGGTGGGGGCGTTGAGCGTCGGCATGGCCGTCCAGGAATCGGTGGCCGGCGAATAGACGGCGCCGTCATTGAGCAATCCGAAAGCGTTCTGGCCGCCCCAGACGATCATTCGACTGCCATTCCATACCGCCAGGTGTCCCGTCCGTGCCGATGGATCGCCAGTGGTGGAGACGGCGCTCCAGGTCGATGAAGCCGGATTGAATCGTGATCCTGAATCGAGATATCCGGATGCGCCGAATCCGCCCCAGACGATCATCTCCTGACCGGTCCAGATGGAAGCGTGGTCGGATCGGGCGGCGGGTGCGTTGATGGGAGTCATTGCGGTCCATTGATCCGTCGCCGGATCGTAGCGGCCGCCGGCTGAGGATCGAACGCCGCCATTCAAGAGGCCGCCCCAAACGAGGAATTCGTCGCCGGTCCAAATTGTCGCATGACCGGAGCGCGCCGTAGGTTGCCCGGTGGTGGTTCCTGTCGTCCATGATTGCTCTGACACACTGGAAACACTGAGCATTCCCTGGGCTGCCAGCGCGGGATCATTGGGATCAGTGGAAGCCACGACCACGCCTGCCGGGATGTTCGTTCGGGCGTAATTCGAAACGGCGTTCAAGCGCATGATCAGATCCGCGTTCACCGCATCGATCCGGGCAACAAGAAGCGCGTTGGTTGCGATGATGCGATTGATCAGCGCGTCGTTGACGCTGCTGAGTTCGGATTGACGGACAATGTTGGCGCTCAACCGAGCGTCAGGAAGGGTGCCGGTGTTGATATCGTCGGCGTTTGTTGTTCCCGGTACGCCTTGTGGGCCTTGCGGGCCGATTGGGCCGGTTGCGCCGGTCAAACCAATGGGGCCTTGCGGACCAGCGGCGCCGGTGTCTCCCTTCATGGCGAGGAGAGTCCAAAAGGGCCCTTCGATGGGCGTGACATTCATGCTGAGTTGAATGGCCAGCCAGGCGGAACCGTTGTGGGAGACCGCATCATCCACGAGGTAGGCTGCGCCTGAATCCCATGGCCCGCGGAAGGTGAGGCCTCGGACGCCCTGGGGGCCTTGGGGACCCGCCATGCCCGTCTCGCCCTGATCTCCCTTGGGGCCTGTTGGGCCAGTCAAACCGATCGGACCCTGAGGTCCAACAGGTCCGGTT
>CAZFLK010000168.1:4822-12981 GCA_964519245.1 uncultured Verrucomicrobiota bacterium
GGGGCCTGTTGGGCCAGTCAAACCGATCGGACCCTGAGGTCCAACAGGTCCGGTTGCTCCAGTATCTCCAGTGTCACCTTTGGGACCGGCGGGGCCTTGGGGGCCGGTCGCGCCCATGGTTCCGGCGTCGCCTTGGTCACCCTTGGGACCCGCCGGACCCTGCGCGCCCGGGTCGCCTTGGTCACCCTTCGGACCGGCCGGGCCGGTCAGACCGATTGGGCCTTGCGGTCCTGGCGCGCCGACAGGGCCCGTGTTGCCTTGATCACCTTGTTGGACCATCAGGCCCCATTCAGAATCGACACCGGGAACTTTACCCATATTCGGCGTCAAGGCGATCCAGGCTGAGCCGTTGTGAAATACGGAATCAGAAAGAAAATAGGCGCTCCCTGAGTTCCACGCGCCTCGCCAATTCAAGCCAATGGGGCCGGCCGGACCGGTTGCGCCGTCATCTCCTTTTGGACCGGTTGGTCCCACGGGGCCCTGTGGACCGGTCAAACCAGTGGGACCTTCATCGCCTTTTCGCGACATCAAGGCCCATTCGGGATCGACGCCAGGGACTTTTCCCAGACTGGTGGCGACGGAATACCAGACGGATCCATTGTGGGATACGGCATCGGAAAAGAAGTAGTTTTTGCCGGGGCTCCAATTGCCCCGCCAGTTCAAACCGATCGGTCCTGGGCGACCCGTGGGGCCGATTGAGCCGGGGGCACCCTTGGGGCCCTCGGGGCCGATCGGGCCCACGGGACCTTGTGGACCGGTCATGCCAATGGGACCGGCGGCGCCAGTTTCGCCCTTTGGTCCAATAGGACCTTGCAGCCCGGTGGGGCCAATGGGCCCCTGCGGCCCGGTCATGCCGAGCGCGCCGGGAATGCCCTGTTCGCCTTGAGGGCCTGTTGCGCCTGCATCGCCTTTGGGACCGACAGGACCTTGAGGCCCGGTCATGCCGATGGGACCGGCCGGGCCTTCAGGTCCGGGTTCGATGGGGAGATTCGTGAGTTGTGATCCGTCGCCCACGAACGTTCCGGCGAATAGATTGGCGGGGTTGTTGGCCTCAATCAAGGCGCCGGGATCCAGCGACCCTGCGCGATTGGCATAGAGCGCGTAGGGTGTGGCAGTCAGCCGTTGCCTGGGGGTGAGCGTGGTATAGGGGTTGTTCTGATTCGCACGACGCACGGCGATTTCGATCCACCTGGCGGAGCCGTCGAAGACGCCGGCGCCAAAATCCAGCGCCACGGTGAAGGCTCCCTTGGAGACATTCAGGCCGTCGACCTGAATGGCAGGCCGAAGCGGCGTTTGGGAGGTTTCGGAATCGTGGATCGAGAACAGGAAGTCGAAGTCGCCGTTCGCGGTATTTCCGTGCTCGGACAACTGGCCGTGATAAGTGAATGCCGTGGTCTGCGCGTGACCTGCAATGGGCGCGGCGACCAGGACCGCCAGGCAGGCGAGCGTCCGTAGAGCCTTGAAGAAATTGTCGCGGATAGGTGTCATTTCCCGGGCTATGGGCTCGATGAACGTATTTGCGGATTTGCCTTATGCGGGCGTCGTTGAGGTGCGGTTCGTCACCGGGTCATCAATCGGAAGAACGCGCCACCGGACGCTTCAGAATGAAGTTCGACACGAACCTTGCGGACATCTTGGGACTTGTAGTTGTCCCGGAGCGGGGCGGCCTCGCCTTCTGCGGGAATGGTGAAGACGGTGGTCGACCAGTTCTTCAGGTCGGATGAGGTTTGGATTTCGTAGGAGCGTCCGCGAATGGCCGTGAAGTCGACGAGTGGGCGGCCCTCGTTGAATCCGACGATTTCAAGGCTGAGGCCGTTCTCAGGATCGAAGGCGTAGGTGCCGGCGAGGTATTCCTGCAGATTGCTGAGCCCGTCCTTGTCGGAGTCCGCATTGGGATCGACATCCTGAAGGCTGTTCAAACCGGCAAGCGACTGGATCAACGCGCGCTCCCAGGCGTCGGGCAGTCCGTCGCCGTCGGAATCGACACCGAGCGTCAGGTCGAGGCGGGTCGCCTTGCCGGGGAGGCCGAGTTCGCCGATGACGCCGTTCATTTCGATGGGCAGGAAAACCTGGTTGCCGACCTTCACTTTCAGCAGAAACTGCGCATAGGGTTTCAAGGCGGTGGGCTTGTAGGCATCATAAGTGATGCCGGAATCCATGGGCGTCTTGAGGGTGTAGTTCACGCCGTCGTCGGGCTGGAGCGCCACGTCGGTCTGCAATGTCGCGCCGGAGGCGGTCAGCATGACGATTTCCGCGTCCTGGAAGGCGAGTGGGTTGCCCCATTCATCGCGCACCATGCCATAGATGGTGTGCGGCGGAGCGGGGGGGAAGGCTTGGCAGACGCTGGTGATCAACAGCGAGGCGCAGACGAGCAGGAGAGTGACTTTGCTTTTCATACGATGATCGGGTTTGGGCTTCGGCTCTTCCGGTTCAATTCCCCGAATAGGAGTAGGTGACAAAGTGAAGTTGAACGTCCTTCACGGTTTGCAGGAAGCGGTCGAGACCTTCCTCGGGGTTGGCCAGGAGCGTCCGGCCGGGAATGACGATCTTCCAGCGGGAGTTCCAGACCGAGCGGCCAATCAGGCGGCGATTCGTGAATTGGGATAATGCTATCTCTCCAGCGTCTCCATATATTTCGGAGGAGAAGACTGAGGAGGAGGAAACCGGTCGGAACGCCTGGTGCTTGCGAACGTTGAACAAGGGCTCGCTCAAGGAATCCGAGGACTGATACAGCGCCTTGGTGGAGAAATCGGAACCGCCGATGTTGAAGGGCAGGGGAATGGTCACATCGTTGACCGCCCAGGTGCGCACCTCGCTCTGGTCGCCGAGCGGTGGACTGCGCATGGAGTCGACGCCAACCGGGATCAGGTAGATGTAGGGCGTCGCGGAAAGCCCCGTCGGATCCAGAAACGCGAGGTCCGGATCAGTGGGGGAGGAGCCTGACGTCGACGTGTTCGCATTGGGGTCATCCATTCCCTGGTAGCCTTCCAGAGCTATGCCGGCGGCGTGGATCTTGGTCGCGAAGGAGCTGGGGCTGAAGGTGTGGTCTCCTGAGGCGAGAGGTTTGCCGAAGAGATTGACTCCGTCAGCAATCACTGTGCTGAAGTCCAGGACGATTCCCGGCACGGGCAGCCCGCTCCCATTGTCGATCTGCATGCAGTGGCGGCGGATATCGGAGTCAGCGAGCAGATCGTCGATGCGGCCTTTCTCCAGCACGTCGCGCCAGACCAGGTCTCCTTCGTTGTCTGGAAGAATGCGGAACAGTTCGGTGCGGAGGGAGACGGTGGTCCCGTACGCGTCGGGATTGTTGAAGCCGAGACGGCCTTCGAGCACGTCCCAATCGGCCTTCATCTCGGCGAGAACGCTGGACAGGCCGGGGTCTCCTGTGTTGCTGCCGGCGTAGGCCGGGTTTCCGTTCGCCACGACGCCCAGCGCCCGGGAACCGACGATGCGCGAGATGAAGTCCCGGCCGCGGGTGGTGTTCAACAGTCCGGTCTCGTAGTCGTAGGCGTTGGCCGCCATGAGGGTGTAGCGAGCCGCCAAGTCGAACAGGGTCTGGTAGCGTTCCAGTTTTTCGTTGCGGAAGATGCGGAAGCCAGCGTCGCGGGTGCGGTAGCCCTGCACCAGGGCTGAAACTCGCTTGCGGTAGATTTCCCGCTCCTTGAGAAGACGATTCCCAGCGGCGACTTCGGAGGCCAAATTCCGCCGGGCGTCCCCCAGTTCGCGCAAACGCATGTTGATTGTTGTCAAGGAGTCCTGCTGCTGTCCGAGCAGCGCAATCAACTGGGTGACGGCCTCCTCGATTTCCTGGTTGCGTCCGAGTTCTGTGATCTGTCTTTCCAACTCAAGCAGCGCCTTCTGTCGACTCGCATCGTCCGTCAGCCAAATCTGATTGTCGGTAGCGTCGGCATAGAGGATGGAGCTTTTTGCTACGACCAAGCCGCCGTAGAGCACACCGCGCGCCACGGAGGTCAGATCGCCGCCAACCGCGAGTCCGACAATTGTGCTTCCTGGAACTGTCTCGATAAGCGCGTCGGCGATATCCTTGGCCAAGTTTGCAGTAACCTCATTGTATTTGCTTTTGATTGCCGTGTCGCTGGCTTGATCGATGCCTTCCTTTTTGTTGTCCCTGACATCGGCTTCAAGTCCTCGGATTTCGTCCAGCGCGATGCCTCGGGCTTTGAGAAGTAAGGCGGCATTGTCGAGATCGCGTTTAAGATCGTAGGTGACGTCCAACGCGGTCCAGAGCTGATAGTGCGCAGCAATGTAGTCGGATATGGCCTGCTGGATGCGGCCCGGACTCTTGCGGCTTCCCGCCCATGCCGCAGGTTTGTCGTAGAAGCCGTGAGAACCGAACTCGAGCTCTACATAGTCTCCGTTCAGGATATAGCCGTCCGAATTGGCCGGCTTGTTGAAATCGAAGTTCGTGTAGAGTCGATTTGCGTAATCTGCGGGGTAGTCCTGCACATCGAGTCGGAAGACTTCAGGCTCTGTCGATGGCAACGTGGGAATCGTCCCATTGAAGTCCATCTCTGGAGTTTCGACATAGGTGTAGTGCATGAGATCCGGTCCATCATATCCGGTGACATAGGTCTTGCCCGGACCGATGTCGTCCGGGTATGGCGTTCCGTAGATCTCGATCAATTCGTGGGTGAAGGCCAGTTCCTGACTTGCCACCTGGGCTTGCAGGTCGACCAGTGAGTTCTGTTCGGACCTCAACTGTGAAGTCACGTCCTTGGCGTCATCAAACGCTGTCACCGCATTTCTGAGCGCAGCCAGCGCCCGATCGTAAATCTGCTCAAAGTGGGTGGCGGCATTCGCGCCGCTCACCCGGGTGGGATTGATATCAAAGGCAAGCGCGTCGTGCGGGAGGCCGAGGGGGGACATGCGGCCTTCGGCGCGGTCCAAGGTGTTTTGCAGTTCTCCTGCCGTGAGCGCCAATTCCCTCAGTTCTGGCACGGTGGTGCGATCGATTTTCTGAATGCCTTCGTGGCTGGGATCCGGATCGGTTTCCGGAATGATGGCATTGCCGACAATCCAGTTGAAATAGGCGCCTTGGCTGGTTCGGGAGACCCAGTGATCCGCGCCCCAATACCGGACTGGATTCACATTCTGACCTCCGTCATTGTAGCTGCGCGTTGTATTTGTCCGTGTCTGGCCAAGGTGTTCCCAACCGACGTCAGATCCGTTTGCGTAGTCCTTGCGCCATGTCAGTTGGGAGGCTTGTAGGCCAGCTTTGGCGACAGAGCCTGCGGCAGAGGCGAACTTGCGTTCGTCGAGGTAGTCGATGGAGATCGGGACGCCAAGAACGTTCACAGCCTCGATGCGGGGCACCCAGTCAAAGTCGTTGTCGACCAAGAGCTTGTAGTAACCCTTCAAGGCGGTGAGGTAGTGGCCGTAGGCGTCGCCGTGTCCCTGGGGATAGAGGTAGGCGGCGTCCTCCGCGTTGACGATGCCGTCGGGGTCTTCATTGGGGTTTTCCTGGATGTTGTAGTTCAGCGCGTAGACGACTTCACCGGCATCGATGCCGCGGGTGTAGTTCCAGACGAGCCGGTTGTAGACGGGGGCTACCCCGACACCGGGTTGCAGGAAGTCATCGCGCCCGCGGACGAGGGCCAGTTCCTCCTCAAGAAGGGAGGCGGTCTGCCCCTTGAAGGCGAACAAGGCCGTTGAGATGTCACCCAGGTCCTGGTCAGACGTGCCGATGCCGATTGTGGGATTGGATGCATCGGCCCAGGCTTCGTTGCCGATCATCATGTAGAGGTCATTGATGTAGCCGGCGGCGAGGAGCAGCGCGTCGTTGGCCCCGCCAAAGTTGATGCCGGCGTCGATGCTGAGGTTCTTGCCGCGGTTGAGAACCGTCTCATAGATCTCGATGAGCCCGGGCTCGTTGATGGAATCCAGGCTCAGGGCGACATCTCCTTCCCACCGTGTTCCGGCCTGGGTGATCAGGCTGACGTCGGTATTCACCGAGTTGTTGAAGAGGTCGGTAATGCGTTGGTTGAAGGGGTTTATCCCGGCGAGGACGCGCTTGATCCAGCCTTCGGCGAGGCGAGGCGCCGTCCAGTCGGACCATTGGTTGTAGCGGGGGTGAGCGGGATCGGCCGGGCGGTAACGCATGATCAGGTAATTGTCGACCAGCACCTGGATGCCGGCTCCGCCAAGGGTGTAGCGGGGGATGTCATTGCCGGCGGTAAGATCCTGGTAGCCGCCTGGCAGGTCTTGTGGCGGCAGGCCATCGACGGGCGGGGCGATCTTCCATTCATACTCGTAGTCCTGGAATTGGCCTGCCAGGTCTGCCGTGTGCTGGAATGTAATGAGTTCGCTCAACGGATTGGGCGAGGGGATTACCTTCATTTCGCCCGGATAGAGGCCTCCACCCACCCGGATGATGTGGATGGAAACCGGTTCTTCGGCGGGCGTGAAGGCCTCGCCGTTCCCGGTGATCAAGGTCACGTAGCCCATGCCAGGACCTCCGGCGCTCAGGGCGTAGGAATCCACGGCCACATCGTCGTCGAGAACTTCAGCCAAGGATCCTATCCCCGGTGTCGTCGTAGCCTCCGTGTCGGGAATGTATGTGCCGAGCACAGCCGGATTTTCGATGAACGGTTCCATGGGGGTCGCCAGCGCGTCGACGAGGGCATCCCACTCATTTGAATTGGGAACGAGATTCTTGACGGCCGCCAAATCAGATCCAGCGAGCACGTTTAGTAGGACGTATTTCTCACCGAGGATCTCGTCTTTGTATTCGCCACGGAAGACCAGTTGGCCCTTTTCACCACGGTTGGGATCGAAGAATAGACGCTCAACCAAGTGTGGCGGCAGGTTGGGGAAATAGACGAGCCCCTGATTGAGTTCTGTTCGTAGGCCGGCGGGCAGAGCGTCCAGTCCGGCAGTGACCAGGTCGCTGGTCTTCTCGCGGGTGGGGTCGTGCAGGGTGACGCTGCTGTCGGCTTTGGTGATATCGGCGGCGACGGATTGTTGATAAAGCACCTGAACGCTGCTTTGGCCGCGGACGGCGGGGAGGCCATTCTTTGGATCCATCAAGGTCTCGCCGAAACGAAGAGTAGGTGT
Organism: uncultured Verrucomicrobiota bacterium; assembly: GCA_964519245.1. Classification (GTDB taxonomy): domain Bacteria; phylum Verrucomicrobiota; class Verrucomicrobiia; order Limisphaerales; family JAYPEY01; genus JAYPEY01. Next base: position 11,897 of record CAZFLK010000168.1, read on the forward strand.
GACCGCCGGCCAGGTAGGACGATAGACGATCTCCAGTGAGTCCGTGTCCTTGTCGTCCGGCGCGCCGATGTAGCCGTTGGCGCCGTCAGGTTTGCGGAGGTAAGGCACAACGGATCCGACATCCGGCGGGTCGGCGTTCCCCGGCCATTCGAACCCTTCCATGGTCTTGTAATAGAAACGCATGGTGAAGCTGTTGTTGGGCGCGGGCGACGTGGCGAGGTAGGGCGGGCGGCCTGTGTAGGTGACGGCCTGTCCAGCGTAGTCGTTCTGGCTGGTGATGGCCAAAGGCGACTGGGTGACGACGGTTCCGCCCGCCGCCACAACGTTGAGCATCAGTGTCAGATTAATGGAATTGCCGTCGCTGGTGTCGGTGACGACAAGATTGACGGTATTCGCGCCTTCCACGGTTGGCGTCCCGGTCAGGTAGAGACCATCGGGGGCGAACTCCAGTCCGGCCGGTAGAGTTGCTCCGCTCATGGTGGTGAGAGTCAACGTGTTGATGCGCCGGGAAACATGGATGTGATAGGAGAAGGGTTCATTCACGACGGCCGTCGCGGCCGGCAAGGCATCGAAGATCTTGGTGGTTTCATTGTAGGATCCCGCGGCAAGATCCGGCCGCCCGGCGTGCAGTCCACGGTAGACCCAGTGGGAGTCTTTTCTGTCTTCGTAGGTAAAAGAGTTGTAGTGGCCGAAGGGGCCGTCAGCATGCGTTCCTGCGTTCCAACTGCCCGGCAGGTCGCCATTGGCGGCTTCGACTTCCCGGTTGAAATTTCGAGGGATCGAGAATGTCAGTCCGGCAAACTCGACTTCGACAGGGGCGACGGGAGCTGGAAGAAATGGCAGCGGCATGGGAGCCTGCAAGAGACTTCCCGCCTCGGTGACGTAGTCAAACAGGATGCCGTCATCCGGTTTCTCGCGGAACAGTTGAAATGGTGTGACCGAAATGCGGCCGTCGGTATCGGTGTATTGAAGAAGCACCCAGGGGTCCGAGGAATACGTTGTTCCCAATGTGACTGGCATCGAGTGGTCGACCAGATTCAGGTCGTCGCGCAGGGCGAAGGCCTGGCCTCCCAGCATGAGCGCGT
>CAZFLK010000169.1:0-2420 GCA_964519245.1 uncultured Verrucomicrobiota bacterium
AGTTGATCCTGTGACCGGACAACCAATTGCAGATCCTATGAGTGCTGGTGCAGGTGCTCCAACAGAACCAGACTTAGAATCTCAAGGTAGTGCCACTGAAGCAGACGGAAAAGCAGCAGAGATATAAATAGAACATATACATCATTTTTTCATGGAAAATAGTATTGTAGATTTGATTGCACAGGATTCTTCTGCGGCGGATGTTTCCGACGCAATTAAAAATTCTTTGTATGCGAAAGCTGCTGAAAGAATTGACGCTGCAAAACCATATGTAGCAACTTCAATGTTTGACGAACCCACAGAAGGTGAAGTTGAAGTTGAAGATGAAGTAACTCAAGACCCACAAGAGGATCAAGAATGGGGAACTGGCAGACTAACCCAACGCTTCAGGACAACTCCGCACCGGCGCGTCACTTTCATGCTGTTGCACAAGCGCGGCGTGCCTGAGCTTCACGTTCGGCGAATTGAATGCGCGTTGCCGTGAGAATGTCCTTGATCGTGACTGGAACGCTCATCGCGGTGTTCGGAAGCCTCTGGGGCCTTCGTTCGTGCCAGCGTGAAGGTTGGGAGCGGATGCTCTATGGGCCGTACGAGGGCGTTGCGTTCACGGACGATTTGACCAACTCGCCGGCGTCGGTGTTAACGATTGCTTCACATGGTCGGTTGGAGATTTACGAGCTGCCTTCAGAGACAGCACCGGTTCTCGCCCCTCGGTCGGAGGATGGAACGATCCAGTGGTCGCGCATGCTTGTGCCGCAGCGTCGTCTCGACGATGGTCGGACCGAGCGTGCCGCAGTCCGGGAGTTGCGCCTTCACCGAGTGGAGCGAGACAGAGATGGCTATGAGGTGTTCATCACCTGTGATTGGGATTGGGGTGGCAGAGAGGGCGGCCTAATCGACTTGGACGGTGACTATGGATTCAAGAGCTTCAGACTCAGTTGGTGAATGGCCGAACCAGGCGGTGGAGGACAACGCGCTGCCCGCTGTGTCAGCGGAGGGTGTTGGGTTGTTTGATCGTTCCTTTCTGTTTCGAGGCGGGCGCTGCCAGCGCGTGCCTCACCTTTCACGTTCGGCAACACGATGAAATTTGCGTCACATCCACTCGTCGCTTTTTCGGTCGTCGGCGCTCCGTTCGTTCTGTATTCGATCTACCGCACTGGTTTCGATCTTGGTCAGTTGGTAGACAACCGGTTGCTGGTCACAGTTTATGTGTGGCCGATCGTTCTCCTCACGAGTGTATTGGTTGGCATGATGGACCTCCATCGCAGGGGCTATCGCCTGCTTCCGTTTCTCATCTCATTCCTCGCTGCGGGTGTTTTCGTCGGCGTTCAGTTCCTCGCGGAGTTTCCTTTCGACTACAAGCTCGGGATCTATATCGTTGCTCCCACTTTCGTTTGGTGCTCACTGTTTGCTCTGTCATTTGCTTTACTGTCACTGCGGTTCATGGGGAGTGGAAATGCCGAACCAGACCGGTTGAGGGCAACGGCGGGCAGCCGTTCTGATTCGTGAGTCACGATGAAACTTGAGCCTCAATCCTGCCGTCGAGGCCTGGCTTCCGCCCGCCGCGCCTCACTGGCACGGTCCCTGACCATATGACACTTTCTTTGGATAGCGTGAAGTCATCTATCCGTGCTGCATTCGACGGCGTTACTCTTGGTGACGGTGTCGGTCTTTGGCAGGGGCAGGCCATCGACGACTATGAGGGCGAGGACGCGGAGGCATCCGCCAGAGCGCGGGATATTAAGCACGATTGGAGTGCTATTCCGTCACAGGATTTACGACGATGCGAGAGCAGCCTTTCCTTCTTTGATGCTGATGGGATGCGGTTTCACATCCCCGCATTTATGATCGCCGAGTTGGATGATCACCTCGATGTTGGATGTCTTTACACACTCACCAGCGTTTACGATGACTACAGCCTCGGACAGCTGAGTGGCCTTTCGGATGGCCAGCGGGCGGCGATCGTTGATTTTTTGCGGTTCATGGTTCAGGAGGATGAGGATGCGCTGTCAGATGCCGCCAAGATTCAGAGGGCCATAGATGAGTATTGGACGCGTTGAGGACCTACCAAGATTAGATGAGAAGGCAGTGAAGCCCGGAAACCGGGCGTTATCCTCACTGCCAATGAAAACAAAGACCTTTGCCACCGTCGAAGTCCCAGTTCCCACCCACACCATCGGGATTGATCTCGGCGACAAACGCCACGCCGTTTGCATCCTCGATCACACGACCGGCGAGATCCTCGAGGAACTCAGCCTCCCAAACACCCGGCCTCAACTGGGGAAACTCGCCGTCCGCTTCCCCAAGGCGCGCATCGCCATGGGAGTTACATTGGACTTTGGGGTTGGGTCTGCACTTTCCACAGTCTGTAGCGCGCATTTATTGAAAGTGGGGGTGGCGACCTCGATGACGACCGCCTC
>CAZFLK010000169.1:2520-12771 GCA_964519245.1 uncultured Verrucomicrobiota bacterium
CGACCGCCTCGTCGTTCTCCGGGCGCTGCGCCATGCTTCACGAAAAGGCGGCGTCAAGCCGCCGCAGTCCAAGGCGCTTCGCGCGGCGCGCCCAGGCCATCCGATGCCTTCCTCCAAGATCCACGCGAGGTCCTCGGTCTTGAGCCTGTCACCAGTGTGATCCTCGCTTCTCGGGCAATTCCCTGGCCTCAATCCACGTAGACGAATTCGTTCAGATTGAAGAGCGCGAGGCAGTAGTCGGTGAAGGCGGCTGCGGCGGCGAGTTGGCCGGTTTGGCGGTTTTCATTTCGGAGGGCTTTCGACTGGGATTCCAGAAAGGTCTTCCCGGTTTTCAATTCCGCCGGGGTCGGGAGTCGGCCGAGGGTTCGGCGATAGGCAAGGGTGATGGTCTCGGCGGTGTCGAGGCCGGCGGAAGGCGCGCGATCTGATGTCTCTTGCGGCGGGACGCCGCCAGGACCCGCAGCCGGGACGGCCGCGTTACGTGGGGTGGAGGCGAGGATGGATTCCGCGAGGTCGCGCGCGCGTTCGAGGGAGAATTCCGAGTTGAACAGGGTGAGGGATTGGGGCGCGGTGGTGGAGACATTGCGTTGCGCGCAACTGGCCAGGGCGTCCGGGCGGTCGAAGACCTCGAACATTGGGTAGCGCAGGTTGCGCCGGGCGAACAGATAGATGCTGCGCCGGTCGTGTTCGGTTTCATCCTTGGACACGGGCCATTGGTTCTTCAGCAGCGTGACGGTGACGGCGCGCGGCAGCGGCGGCCGAAATCCGGGACCGCCGGCCTTGCGATTCAGGCGGCCGGAAGCCTGCAACATGGCGTCGCGGACGGCCTCGCCCGAGAGGCGGAGCCGGTTCATCCGGGAATACAGCCGGTTGTCGGGGTCGATCTGGAGGCGCCGCCGCCATGCTTGGTCCTGTCCGGAGCTGGCCTGCCGGTAAGTTGCGGAGGAGACGATCAAGCGATGCATGGCCTTGAGACTCCAGTCGCGCCGTGGCAGTTCGGTCGCCAACCAATCGAGCAACTCCGGGTGTGAAGGGAGGGCGCCCTGTTTTCCGAAGTCGTTGGGTGTGGCGACGAGGCCGCGGCCAAAGTGATGGAGCCAGAGGCGGTTCGCGATCACGCGCAGCGTCAAGGGGTTGTCGGGGCGGGTGATCCAGCGGGCAAGTTCGGCCCGCAGGCCGCTTGTCCGCTGGGGAACGGGCTTGGGGTGCGGTTGGTCGCCGGCGCGATTCACAACCCGCAGAAAGCCGGGTTCGACCTCGGCTCCCGGTCGCCGGAAATCGCCGCGAAGCCAGAGTCGGGAAACAGGTTTGTCGGAGCCTTTCTCGGAGAAGGTGTGGCTCAATGACTTGTTCTTGGGCGCGATGGCCATGTTGGAAAAGAAGGCGCGTGTCCGATAGAAGTCCGCCTGGCTGATGGGGTCGTACTTGTGGTCGTGGCATTGCGCGCAGTTGAACGCGAGACCGAGGATGGCTGCCCCGACGGTGGAGGTCATTTCGTTGAGCACATTGTGTCGCCGCTCCTCGGGCAGGTTGATGTCCGGCATATCCGGGCCGGCGACGAGGAACCCGGTGGCCAGCGAGGCCCGGGGATTGTCCGGCTCCAACTCGTCTCCCGCGATCTGCCAGCGGATGAACTGATCATACGGCATGTCGTCGTTGAGCGCCTCGATCACCCAGTCGCGGTAACGCCAGGCCTCCTTGCGCACCTTGTCATGCTCAAAGCCGTCGCTTTCGGCGAAGCGGGCGACATCCAGCCAGTGTTGCGCCCAGCGTTCACCGTAGGCCTTGGAATCGAGGAGCCGGTCGACGAGTCTGCTGTAGGCGTTGTTTGAGGCGTCGTTGAGAAACTCGTCGATCGCCCTCGGCGTTGGCGGCAGACCGGTAAGGTCAAAGGAAAGGCGCCGGATGAGCGTTTCGCGGGAAGCCTCGGGAGCAAACGTCAGACCGTCAGCTTCGAGTCGGGCGAGAATGAAGCGGTCGATGCCATTGCGAGCAACGGCGGCGTTGTCGACGCTGGGGGCGGCGGGACGTTCGAGCGTTTGGAATGCCCAATGCTCCCGGTCTTTCACAGTGATGGCGGGTTCCTTGACCGGGGCGTTGGCATGGGGATTCCCCGTCTCTTCGGAACGAGCGGTGAGGGCGCTCAGGCTGGACAACAGAAGAATCGAAATGGCCAGCAGAATCCGGACGCGTTGACTTGAACACAGACGGAAGCAGAACACGGCGGACCTCAGGGATGAGAAAGAAGTTCGCCTCGGCGGCGCTCCTAGTTCTCCATTCAGCTGTGTTGAGAGACGAATCATGTTGAAAAGCGGGGAGGGCGTCCACCCACGGTGGTGATCTTACAGTGAGGTTATGGAGCCGTTGCGGGAGCGCATTGTGGGTCGACCGGGCACACGATGACCCTCAACTCAGAACATCGTGGACGACATCGCCGGCGACGCCGGTCAGGCGTTCGTCGAGGCCGTTGTGGAAAAAGGTGAGTTGCTCGTGGTCCATGCCGAGAAGGTGAAGGATGGTGGCATGAAGGTCATGGACATGAATCTTGTTCTCGGCGGCGCGGAGGCCGATGGGATCGGTGGCTCCGTAGGCGAAGCCGCCCTTGACGCCGGCGCCGGCGAGCACGGTGGTGTAGCCCCAGGGGTTGTGATCGCGGCCTGTTCCCTGTTCGTTCATGGGCATGCGGCCGAACTCGCCGCCCCAGATGACGAGGGTGTCCTCCAGGAGGCCGCGTGATCTAAGATCTCTCAGCAGTCCGGCGACGGGGAGGTCGGTGGCGCCGCAGAGCTCTGTGTGATTGCTCATCACATCCTTGTGCGCGTCCCAGCCGTTGGTCCCGCCGGAGTAGAGCTGCACGAAGCGGACGCCTCGTTCGATCATGCGCCGGGCCAGCAGGCAACGCGTGCCGAACTCGCGGGTTTCCTTACGGTCAATGCCGTAGAGTTTCTTCGTGGCTGCGGATTCGCGGGAGATGTCGACAACATCCGGGGCCTCGGTCTGCATGCGAAAGGCGAGTTCGTAGGCCTGGACGCGGGCGTTCAATTCATCGTCGAAGTCGCGTTGCTGGAGGTGGCCGGCGTTGAGGCGGCGGACGAGGTCCAACGTGGCGCGTTGTTGCGAGGCGGAGATCTGTTTCTGCGGCTTGAGATTCAGAATGGGGTTCTCGCCGGGACGCATGGTGGCGCCCTGGTAAGTGGCGGGGAGATAGCCGTTGCCCCAGGCGGGCGGGCCTCCCTTGGGGCCGCTGGTCGGATCGGGCATCACGACGTAGGCCGGCATGCTTTGATTCTCCGTGCCCAACCCGTAAGCCACCCACGCGCCAACGCTCGGCTTGCCCATCAGGATGGACCCGGTGTTCATCTGGTAGACGGATTGGGGATGGTTGACGCTGTCGCCGTGACAACTGCGCAGAACGCAGAACTCGTCGGCGAGTCCGGCCATGTGGGGGAGAAAGTCGCTGATCTCGAGTCCGGATTGACCGCGCTTGCGGAACGGCTTCAAGGGCGCCAGCAGGCTGTTCTTGCCGACCGCGCGGCGGGTCATGACCCGGCCGAAGCTCTCGGGGATCGGTTTGCCCGCATACTTGACCAGATCCGGTTTGGGATCCCAGAGGTCCATGTGGCTCGGACCGCCATGCATGAACAGGTGGATGATCCGTTTGGCGCGGGGGGCGAAATGTGAGGGGCGAGGGGCAAGGGGATTGGCGGTCGCGTGAATGCCGGACTTCGCCCAAGTCGCATCTGCGCCCAGCATCGAGGCCAGGGCGACGCCGCCGAAACCGCCGCCGCTCTTCAACAGAAAGTCGCGTCGGGTCGGCGCCTGGGGGAGCAATGGACTCTCAACGGACATCACCGCGAAGTGTGCCTCTTGGGAGGGGAATTGCAAGTCCGGGATCAGCCGCTACGCCTGGCTATGCCGATCCGCGCAGAGCCAGACCGAGCCGCCATTGGATGGCCACGTTGCTGCGGGTCGTTTCCGACACAGCGGCGCTTCGTTCAATCGTTCTCATCGCGGTTTCACTCACGCCGGGTTACCCGCCCATGTTCTTCTTGATTTCCTTCAACTGCTTGAACTCGGGGCGGACCTTGTAGAATTCATCGAGGGGGTAGCAACCGCTGACCATCCCGTTGCGGGGGGCCGTGGTGCAGTCGCTGAAGGTGCGGCAGATGAGCCGTGGATTGAGGGCGCGGCCATGAATCGCCTCGGTGAGAATCGTCGGGTAGCTGAGGACGACGCGTCCCAAGCCGATGGAATCCGCCCAGCCATGGCGAATGACGTACTGCGCCACCTGGGGCAGATATTCCTGCAGGTAGCTGTAGCCGGAGCCGATGATCGCCAGCCCGTTCGGGGCTTGCTGTTTCAGTTGCCGCACCACCTGGATCTGGCGGGCGACGTCGATCAGCGGATCGTGGGCGGGTTGGTAGCCGTCGGAAGGCGGGTAGGCCGCAGGGCGCTGGATGTGCGGCGTGTAGTAAGGCGAACCGGCCGAGGTGTTCAGCAGCTTGACGCCCAGTTCCTTGCACAGCTCAAGGAACTTCACGGTCTCGCTGAGCTCCGGTTCTACCGGGTTGTCCGGATTGGCGCTGAAGGCGAACTTGTAAGGCAGGCATTCGGAGAAATCTTCCGGGATGCCGGGGCCGAGTTTGCCGGGACGGGATAGTTCGGGGTCCGGACGATGGGCCACAAAGTCGAACGTGCTCAAGCGAACGCAGAAATCGATGGGGTTGTTGTCGGCGCGGATGCCTTCCACGATCTCGCGGAGGACGCGCGTCCGGTTTTCGAAGGAGCCCCCGTATTTGCCGGGGCGGGTGAAGGCGCTGAGAAATTCATGGAGCAGGTAGCCGTGACAATGCTTGATGTCGACAAAGTCGGCGCCGACATCGCGGGCAATCCGCGCTGCCTTGACGTAGTCGCCAATCAATTCCTCGACGTCCTGGTCGGACAGGATCTGGTCGTCGCTGGTGACGTTGAACTTCCGGTCGAGAATCGGGTGGCGGTAAGCGACGCGGGATTCCCAGCGGGCCTTGTCGTTGGGGCGGCAGAAACGCCCCGAGTGCGTCAGTTGATAACCGATGACCAGGTCGTCGGCGGAACCGAACCGGTCCAGGTGTTCGGCGACCAGGGTTTCGCGCAGCTTGGCGAAATCCGCCTTGTTGGCGTCGCTGATGATGAGTTGGTTGGGGTTGGCGCGGCCGTCAGCCCGGACCGCCATCGCCTCGCCGCCGCAGATGAGCTTGGCGCCACTTTCGCCAAAACGCTTCCAGCGACGCAGCATCTCCTCGGACACCCCGCCCGTGGTTGTGCCGTCCCAACCCTCCATCGGGTGAATCGTGATCCGGTTGCCGATGCGCTTGCCGTTGATCTCGACGGCGTCGAGGGGCTGCGCAAGGGGTGAATCGGGGCCCTGAATGACCTCGTCGTCGCAGGGCAGGTCAATGCCGAGGCCGGCGACGTGGTTGCGAAACGCGTCGACCGTCTTGAGCGTGGGGATGCGGGTGAGCTTGAATGACATGGGCGTTTCGGGGTTCGGGGTTCGGGGTGCGGGGCGCGGGGCGCCTGGTTCGGGGTGGCTCTGACCGGTGACTTCTGATTACTGATTACTGACTTCCGACTACCAACTTCCGACTACCAACTTCCGACTACCAACTACCAACTACCAACTACCAACTACCAACTACCAACTACTGATTCGGCAGGCAGCCGTAGAAGGTGAGGTATTGCTCGTTCTTGGTTTCGCGTTGGATCAGGAGTGCGAGTTCGCGGGCATGGTAGTCGCCCCACATGGAGCTTTCGCCGCAGGGGACCTGACGCCCCTTGGGGACATGATCCCAGCCATTGGGCCGATGGTAGACGGAGTGGAGGATGAGGCCCTGATGCTTGTCATCCGTGGAAAGGTAGGGCTCCTCGAACAGCGTGCGGGCGGTCGTGAGTCCGGCTTGCCGGTAGCGCTTGCCTTCCTTGGCCTTGCCCTTGGCGATCAGGTGGTTGCCGAGTCGGATCAGGCCTTGGGCGGCAATGGCGGCGGCGGAGCTGTCGACCGGTTCCCAGTCGTTGAACGGATCGGCCGGCTGCTTCAGGTAGTTCTTGGGAAGCCGATGGAGATTCGGCGCGCCGGTGTCCCACATGGGGATCCCGCAAGCCGGCGTGTGCTCGAGATAGAAGTCCGCCGTCGCCTGCGCGGCTTCAAGCAGGAGCTGTTCGATGGTGGCGCCGCTGGTTGCGAAGCGAACGCCGCGTTTGCCGGCGTGGCGCGATCCCTTGGCCAGGATGGGGCTGGAGGCGTTGATCTCGTCGTCGGTCAAGGTGTCGAAGAATTCGAGTTGCTCTGCGTATCCGGTGATGGCCCAGGCGAGGCCGCGGGTCCAGGTGGTGAAGCCGGTATAGCCTTGTTGGGAATTGGGGCAGCGGTAGTTGCCGTCGTTCAGGTTGAAGATGCTTTCGTGCGCCGTGCGCCCGCGGAGATCGTAGAGATCGCGTCCCTTGCCGTAATAGACGCCGTACTTGGCGGTGGTTTCGGCGTGTTGCATGAGACGTTCGAGCAGCGAGATCGGCTTGTCCATCTCGCCCATGAGTTGGTGGCCCAGTTTGTGCGCCACGGCCAACGCGCGCAGGGTGCGGATGGTGTCGATGAAGAGCGAGTGCGGGCCGTTGAAGGAATAGATGTAGCCTTTGCCGTTGTGGATCGTCGTCCACCGCGCCGCCTGCACCGCGCCGGAGACTTTCAGCGCCAGTTCATAGAAATCCTGCTCCCGGTCGTCCTGCGGCAGCTTGCCCTCGCGCATCAGACGCAAGAGATTTCCGTAGGTGGACACGTTGTTGAAGCCGTGGTCGTGCACGCCGATGTGGGAGACGTGCGAGGCCATGAGTTCGACGGTTTTGCGGCGTCCGATTTCGAGGAACTTCTGATCTCCGGTCGCATCGTATTGCAGGATGGCGGAGCCGAACTGAAACCCCTGGGTCCATTCCGTCCAGCCGCGGGTTGTGTATTTCCCTTTGACCGTGAAGACCGGCGTGCCGCGACTGGGTTTCCAGCTCTTCTCGATGCTCAGGATTTTTCGTCCCGAATGTTCGAACAGGCGCTCGATCGCGGGTTGGAGCTTCTTTGGGGTGAGTCGATTGTCGATCTTGATAGGCATGGGAATCTGTTTTGCTGGGCGCCCTGGGCGGCGTTTCTATGACTGACTACTGACCTCTGGCAACTGACCTCTGACTACTCAGAGCCGGCGAAAATGGTAGCCGCCGTCGACATTGATGACCTCGCCGGTGCTGAAGGGGAAGGCGTCGTTGGCGATTGCGGCGACGGCCTTGCCGACGTCCTCGGGGGTTCCCCAGCGGCGGATGGGGGACATTCCTTCGGCGATCAGCTTGTCATACTTCTCCTGCACGGGCGCGGTCATGTCGGAGGCGATGACGCCGGGGCAGACTTCGAAGACATTGATGCCATGGTCGGCGAGGCGGGCGGCGTAGAGCTTGGTCATCATGCCCAGCGCGGCCTTGCCCATGCAGTAGTCGGCCCGGTTGGTTGAAACCGCGTAGGCGCTGATGGATGAGATCGTGACGATCTTCGGTCGGTAGCTCTGCAATCCGGATCCGCTCAATTCAATCATCCAGTTGGCCGCGAGTTGGCTCAGGAAGAAGGGGCCCTTGAGATTGGTGGCCATCAGGCGGTCGAAGTTCTCTTCCTCGGCTTCCAGAATATCCGCCCGGCCGATTGAGGTGATGCCGGCGTTGTTCACCAACAGGTCCAGTCGACCAAATGCGTCGCGGGCGCAGTCGATGAGGCGACGGCGGTCGGCGTCGAGACCCACATCTCCCTGGCAGAGGGTCACCCGAATCCCGCGACCGGCATCATCGGCGGCTCGACGGCACTGTTCCGCAGACTCCTCGGCGCCCGCCAGGCTGCCGCAATAATTGATGACGAGGTCGTAGCCGGAGCGGGCGAGTTCGATGGCGATGCCGCGTCCGATGCCGCGCGAGGCCCCGGTGACGAGGGCGGCAGGATTGGCGTTGGCGGGGTTGCTCATGCCTCAACTGTGGAATCCGTCTTGAAATAAGTAAAAGATCAATAAAGTATGAAAGACATCACAATATATTATGGAACTCTATCAGCTGAGGTATTTCGTAGAGGCGGCGGCGGAGGGCAATATTACGCGGGCGGCCCGGAGACTGAACATTGCCCAGCCGGCCTTAAGTCAGCAATTGCGGCGGTTGGAGGAGGAGCTTGGGGGAGCCTTGATGATCCGCGGGCGGCGGGGGACGCGATTGACGGCGGCCGGGGAATCCTTTCTACCGCGCGCCCGGGCGGTTCTGGAGGCCGCGGAATCGGCCCGGGCGGCCTTTGCCGATGTGGCTCAACTGCGGGCGGGGCGCTTGGTCGCGGCCGCGATACCGGCGATGAGCGGCGGTTGGCTGCCCGATCGCTTGCGGCGATTCCGGTCATCCCATCCCGGGGTGGAGATTCGTTTGCTGGAAGGGCGGTCGATCGAGGTTGCTGAGATGGTGGAGCAGGGGCGGGCCGATGTGGGATTCCTGCAGTTTCCGGTGGACGTTGAGCGTTTTGAGAGCGGCTCCTTGCTGGAGGAACGGTTCAAGATCGCGCTGGCTTCCTCGCACCGGTTGGCCGGCCGCAAGAGCTTGAGGCTGCCTGATCTGGAAGCCGAGTCGTTCGTGGTCTACAAGGGCAGGGCGAGGGAAACGGCCTTGGACGCCTGTCGGCAGGCGGGTTTTGAGCCAAGGATCGCCTGCGAAAGCGGCGAGTTGGAGACGGTCCGCGCGTTGGTGGCGGCCGGACTAGGCGTGGCCTTGTTGCCGGCGATGGCGGTTAGTTGGCCGCGCGAAGGCGTCAAGGTCCTCAATTTGAAGGAGCCTTCCCTGAAACGCACCCTGGGTTGGATCCGTAGGCGGAAGGGCGGTTCGTCCGCGGCGGTGGACGCCTTCATGCGTTTCTTTGACTCGGGGACGCGGTCCGCGTAGCTTCGCGCGCGATGGATCCTGTGGCATTCAATCTGGGCTCGTTGAGCATACATTGGTACGGCGTTTTCATGGCGACCGCCGTGATGCTGGGCATGTGGACGGCGAGCCGGCGCGGGTTGCGCGAGAACGTGCATCCGGACGCGGTTTACGACCTGTCCCCGTGGATCATCGTGGGCGCGGTCGTGGGCGCGCGGTCGTTGTTCATTGTGACCTACTGGAAGGAGAAGTTTGCGGGCGAGCCGCTCATGAGCCTCTTTGCGATCCGCACGGGGTTTGTCTTTTATGGCGGCTTGATTGCGGCGTCGTTGGCGGTGATCCTGTTCTGCCGGGTCAAGAAGCTGCCCTTGTGGAAGATGGCGGACATCCTGGCCCCGAGCGTCGCCCTTGGGCATGCGTTCGGCAGGATCGGCTGTTTGTTTACGGGATGTTGCCATGGCAAGGAGTGCTCGCTGCCCTGGGGGATCGAGTATCCGGCCGTTTATCCGGAACTCCACGGGAAGTCGCTGCATCCCACCCAGATCTATGAGTCCCTGCTGAATTTTGCGCTGTATGCGGGTTTGGCCTGGCTCTACCGGAGGAAGAAGTTCGATGGCCATGTCTTTGCGACCTATCTGGTCGCCTACGCCATCCTGCGTTCTTGCGTGGAAATGTTCCGCGGCGACTACGAGCATCGGTACCTCGCGGGGTTCATTACGCCGGCGCACCTGGTCAGTGTGGGCATCCTGGCGGCGGGAATCATCTTGTTCTGGAAACTGCCGCGAAAGATTGAAGCGATCGCGCCGACGGCGGAGGAAAGTCCGGCAGAGGGCCAATAGACCGGGCATGGATGAGCGTCGCGAAACGATTGAGGTGGAGGCCTCGCGCCCGGACCAGCGGCTGGATGCCTGGCTGAGTGAACGATATCCGGAAGTTTCGCGCGGTCATTTGCAGCGCCTGATCAAGGAAGGGGAGATCCGGGTCGATGACCGGCCGGTGAAACCGACGCATCGCCCGGCCGAGGGGGAAACGATCTCGGTGCATTTTCCGCCGCCCCGCAAGCTGAATGTCAAGGCGGTGGCGATTCCTCTCGATATCCTGCACGAGGATGAAGACCTGATCGTGATCAACAAGCAGCCCGGCTTGATCGTGCACGCGGCCTCCGGCGATGAGGAGGATACCCTGGTCAACGCTTTGCTGCACCATTGCGAGGGCGAATTGAGCGGGATCGGCGGGGTGGCGCGGCCAGGTATCGTGCATCGACTGGACAAGGACACCAGCGGCTGCATGGTTTGCGCCAAG
>CAZFLK010000170.1:0-12632 GCA_964519245.1 uncultured Verrucomicrobiota bacterium
AACCGACACCGATACGCACTAGGAGCCAGCGCTTTCCTGTTTGCCTTTGTCAACTTGGTCGCAGAGGACTGGCCGTCCTGGCGAGGGCCCTCGCATAATGGCAGCCGGCCCGGAGAGAGCTATCCCACCCGATGGAGCCCGGACGGCGTTGCCTGGAAGGTGGACCTGCCCGGCAAGGGCGCATCCTGCCCCATCGTGTGGAAGAACCGCATCTTCCTGACCTCGCCCGACAACGGCTCGGATGCCGTGTTGGCCTTCGACCTGGAAGGGGGACAGGTTTGGAAGACGACGCTGGGCCAGGAGACCCCTCCAAAACATCGCGAGCTCGGCACCAGCAGCAATGCGTCCCCGGTCACCGATGGAACGGGCCTCTTCGTCTACTTCAAGAGCGGCGCTTTTGCGGCCTTGGAGATGAACGGCAAGGTGCGCTGGAAACGAAACCTGGCGAAGGAGTTCGGCAAGCAGAAGTTGTATTGGGACCAGGGCAGTTCGCCGGTCGTCATGGGTGACCTTGTCATTCTTCCCCGCCTGCACGCGGGCGACTCCTGGATCGCCGGATTTGACAAGGCAACGGGAGAGATCCGTTGGCAGACCAAGCGCAACTACGAGTGCCCGGCCGAGAACGACAATGGCTACACGACGCCCATCCCCGTGCGGCATGGCGACCGGGACGCCGTGTTGGTCTGGTGCTCGGATCGCGTGACGACCTACGCTGCGGACGACGGCTCGCTGCTTTGGCAATGCGCCGGATTCAACCCAAAGGGCAACAAGCTCTGGCCGCCGATCGCCACCCCGGTCGTTTCCGGCGACATCGCGGTGATTCCGGTCGGTCGGGACGACCGCAAGCAGGCGGAAGTTCACGCGGTCCGCTTGGGCGGCAACGGCAATGTCACGGGTACGCATCGCTTGTGGGAGCGCGATGACTTCGGGGTGTTCGCGGCCAGCCTCATTGCCCACGAAGGGCGGGTCTACCTTCTTCGCAACAAGGGCGGGGTGGTCTGCCTCGACCCGAAGACCGGCAAACCCTTTTGGGAAACCGCGTTTCCCAAAGCCGCCGCCGCCTACTACGCCTCGCCGGTCATCGCCGGCGGAATTCTCTACGCGGCGCGTGAGGATGGCATGGTCTTTGCCGCCCGCGTGGGTGAGAACTTCCAACTCCTCGGCGAGAACGACATGGGCGAGCAGATTCTCGCGACTCCCGTCCCGTTTGACGGACGTCTTCTCATCCGCACGGCCAAGAGCCTCTTTTGTGTGAAGTGACTTCTCCATGTCGCCCCGGACTCCCGCCTTTCGTGACCCTTAGACAATGGCGCCTTCAAACCGCGTTATGAAAAGGTTCGACCTGGTCGGCCTTCTCGCCATTGCATTCACCCAGTCCCTGGGGGGGCGCGGTTTCGTGCTTGGCGTTCGCCCGGCCGCCGCGCGCAGGCGCGGCCTTCCACCCAACCCCAATTGGAAATCCGACAAGGTCAAGGACCTCGATCAGAATTGAACGCGCTGCGCATGATTCTGGCGGTGTTGGCGCCGGTGGTCGCCGGTGGCGCCGAACTGCGGCTTGCCTCCAACGGTCGAACCGACTACCGCATCGTGATTCCCGTTCAACCCGAGGGCACGGACCGCTATGCCGCAGAGACTCTGGCTGCGTATCTGAAGCAATCCACGGGCGCCCGCTTTGAGATCGTCTCAACCGGTGAATCACAGAATGCGCCCGCCATCCATGTGGGAATGGGGCGAGCTGCCCGGCAGTTGTTGGGTGGAGGTCAGGAAAGTGCGCTGCTGGATCAAGAGCATGTGGCGCGCAGCAAAGGAAAGAACATATTCCTGTACGGCAGCGGGCATCGGGCGAGCCTCTATGCCGTGATGGAGTTCCTCGAGAATTCAATCGGATGGCGCTGGTATTCGCCGTTCGAGAAGCCGCAGGTTCCCAAGCGCGAGTCGCTCACCCTGCAGCCCTTTCATCGGAATCGTGGTTTCGGTTTTCGCAGGCGTCATCTGGCCCTGCGCTACAATGCCGAGTTCTTTCAGCAACTCGGCGTCAACATGGGCCTGGAGACGAAGCTCCTCGAACGCGGGCAACCCGTTCCCGACCATCTGCGCTCCTGGATGCCGAATCGGAATTTTGTGCATGCCTCGTTCTCCTACATTCCTCCCACGCCACAGGACAGATACGGAAAGGATTTCGCCTGGCAGACGAAACGCGATTACTTTGCGACGAATCCCGATTTCTTCTCGCTCAACCGATCCGGCAAGCGTGTCCCCAACCTGCAACTTTGTTTCAGCAACCGGGGGCTGCGCGAAGAATTCACCAAGCAGGTCAAACGGCTGCTCGCCCTTTCGGGCGAGCGCCAGATCATCATGGTGGACGCGGCGGATCGGCCCGGCCGGTTCTGTCATTGCGAGGGATGCATCGGCTTGGAGAAAAAGCACAGGACGCCCGGCGGCCCCTTGTTCGACTACCTGATCGAATTGTCGAACACGCTGCGGCGCGAGCATCCGCAAACGCGGGTGAAGACGCTTGCCTATCGCCGCAGCCAGACGCAGATCCCGCCAACGCTGTCCGCGGGTGAACGCTTGCCGGACAATCTCATCATCGACTTCGCGCCGATCGAAGACGCCTACTTCGCCGATTGGTCTCATCCGGATCCACGAATCCAGGAGACGCTGCGACACCTCGAGCAATGGGCCGCCATCACCGCGCCGGGCAATCTCTGGGCGTGGATGTATCCCAATCCCTGGGGCAGCGGACATCTTCTGCCCGTCGGCAACGTCGAACGCGTCATCACCAACCTGCGCCTGATGCACGCACTCGGCGTGGCCGGCATCTTCCTCGATCACAATGGCGTAAACTCACGCAGCGGTTGGAGCGAATTGCAGGCCTACCTCGCGCTGAAACTCTCGCAGGATATCACCGCCGACACCGATGCCTTGATCCGGGATTTTACGGATCATGTCTACGGGGCGGCGGCGCCCCTGGTCCGCCGGTATCTGACCGAATTGGAAAACGCCCGCAAGGCCATGAAGACCTTCGCCCCCGGCGTCAGTTACAAGTCCCGCAACTTCGATGACCGCACGTTTCCCTATCTCACCGCGACCAACATCCACCATTGGCAGCAGTCCTTCCAACGGATGTTGGAGCGGACGGCCGACTCGCCGCGTCATCGTTCCAATATCGGAGTTCTTCGCCGGGAACTCGATGTCGCCACTCTCTGGAAATGGTTCGCGTTGAAGGAGGCCTTCCCAAGCGCCTACACCGATCATCGCTCAGTCGCTGAACGCATCGCCGGGGCCGACATCGCCCAATCCGCCTCGGGGCTCAAAGCTGCCTGGAAACTTGGCGAGGGCGTCGTGGCGGATTTTGTCACCCGCATCGAGGCCGGAGGGGAAAAGCCATTGCCCGCCCAATTTGCCAAGCTGCCCCCGGATCGCGTTCGCAGTTACCTCCCGGTCAACAGCCGCCGCGGAGACGCCCCCCGCGCCATCCGTGATCCCAAGGCCGCATTCGGACTCGCCGCCATCATCGATCAACCCGGTCAACCCTTTCGTTGCGGCTTTGCCGAATGGAAATCCCGCACGCCGTCCGACGTCCTGCGCGGTCCTGATCTCGAGCTCACCCCCGAGGAGATCAAGCCCGGCGAATTCCAACTGCACCGCCTCGGCGAATTCAATGTCGCCACCGACGACAGCCTCATCTGGTTCGGTCGCAGTTGGCAGACTTCCGTCTCCATCGGTTCCCGTCTTCACTTTCCCGGCGAGATCAGTCGCTGGGAAGCCTGGCTCAACCTGAAGTTCGCTGGCGAATCCTGGGGGGGGCAGGGGGAGGACCTCGTCGTCTGTGATCGCGTCATCCTCGTGCGAAAGACATCAGCAACCCCAAGCCCCCAATGAAGCATCTGCTCGTCACCGCCTGCCTCGCAGCGTTGATCGCCCCGGCCAACGGCGATGCGTTTGTTGTCACGGAAGGCCGGCCCAACGCCGAGATTGTCATTGCCGAGGAACCGCCCCGCGCCGCCGGGTTCGGCGCGTTGGAACTGCAGGCTTGCCTTGAGAAGATCTCCGGCGCCCGGTTGGGAATTGTCTCCACGCCGACGGCAGGCCGTCCGATCAAGATCTACGTCGGCGACAGCGGCCATGCACGCCAGGCCGGAGTAACATCTGACGGCCTCAAGCGGGACGCGTTTCACATGGTGTCCGGAAAGACTTGGCTGGCGCTCGTGGGCAACGACCAGGAATTCGAACCGCGCGAACCTTGGGCGCGCGAGAAAGAGGCGGCGTGGAGGAAGCTTGCCGGGAAGCCATGGGTGAACCCGATTGGCCGCAGTCTTTGCCGCGACCATGACAAGCAGCTCGTTCTCTGGAGTCTTGACCATCGCGGGTCGCTCAATGCGGTCTGCCAAGCAAGCTGCGACCTTTCACGTCCCCTGCCGCTTTGCGCGCATCCACGTGCGGTGACGCCCGGAATCACAACGAAGACATGAGAGACAACATTCGTCGGCGCTTGATCCTCACGTCCGCCTCCGCGGCGGCGGCGCCTGGCACAAGTTGATGAGTTTGGCCCGTGCTCGCGATGGGATGGGTCCATCGAACGCCGCGCCGGAAGCAAATCTGTGGAAATCCGGGCATTGCCCCCGGCCGCCGCATTCGACACCTTTCCTGTAGACCGCCTCATGACGCAGATCACCGAAATCCTCCAGCGTATCCAGGCCGGCGAGGCCGACGCCGCTGAATCCCTCATGCGCGAGGTCTACGGCGAACTTCGCAAGCTCGCCGCCGCCAAGATGGCCAGGGAATCGCCCGGCCAGACCTTGCAACCCACCGCCCTCGTCCATGAGGCCTGGCTAAGAATAGCCGGGGACGACGGCCCGCAGTTCGAGAACCGGCGTCACTTCTTCTTCGCCGCCGCCGAGGCCATGCGGCGCATCCTGGTCGACCGCGCCCGCCGACGCCAAAGGTTGCGCCACGGCGGCGACATGGAAAAGGTCGATCAGGACCTCGATCTCATCGAAAGCGTTGTGCCGGACGAACGCATCATTGCCGTTCACGACGCGCTCGATGCCCTGGAGGCCGTGGACCCGCTCAAGGCGAAGCTGGTGAAACTGAAATACTTCATCGGCCTGGAGAACAAGGAGGCGGCCGAGGCCCTGGGAATTTCGCTCAGTTCGGTCGAACGCTACTGGGCCTATTCCAAGGCCTGGCTGATGAAGGAGATCCGGCAGAAGACCGAGGCGCCGAAGAAGTTCAAGATTGGCTGAAGGCTGGCGGAAGAAAACAACGCATGAAGAGTTGAAACCACAAGACTCGACTCTGAAATCATGAGCACAATGCCGCCCGAGGAGGAAGCCATCTTCAACGCCGCCCGTGCGTTGACCGATCCCGACAAGCGCAACGAGTACCTCCGTGTCGCGTGCAAGGGGGACCGCGCGCGCCGGAAGACCATCGACGAACTGTTGGAAGCCGCCGAGGAGGCGGAGGCGTTCTTCAAGGATCCGGCCTCCATGTTCGGAGAGACGCAGTCTGATACCGTCATCCTGCAGAAGCCCGGCGACGTGATGCGCTATTTCGGGGACTACGAGGTGGAGAAGGAGATCGGCCGGGGCGGCATGGGCGTCATCTACCAGGCCCGTCAGACCAGCCTCGATCGATCGGTTGCCATCAAGATGATCCTCAGCGGCAATCTCGCCGACGAAAACGAGGTGAAACGCTTCCGCACCGAGGCCGAAGCCGCAGCCAATCTCAAGCATCCCAACATCGTCGGCATTCACGAGGTCGGCGTCCATGAAGGGCAGCACTACTACTCCATGGATCTCGTCGAGGGCGGCAACCTGGAGGATCGCATCCGCGAGGAACCGATGTCGCCCGGCGAAGCGGCCAAATGCCTGAAGGTGGTCGCTGAAGCCTTCGCCTACGCCAATGAACAGGGAATCCTTCACCGCGATCTCAAACCGCAGAACATTCTGCTCGATTCACATGGCCAACCCCATATCACCGACTTTGGCCTCGCCAAGAAACTGGAGTCCGGCACGCAGCTCACGCTCAGCGGCAGCATCATGGGCAGTCCCGGCTTCATGGCGCCCGAACAGGCCGAAGGGGACCGCGACAAGATCGATGTTCGCACCGATGTCTACGGCCTGGGAGCCCTGCTCTATGCGATGTTGACCGGACGGGCTCCGATCCAGGGGGACAACGTCGCCAACACCATTCGCCGCGTGTCCGAAGAGGATCCGATTTCCCCGCGGAAGCTGAATCCAAAGGTCGCGCAGGATCTGGAGACGGTCTGCCTGAAGTGCCTGGCCAAGAGCCCATTGGAACGCTACGCCACCGCCGGGGAACTCGCGGAAGATCTGGAGCGATTCCTGAACTACGAACCGGTCAAGGCCCGGCCGGCCGGAGCCATGCGCAAGACATGGACCTGGTGGCAGAAGAAGCCCTGGAAACTCGTAGGCCTGATGGGCGTGACCACCCTGGTCATGGTCGGCTTCATCACCGCCCTGTGGGAACGAAGCCAACTGGCGGAAGTTCAGCTCCAATTCCCGGGGGAGGATGTCCGCACGTTTCTCAGCCCCTTCGAGCGCTCGCCCGCACTCGTCTTCCTGAGCGCGCTGCCTGCCTGGATGGTCCTGATCTTCCTCACCGGCAGATCGTTCCGTCGGCAGCTTCGGAAGACCGGATCGCGGGAGATCTTCCAATCCGTCGCCCTGCCGGTTCATGCGTTTTGCGGCGCGGCCGTCTTTCTGTCGGCCATGACCTTTCTCCTCCAACAGATCCGCTTCTGGGTCTGGCTGCCGGCAGGCGGGACCCGCGCCGGAGTGTTCTTCGGACTCGATCTCGCCGCGACCGCAGCCTGTTTCACCCTCGCCTGGATCGGATTGAGCGCGCTCTGGGAAGCTCTGGGAAGCCACGACAGCGCCGTGTTCAAATCCCGGGTCAGCGAACGACTGGAACGGGAATTTCAAATTGAGGCCGCCCGGCGTTGGAAGTTGTCACACCTGCTGATGTTCACGGGCAGTGGAATCGCCGCATTGGTTCTGATCGCGCTGATTCTCAACCTGGCGTTCAACACCAGTCTGCGATTGCCGAAGACTTTCGGAACGATTTTCGCGCTCGGCGCGCTCATGCCCGTCGGGGCGGTCGGTGCGTGGCGGCGACGGCGTCGACCGAATCTCGCAGGCCTCCGGCGGTTCTGGTTCCCGATGATCGCGGGCTTCTTCCTCAGCGCCGTTGTGGCGGCGGCCTTCACCCATGCCATACTTTCGCTGATTGCGGGCTGGATCGCCAGCGGCTTCCTCGTGGCGATCGGGGTCATGCTGGCCCGCGCGAGGAAACCTCTTTCGCCGCGGACGGACAACGGGACACGGATCTCCCGCCCTGCAAAGGCGACGGCCAAGGAGCCCGTCTCTTCCGCAGTTCGGATCGCCCTGGAGTCGTTCGCCCTGCTGGCGGCGCTGTTCGTGGGTTTTCATCTCGTGGAGAATTTCCGCGGAGAACGCGTTTGGCGCGCGGTTGCAACCAGGATTGCCGAAGCCGGGATCGAGCTGGACTGGAGTCAGCATCTCTCTCCGCCGGTTCCCGACGAGGACAACTTCTTCCTCGCGCTCGATCAGGAGACATTCGTGCGACAGCCCCGGTTTGCCCTCGTTGGCGCTCGCATCGTCCGGCCTGAAAAGGAGTTTCCGTTTTCCTCGGCGCCCTCCGCGAACCGTCGGCCCTTCACCAGCGGAGCACATTCCGACCTCGCTGCGGTGGCTGCAAGCCTCGCGGCCGACAGGGATGTCCCCGCCGGCGCCTCGGACCCCGTCGGCGTCTGGCTGAAGGAACACGCGGACACGTTCGATGAAATCGCCGCCGCCGCACGACGGCCCCACGCCCGGTTTCCCCTGGAACGAGAAACCTCACTCATCCGCCAACCCCTCCCCCAATTCGCGCGCATCGGCGCCGTTGCAAACGCTTTCCGGATCAGGACCCTATACGCCCTGGAGCGGGATGATCGGGAGACCGCGCGGGAGGGATTGCGGGTCCTCCAGCGCCTCCACCGGACCTGCCAGTCCTATCTCACCCTGGTCGCCGCCATGGCGGGCGTCGCCATCGACAACTCGAGAACCAGCCTCATCGAGGAAGGGCTTCGCCGCGGCCTGTGGACGGACGCTCAACTCGAACGCCTTCAACTCGACCTGGCCAGGACCGATCACATCGCGGATTTCAAGACCGCCATGGATCTGGAGCTGTGCTTTCAGGTCAGCGTTCTCGACGAACTGGGACTGGGCAAGGCGTTCGGCGGGCACGGCGGATGGAGTGTCCTCGAGCGCGCGATCCCTCGCGGTTGGATCCGGCAGATGAACGCGCGTTGCGCTGCAGCCCGCCTGGATTTCGTGGCTCCGCTGGTTGACGTTGAAGCCCATCGCGTCCACGTGGAACGAATCGAGGGATCCCAGCGAAAGCTGGACGAACGGCTCCGGGGGACGTCCAACCTCAATCTGCTCGCCCGGGTTGCGATCCCCAACCATGCCAAGGCCGTTGAAACGACCGCCGTGTCCCAGGCCTACGTCGATGTGACGCGGGTTGCCTGCGCGTTGGAGCGGTTCAAGAACGCAAAGGGGGCCTTCCCGGAAAGTCTTTCAAAACTCGCGCCGGAATGGATCGACGCCATCCCGAATGACGTCACAAATGGAGAACCGCTCCTCTACCGCCTCAACTCCGACGGCGGCTATACGCTCTATTCGCGGGGACTCAACCGGAAAGACGATGGCGGGCACGCGGGAAGCGAGGACGTGAAGCCGCTGGACTGGGTCTGGTCGCGGTAGACGTCGCGGATCGGGGCAAAGTGTGTCGAAGGCGCGTTGACACCGCGGGCGGCCCCTCCCCGTTGGGGGGACAGCGCGTTGACATGCCCGGAGGAAGCCCCCCGGGAGGGGATATTTCATTCTGCGGCGTAGTGGAGCAGCATGAGATCGGGTGGGTTCGCCCGGATTTTCCTCCGGCTCCGAAAAAACACCCACGCCTGAAGGTTTCCGTGACGAAACGGCGCATGAGTGGATGACATGATCACACTCGACGCTTCCGTTCCGCAAACCAGCGGTCAGCCCCATGCCGCTCCGGCCCGTGATGCGGCGCCTTCTTATCCGGAGAGGTTCCACGCCCTGGACGCCACCCGCGCCTTTGCTTTGATCCTGGGCGTTGTCCTGCATGCAGTCTGGTTCTACTCGCCATTCCCGCTCGAGACGCCCGTGCAGGACGTTTCCGCCAATCACGCGGCGGGTTGGATGTTTTTTGCCATCCACACCTTCCGCATGCAGTTGTTCTTCCTGATTGCGGGCTTCTTCGCAAGGCTGGTCGTGCAGCGCAGGGGATTGCGGGCCTTCGCCCGGAATCGATTCAAACGCATTGTTGTTCCCTTCGCTGTCGGCTGGCTGATTCTCTACCCGTTGTTGATTTCGACCTGGATCTGGGGTCGCAACCTGTCCGGACAGAATATCGAGCCCGTCCCGCCGCACCTGGTGACGGTGTATCTTTTCATTTCGGGGGCCGTCGCGAAGGAGAAGGCCCATGGCGGGAGCTTCTCGCTGCTGCATCTTTGGTTCCTGGCCTACCTGATCTACTGCTGCGCGATCGCCGCCATGGGGCATGCCTTGCTTCAACGATTCCCCTGGATGCATTCCAGGTTGAGGCGCATCGCCGATCGCTTCCTCTCCGTTCTGACAAGACCGGCTGTGGGAATCCTGGCGCTGGCCGTGATTCAGGCGCCGTTCCTGATTGCCATGCAGGGCTGGCTGGGCATCGATACACCGGCCGGGTCGCGGACGCCGGTCCCTGCCGTTCTCGCCTCCTACTTTCTCTGGTTCATGGTCGGCTGGATTCTGCACCGGCAGGCTCATCGCCTGGACAGTCTCTTTTCCGGATGGCGTGTCCATCTCGCGCTCGGTCTGGCGGGTTCGGCGGCGCTGTATGCCTGCTACATCGGCCTCGGCGTCAGTGGAACCCCAAAGCTCGAGGGCCTACTCTCGCACCACGATTTGCACGACTGGCAGGCGCTGCGGTCAAGCCTCCTTGCCAATCAACAGATCGACGACAACCCGAATCCGATGCAGCGGTTATGGTTCTGCCTGCCGGAGAGAACGAGGAACTTCGTCCGGGAAAAGGAATCGTTGTCCCCAGACGAACGGACCGGGGTGATTGCCCTGTTGAACAAGTTGTTGCTGGACCCGGACCTGCTGACCCGTGACGTCACTCCCGATTCGGCGCCGCCCGAAGCCCGCGCCACAAAGGCTTCACCCGCCGCCCTCGCGGGCAATCGCGCGGCGCTGGAATCCCATTGGTCCGGCGTGACTCCCTTGGGCAAGAGCCGCCACCTTCAGGCCGGGCGTCACAAACCGATCTACTCACTGGGCTATGCGCTGACCACCGCCCTGCTGGTCTTCGGCTGCCTCGGCGCCTTCCAGAGCCTTTGCCGAAACCACAGCCCCGCCTGGCGTTACGTGGCCGATTCATCCTACTGGATCTACCTGGCGCATCTGCCGCTGCTGCCGGCCATTGAAATCCTGATGTTTCGTTGGGAAATCAGCGCCGCGATCAAACTGCCGCTGCTGTGCGGCGGCTCCTTGATTCTGCTGTTTGCGTCCTACCAATACCTGGTCCGATCCACCTTTATCGGGAAGGTTCTCAATGGGCGGGCGCACCCGCTCGAAGGGAATCTGTTCAGGGCCTTGAAGTGAGGCGGTCGCGTGTGGACCTGCGGCCGGCATCGTCAAAGGTCGGCTTGCCGCGACGGATGATTTCTGGAGCGGGCCGGTAACGGGCCCGCATCTCCCGCCTTGCGGGCGCATCGAAGCCGCCGTAGAACCGGGTCCGTGAATCGAGTTTGCCTTATCCTGACCGCTTTGCTCGTCCCGGCAATCCTGTCGGCCCAGTCGCTCAATCTCGTTTCGAATCCGTCGTTCGAACACGCTGACGCGAAAGGCTTCGTCGCGGATGATTGGAGGAATCGTGACGGCATCCCGGTCGCGCGTCTCGAGAATGGCGGGCGGACGGGCAAGGCGTTTGCGCGATTCAGCGACGACAGCAAGGAGCAAGGCCAGATGCTTGAGAGCCGCCGGATTCCCGCGCGCCCCGGCGGCGCTTATACGGCGTCGGCCTGGCTGCGGACCACGGACGCCTGTCGTCCCGGAGTCTACCTCAATTTTTACGATCTGAACGGCCGCCGCATCGGGCACAAGTACGAGCGCGCCAAGGGGGCGGTCGAGGATTGGCGCCGCGTCGTGGTCGAAGAAACGGCGCCCGCAGCGGCTTGGGAAGTGACGGTCGCGATCTACGCCTACGTCGGCGATGTCGGCGTGTTTGATGCCGATGACGCGGAGTTGACCGTACAGGGCGGCGATGAACCGGGCGCGCCGGGACTGACCCGGGTCGAGCCCGGCGACAAACCGGCCTACGAGATCGGGCGGAGGCGTGAGTTGTTCGTCGACGACTTTCTGCTCGCTGGGACGAGCGGCGGCGTTCAGCGTCGGTTGCATCATCCCGATCCGCGTGAGGTTGTGCTGAAGCTCGACCAGCCGTGGGAAGGCGAGACCTCGGCTTACTTTGCGATGGTCCGCGATGGCGGGCGCGTCCTCATGTATTACCGCGGCCAGGTCTCGCCCGGCAGCCCCGGCCAGGTCTGTTGCGTCGCCGAAAGCCGCGATGGAATCCGCTTCGAACGCGTCAACGCGGGGCTGTTCGAAGTCGACGGTTCGAAGGACAACAACATCATCTGGCGCGGCGTTGGCGCGCACAATTTCACGCCCTTTCTCGACAGCAATCCGAAGGCCGCGGCGGACGAGCGCTTCAAGGCGCTCGGCTATTCGCATCACGGACGCGGGCTCGGTGTTTTCGCCTCGCCCGACGGCATCCAGTGGCGCGAGTTGCTGGATCATCCGGCGATCACCGACGGCGCGTTTGATTCGCAGAATCTGGCCTTCTGGGATCCGCTGCGCGAATGCTACGTCGACTTCCATCGCAAGGGCCGCAAGGGCGTGCGCGACATCATGACCTGCACCAGCAAGGACTTCAGGACCTGGACCGACCCGGTGTTTCTCGAGTACGACGACGCGCGTTCCGAGCACCTCTACACCAACGGGATCCAACCCTACGACCGCGCGCCGCACATCTACCTTGGTCTGCCCGCCCGCTTCGTTCCCAGTCGCACCAAGATCGAAAACCGCAAGCCGCCCGGCGTCAGCGACGCCATTCTCATGAGCAGCCGCGACGGAACGAACTTTCAGCGGTGGTCGAACGCGTTCATTCGTCCTTCGACCGAGGCGGAAGTCTGGACAGATCGAAACAACTATCCCGCCTGGGGAATCATTGAGACCGGTCCGGAAGAGCTTTCGATTTATTGGACCGAACATTACCGGCATCCCGGAATGCGTCTCCGACGAGGCGTTATCCGGAAGGACGGCTTTGTCTCGCTCCAGTCCGCCGGCCAGGTCGGCGAGGCGTTGACGCGACCGCTGAAGTTTGCAGGCAACGCGCTCGAGGTGAATTACGCGACGGACGCGACCGGCTGGATTCGCTTCGAACTCTGCCAGCCCGACGGAACGCCCATACCGGGCTTCACGCTCTACGATTCGGAAACCCTGTTCGGCAACGAACTCCAACACAAAGTC
>CAZFLK010000171.1:0-12585 GCA_964519245.1 uncultured Verrucomicrobiota bacterium
CCGACCGGACAGAACCGCGGCAATCCGGAGTTCATCCACAACGGCGCGGACGACAACGCCTCCGGAACGTCCGCTGTCTTGGAGCTTGCTGAAGCGTTCGCGCTCCATTCCGCCTGGCCGAAGCGGAGCTTGTTGTTCCTCAGTTTCAACGCGGAGGAGCGCGGCCTGCTGGGCTCCCGTCACTACGCAGATCACCCCCTGCTTCCTCTCCAGAACACCGTCGCCATGATCAACCTCGACATGGTCGGCCGGGGAGCCAGCGGGTTGGACATCGGCGGCGTCGGCACCTCTCCCAAATTCAGATCCATGGTCGAATCCCTGGCCCAAAACT
Source organism: uncultured Verrucomicrobiota bacterium (assembly GCA_964519245.1). GTDB lineage: Bacteria > Verrucomicrobiota > Verrucomicrobiia > Limisphaerales > JAYPEY01 > JAYPEY01. Next base: position 332 of record CAZFLK010000171.1, read on the forward strand.
ACGATTTCAAGTTCGGGACAACGCCCGGAGGACGCGGCCGCAGCGACCACACCTCCTTCTACAACAAGAATATCCCCGTCCTGTTCTTCTATACCGGTCAACACGCCGATTATCACAAGCCCAGCGACGAATGGGACAAGATCAACCAGCCCGAGATCCAAAGCGTCACCCGCATGGCCTGGCAGGTGATCAACCGGATTGCCAATGCTTCGGAACGCCCTGAATTCACCAAGTCCGACGGCAATCCCGTCCGCCGCGGACGTCCCCGCCTCCAGCTCGGCGTCCAGTTGAATCCCTCCCCCGGACCCGAGGGGGTTCTCATCGACGCCGTTTTGCCCGACTCCCCCGCCGCGGCCGCCGGGCTTCAGGCCGGCGACCTCATCGTCAGCATCGCCGGGCGACCAATGAAGAACCTGCGCGACGTCACTCTCGCCGTTACCCGGGCCAAACGCGGACAGAGAATTGCCATCCAGGTGCGGAGAACCGACGGGGAGACCTCAGTGACGGTCCAGTTCTAAGCCTTGGAGCGCGCAGAACCCGGACAACGGTTCCTCTCGCCAACCAGCGCTTCACGAGGTAGAAAGACGCCACATTCGCCGTGAAAATCCTGACCCTCACCAACCTCTATCCGCCTCACCACGCCGGCACCTACGACTATCGTTGCCAGATCGCCTGCGACGATCTTCGCTCCCGCGGGCACCGCGTGCGGGTGTTGACCTCCAATCATGGCTTGGCCGGCGAACAGAAAAGCGGGGACATTCTTCGACAACTCCACCTCAATGCCCTGTTTGGCGAGCCCGCCCGGAGCGGCTTTCTCGAGTTGAAAGACTTGGAGGAGACCAATAACACGGCATTGCGTGAGTCCCTCGACGAGTTTGCGCCGGACATCATTCTGGTCTGGAGCCTCCTCGGCCTTTCCAAATCCATGATCTTCACGCTGGAGGCTTCCGGCATTCCGACGGTCTATGATGTCGCGGACGACTGGCTGGTCTCCGAACTGAAAGTCGACCCCTGGCTGGATTTCTGGAACGCCGAGAAACTGTCCTTCAAGGACGGAGCCTTGCGAAAGAGCCTGGAGATGTCCGGCCAACGCGACGCCTGGGACAAGAAGGCGCCGACCCGCTTCGACAAGAGCATCAAGCGCATGCCCTACCTTTATTCCGGGGGGAAGGACGCGCCCGAAGCGGAACCGGGTTCCATCCACACGTTTGCCTTCAAACGCGTCTACTTCTGCTCGTTGTCCATGAAGGATCTCGCCTGGCACACGGGTTTCAACGTGAGTCACGCCGATGTCATCCAGCCCTTGATCCGAACGGATCTGTACAACCAACCCGTCAAACCGGAATCCGCCCCTGCGAACAAGATGCTCTTGTTTCGCACCTTGACCGAGGGCAGCGGCGCCATGACGGCGCTAAAGGCGCTGGCGAAGGTTCGCGAAACGAATCCCGAGGCGACCTTGGACATGTACGGCGAAGGCGACTCGCAGTACGTCGCCCGCTTACGCTCTTTCGCCGTGCAAAACGGCATCCCTCTCGAGGTGCATCCCATCTCGGATCCCTTGCGCGAACTGCCCAACATCCTGCCCCGCTACGACATCTTCCTGCATCCCACCGAAGGCGATGAATCCCTCTGCACCACGCCCTTGGAAGCCATGGCCTGCGGCTTGCCGGTGATCGGCACCCAGCGCGGCGGCATCGGCTCCTTCCTCTTCAACGACGACAACGCCCTCACCTTTCTGGCCGGCGATGAAATCGACCTGGCCGAGAAGATTCAGACGCTGCAGGCTTATCCGGACTACCGCGTCCGCATTGCAACCTGCGGCCACGAACGCGTCCATGGCGCGCATGGCGTCGACGTCGTCATGACCTGGGTCGAGTCGTATCTGCAGGACACCATCGCCTACTGGTCGCAGTTGTGAGCGACGCCCGCCCCCCATGCGTCGAGTCTCCGAAATTGGCCGGCTCACAGCAATCTTGACGTTGCTGTTTGCCGCGACCGCGTCCGGCGGCGACCGGACTTCGGAGCGCGCCCCCCGCCCCAATGTCCTGTTCATCGCGGTCGATGACATGAACGACTGGGTTGGCTTCCTCCGCGGCTACCCCGGCAGGAATCACACGCCGAACATCGACCGCCTGGCCAAACGGGGCGTCGCTTTCACCAACGCGCACTGCGCGTCGCCGGTTTGTTGCCCCAGCCGTACGGCGGTCATGACCGGCTTGATGCCCTCCACCAGCGGCGTCTACAACAACGCTCAGTGGTGGCGCCCACACCGCCCCGGGCTCGTCACCATCCCCATGCACTTCAAGGCGAACGGCTATTCCGTCGTCGGCGCAGGCAAGATCTTCCACCACACGGCCGGCAGTAATCCTCCCGATCAATGGGATCGGTTCCAGCGACTCGTCTTCAACGATGATCCCTGGTTCCGGGGCCACAAACTCAACTACCCCTGGTCGAATGTCGCCCCAGCTCCCAAGGGCTTCCCCTTCAGCCGCGTCCCCAAGCTTCCCCATGAGAACGATTGGGGGGCCCTTCCGCGGAAGGAGGAAACCAAGTATGACGACGCGCGGACGGTCGACTTCACCCTGGCGAACCTGAAACGCCATCACGCCAAGCCCTTCTTCCTGGCCTGTGGCTTGTTCCGCCCCCACCTGCCCTGGTACGCGCCGCAGAAATATTTTGATCTTCACCCGCTGAACGGCATCCAGCTTCCGGTCGCCAAGCCCTTTGACCTGAAGGATGTGCCCCAGGAAGGCCGGGACCTGGCCAAGGCCCGCCGCTCGGACTTTGAGAAGATCAAGGGGGCCGACCGCTACAAGCACGCCGTTCAGGCCTACCTCGCCAGCATCTCCTTCGCCGACGCCCAGGTGGGGCGCTTGTTGACCGCCTTGGACAGATCGCCATACGCAGACAACACCATCATCGTCCTCTGGTCCGACCACGGCTGGCATCACGGCCAGAAGGAACACTGGCACAAATCCACTCTCTGGGAGGAGGCCTCCCGCGTTCCACTGATTGTGGCCGCGCCCGCGATGAGCGGAAACGGATCAACCTGCGCCCAACCCGTCAGCCTCGTGGATCTCTATCCCACGCTCGTCGAACTCTGCGGCTTGCCGCCCCGTTCGAACCTCGATGGCATTTCCCTGGTTCCGCAATTGAGGAATCCCGCCACGCCACGCGAACGCCCGGCCGTCACCATCTTCAAGCCCGGACAGGCCAGTGTGCGCACACTCACTCATCGCTACACGCGCTACAGTGACAGCTCGGAAGAACTCTACGATCACCGCAACGACCCCAATGAATGGAGCAACCGCGCCCGACATCGCGAAAGCCGGACAATCATCGAAGAGCTTTCCCTCTGGCTGCCGTCCCACTGGGCCCAACCGGCGCCGAAGAAGGACGCCTACGCATTCGATCCGAAGGACTACTCATGGACGCGCAAGAAAGATGGAAAGCGGATCCGCTCCCCTCAACCAACGGCCAGATGAAAGACGCTTTCGACAAGGACGGCTTCGTCGCCCTCCCTGGATTCCTCGATGCGCAAGGAATTGCCGACGTCAAAACGAACCTGGCCCGCTTTATTCGCGACGTTGTACCCGGCATGCCTCGGGAACACGTCTTCTTCGAGAACAAGGACGACCCTTCCTCGCTGAAGCAACTGCAAGGAATGGCGCGCAACGACCCATTTTTTGAAGGCCTCATGTTCGGGGGGCGTTTCGAGAGCCTGGCGCGGGAGCTTCTGCAGGACGAGGTCGTCGGCATGAATCTCCAATACTTCTGCAAACCTCCGGGGAACGGCAAACCCACCCCGCCTCACCAGGACGGGTTCTACTTCAAGCTCAATCCCTGCGAGGCGGTCACCATGTGGCTGGCGCTGGAGTCCGTGGACGAGGAAAACGGCTGCGTCCGTTACCTGCCCGGGTCGCATCGAGACGGCATGCGGGAGCACCGTCGAACGGAGACCCTGGGGTTCTCCCAGGGCATCGCCGACTATGGCAGGGACGCAGAGGCAAAGCGCGAGGTCGCGGTTCCGGCAGCTCCGGGCGACCTGCTGGTTCATCACGCGCTGACGATCCATCGCGCCGACGGCAACCATTCTCCTACCCGTCCTCGCCCCGCCTTGGGCTTTGTCTTCTATGCCGCCCGAGCCAAGGAGGACAAGACCGCCAAGGCCGCCTATCAGAGGAAACTGGAGACCGACCTCGCCGCGCAGGGCAAAATCTGAACCGCGCGGCGTGGCGGGACAACGCCAGTTTCCTTTTGCCGTCCCGAGACGCAACAGGCACAAAGGTTTCGATATGAGATGGATCTCCCTTTTGTGCTTCTTCGCGGCGAGCGCCCTGCTTGCGGCTCCGAATGTGCTGCTGATCACCTCCGAGGACAATGGTCCGCACCTGAGCTGCTATGGCGACCCGAACATCGTCACGCCCAACCTCGACCAACTCGCGGCGGACGGCATGCGTTTCGCCAATGCCTACGTCACCTATTCCGTCTGTAGTCCCTCGCGCGCCAGTATCCTGACCGGACTCTACAATCATCAGAACGGTCACCTCGGGTTGGCCACCCACAAATACACCCTCTTCCGAGATTTCCCGAATATGGCGAGCATTCTGAAGGACCATGGCTATCGCACCGGCATCATCGGCAAACTTCACGTGAATCCGGCATCCGCCTTCCCCTTCGACTTCAAGGCCTTTTCCGGCAGCAATTTTGGCGATCGCCCAATGCGCAAGTTTGCGGACAAAGCCAGGGAGTTTCTCACCGCCGGAGAAGCTCCCTGCTTCCTGATGGTCAACTTTCCGGATGCGCACTTCCCCCTCATCCGTCAGCAGCACGGACTCCCGGAGAATCCCATCAGCGGCAAGGACGTGCAACGTATGCTGTCCCACATCGGCGCCGATTCGCCCCGGTTGCGCCAGCACGTTGCCGATTACTACAATTGCATGCTTCGGCTCGACGCCGGGGTCGGCATGTTGCTGGACGTCTTGCGGGAGCGCCCCGATGCAGACAACACCTTGGTGATCTACTTGGGCGACCACGGCGCCCAGTTCTCCCGGGGCAAGACCACCGCCTACGAGGGAGGCCTGCGGGTCCCCATGATGCTTCGTTGGCCCGCCCGCGTAAACGGGGGGCAGGTCCGCCGGGAATTGGTGAGCTCCATCGATATTCTGCCGACGATTCTGGCCGGTCTCTCGATCGACGCCCCCGCCACTCTGCCGGGACGCTCCCTCTTGGATCTGAACGGCGCCCCGACAACCACTCCCTGGCGCCGCTACCTGTTCACCGGCAAGGCTGGTTCCACCGCATTCTGGGCCTTCCCCCAGCGCACGGTGCGCGACGAGCGCTTCAAACTGATTCTCAACCTCGCCCCGGAACGCCGCACCAGAACGGTCGAGAACTATGAGATCGTGCAACAAAGCTTCTTTGTCGCCGGCGCAAACACCCGGGAGATCGATGCCGCGCCCGAGAAAATTCGCCGTGCCTACGAAACATGGCGGAACCCACCAATGATCGAACTCTACGACCTGCGGAACGATCCGGATGAATGGGTCAACCTCGCGACGGAGCCCCAACATGCGGGCGCCCGGACCCGACTGCTGGCAGCGCTCCGGGAATGGCGCCGCATGACCCACGACCCCTTCGCCGATCCAAAGAAACTCGCCGCCTACCTCGCCGAGTGCGACGAGATCTTCGCGAAGTATGGCGGAACCAAGGGGACCTACCGTCGCGACAAGACGTTCAAGTGGCGCTATCCGGAGTATTTGAAGCCCGAATAACCGCGCGCCCCGCGCCTTGAATCAGCGCCCACAACCTGTCATTCTCGCGATTACAACCCATGAAACAATCGCCGAGAACATCACGCCGCACCTTTCTGGTCGCGTCCGCAGCCGGCATCGCAGGTTTCCGCTTTCAGCCCCCCGGCCTGGCCACCCCCATCGCCCAGGCTTCCGGGCGCGCCTCCAAATCGGGCGCGGCCAAATCGACGATTCTCTTCTTTCTCTGCGGCGGGGCATCGCACATCGACACCTGGGACATGAAACCGGAGGCCTCGTCCGAGTATCGCGGTCCCTTCAATCCCATCCGCACCTCCGCCCCGGAGATCGAGCTTTGTGAACACCTGCCGCTGACCGCCAAACAGGCCCGCCATCTGGCCATTGTCCGCACGGTCACAGATCGCGGACAGGCCACGGGCGACCATCACGCCGGCTATTACTACAACCTCACCGGGCATGTTCCGGACCTCACCTTCAAGACCCAGGGCAACGACCGCCGTCCCCATTCCGACGACTGGCCCTTCATGGGGTCCGTGATCGGTTCCCGGCTTCCGGCGCATCCAGCTTTGCCCCAGGTCATCACCCTGCCCCACAAGCCCAGTCGGGCTCCCTACACTCGCCCCGGACAGTTCGCCGCGCGACTCGGGGCCGCACACGATCCCTTTTATGTCCATGGCAGTGAGAACAACCCCCTTCGATTCACCGCGCCTTCCCTGACCCTGCAGGCCGGCCGCAACCTCGACCGTCTCGATGCCCAACAAGCATTGATGAATTCCTTCAATGCCGCGCGACGAAACCTTGACCACGTCGCATCGACGACGAATTTTTCAGACCAACAGCAGAAAGCGTTTTCCCTGTTGGCCTCGACCGGAGCCGCCGGGGCGTTCGATGTGGCCAGAGAGCCGGAATCCGTCCGCCAACGCTATGGCGAGACCACGAACGGCATGAGCCTGCTCATGGCCCGAAAGCTGGCCGAGGCCGGCGTCCCCTTCATCACCGTCTTCTGGAAGGAGGACACAAAGCTGAAGAAGAAATGTCGCAGCGCCGGCGGTTGGGACACCCACGGCAACAATTTCGAGTGCCTCAAGGAGAACTTGCTCCCAGAATTCGACCGGGCCTACTCGGCCCTCTTGGAGGACTTGGTTCGGCTCGACCTGCTCGACCAGACCCTGGTGATCGTCAACAGCGAGATGGGTCGCCGCCCGAAGATTGGCGATCGCAGAACCGGAGGCGTCAGCGGAGCCGGGCGCGATCATTGGACCGCCCTCCAAAGCGTGCTCCTGGCCGGCGGCGGCATCCAAGGGGGGCAGACTTTTGGCCGGAGTGACAAGCATGCCGAGTATCCCGCGGAAAACCCGGTCGGCCCCGAGGACATCACCAGGACGGTCTATCATGCCATGGGCATCGATGATCTCTCTGCCTTGGACGCGCAGGGCCGCCCTTTCAACCTGCTCGAATCCGGCCGGCCTTTGACCGAGCTGTTCTGAAAGCCGGCGGTCAGGCACGGTCGTCGGGAGCCAGCCAACCGCTCACGGCCTCTATTCGCTCAGGACGATTGGGGTGTCGTCACGTTGCTCCGCGAGTCTGTCGAAACGCGCAGCGTCCAGCTGGCCGCTTGCCCGAACCAAGGTTGCAGACGACACCTCCCGTTCCTGATCCCGGATCGCCATGCCGCGCCAGATCTTGATCGCTTCATCCGCAGCCATTTTCCGCGTCGATGCAGCCGCGAGGTGATCATATGCCCAATTCTCATAACCCGGCGACTTCCTCAACGAGCGTTGCGCCATGAAACGAATCGCATCATAGGGGTCTTCCAGCAAATGCGCCAGGTAACGCTCCCGCCAGCCATCCGAAGAAGCCTCAACGGCGGATTCCCAACCCAGGTTCCAGGCCATCAAGGCCCGTTGCCCCGCGTCGCCTTTCAGCGTCCACAATACCGCCCCCGCCACTTCCCGCTCTTCCGCCGAGAGCTCGGGTCGCGGCACCCCGTACCAGTCCTCAAGTTGATGCGCAGCCCAATCCAACGTCCGGTCCAAGTGGCATTGATTGCAGGCGTTCGGACGGCCTGTGGCCAGACTGGTCCTGACATCAGGCGAATCGACCTGATGGCTCCGGATCGACGTCAACAGCCCATAGGTCGTGTACGGCATATGGCAGTTGTAGCAAAGACTGCCGCTCGAACCGGGCGAATGATGCGTATGCGCGCTGATGTCGTTGGCCACCTCATCGTGGCATTGGAGGCACGCCTGATTCCCTCGCATCTCCGGTTTCAATTGATCGTTCGCCCACGCCTTCAGGCCACGTTCATCTCCTGCGTCGCCATGCAGTTGATGACAGGAGAAACAGGACATCCTACGATCGGAGGCTCCATGCTGGTGGCACGGCGTTTCCAGCAGCCCGTTGTACTCCCGGCCTGCCACACGAATCATCCCGTCGCTCCAGAAAAAGTTGCGAATGAAGGCAGAATCCTTGCCGCCATACGCCTCCACCATGGCCGGATCCGTGGGGCGGAACACATCCCTTTCCTCACGCAGGTCGTCGCCCGGCCGATAGGAAAAACCCTCTTGTCGCCATTTCTCCCGAAGGGTCACTGACGCTTCGACATTGACGCTGTGACATTGGCCGCAGACCTGGGAATTCAGCGGGTCGCCAAGGCGCGTCGGCAGGATGGAAGTTTCGTCATCCTGCTCGTTCCCGCGCCTGGAATAGCGGCGCAGCGGGTTGCCATTGATGGCGACATGCTCTTCCGCCGGGCCATGGCAGGCCTCGCAGGAAATCCCGAACTCTGCGACTGTGGGATACATCTCAAAGTGATTCTGCCAATGCGGGTTGCTCCCGGTGGCATGGCAACGAATGCAGCCCTCGTTCCACCGCCCTTCCTCCAATGACATCCCTTGGTGAGGAGGCGCCAAAAAGGAGGACTCGCGGGGGACCCAACGCCGTTCCTCGATCAACCACACGAGCGGAAACTGATCCATCCGCGCAGTGTGCCCGCTGGAGAACCAGTAGACCTGGTAGTGATGCGAGCCGGTTACAAGCTCGATCTTCCTCATCAAGGGAGGTCGCGTCGCATCTGCTCTCCCATCCTCCGCCAACGCGGGCATCTCCACCCAGTAGCCACTATCCTTTCGCATCATGCGAAACGTCGCGCCTTCAAAATGAGCTTCGGCATCCTCGAAGTCGCCTTGAACCGATTCGGCGTCCGGGAGCTGCGTCATGGAGCTGTGGTAGGAATGTTTCCAGCTTGCGTAGTGTTGCGGATGGCAACTGCGGCAGGAATCCGAGGTGATGAAGCCCGGCGTTTGCTTCTTCACGGGGCGGTGCGTCACCGCCTGCTTGGAGCCCCGCATTGCCTGGGATTGAATCCAACCCCACCCCAGCGCAACGACCGCGCCAACAATCAGCGACGCCGCCAAGGCTGAATGATGGCCGTGGCCGCCATCGACGCGTCGCGCGCCGCAATACAGCGCCGCGATCGCAAGCGCAACCAACAGAATGGTCAGAATGGGTTCCAGTCCAGGGAACATGCTCCCGACTATAGGCGGATCGAAGTCGTCACGCCACCCCTCCCGCTGCGAACTCCATCTCAGTCGACCAGATGCCGATCCAGCGCCGCCTCAATCCTCCGCTGCGAAACGACGCCGACCAACTCATCCACCACCTTCCCGTTCTTGAAGACTTTCAGTGTTGGAATGCCCCGCACGCCAAACTCCCGCGCCAGGTCCGGTTCCTGATCCACGTCCACCTTGCCGACCAGGACCCTGCCCTCATACTTCGCCGCAACGGCCTCCACGGTTGGAGCGATCCGCTTGCACGGACCACACCAAGTCGCCCAGAAGTCCACCAGGGCCACACCTTCGTTCTTCCGCACCTCAGCGGTAAAACTGGAGGTGGTCAGGTCGATGGAAACGCGGTCGGCCGGGTTCATGGGAGGCGGTTCCGGGCCGCAACCGGAAACGCCCAACGCCACGATCAAGAGCGTGAACACGAGCAACGGCGCGCCGAGCATGGCTCGGCGTGAACCGTAAACCAACGCCGATGCCGAGCCCTGCTCGGCCCTCCAAATCTGCTCTGACAGCCTTCTCATCCTTCTCAATTCTTCGACACATCCGGCGGGCTGCAGGAACTCAACGCCTTCAGGACGGTGTCATGCGTTTCCAAAGCCTTGTCCAGCATCGCCTCCGAACTGGCGCTGATATCCTGCAGCATCTCCATGATCAGATCGCTTTCCTCCTCCGGAAACTCCGGCGCCATGATCGCCTCCCGCGCCCAGGCCACCAGGTCCGCAAATGGAGTCAACCCCGCCCGGAACCGACCGATGCGTCCCGCGATATCCCTCAATGTAACCTTCTCAATCAACGACGTCTCCCTTCCCACTCCTGATTACTGATCACTAACGACTGCTCACCGTCCACGCCCCCTTCATCCGTTTACTTCGTCACCGTCACGATGCACTCCGCCCATTCCCTGAAGGCCATGCCTTCGCTGAAGAGATCCGCCGTAATAAGATGGTTCCCGGGTTTCGCATCCTTTGAAACATACACCCGCAAGGGGATCGATATCCGCTCTCCAGCCGGCACGGTGGCGTTCAATGCATGATCCAATTGGATCATTCCCTCCGGCACATTGCACCGGATCGAATACGTCCGTTCCCTGTCCGAATGATTCCAAATCTGAATCTCATGGCTCACGCGACGCCCCGCCTGCGTCTCCGCGCCATAGGGGTAAAACCAGGCCCACTGCTCATCGATCCCGTAGTTGGGATCGTCCCAGGGAAACAACGTGGAGAGTATCGCCGCGCGCTTGCGATAACGCGACTCCAGGTAGTCCAATTGCGCGGGCGTGTAACGGAACACGAAGTTAACATGCTCATTCATCAACCAATAGTCCCCTTTCATCTCCCGCAACTTCCGAAAGCAAAGCAGGTAGCCCTGATCCTCACGGACGAGATTCCGGTTCAAGGTGCAATAGTCATCCATGCCCGATGGCGTGAACGCGTCGCCAATGAAGAAGATGGGCGTCTCACCCTCCTTCCCGACCAACAAGGCCCCGTGATACAAGGCCTGCCCCGGAAAGTAGTGGAAGGTGAACTCAAACTCCTTCCACTTCATTTTTGCCCCGTCCTTTTTGCCGATCACGTTCTTGATCGCGTGCGGCGTCATGGCCGCCATATGGTAGGCCGAGGGATTCTCGAGAATATCCTCGTACTCGACGGTCGAATAGACCGGGCACTGGAACGCCTCCGCGGCGCGCTGGACGTAATCGGTATGATCCCCGTGGTAGTGGGTGACAAAGATGCCGTCGATCTTCTTCAGCAATCCGTCATCCATGAGCTTCTTGACGAAGTCAATGTAGCGCTGACTGCCGCAATCGAGCATGAAGCCGGAGCCATCTTCAGAAACCACGATCCGCGTCGTTCCGGTCGCAATGACCCACCCAGGCATCTCCTCATGGTGGGAATAGGGCATGAATTCGTATTCCGCGCCCGGCCCCAGGATGCGTTCCGCGCAGGCCTTCATTCGATCCGCCTTGAAATACCAGTAGAGCGCGTTCGTTGAGAGGTAGTTCCGATAGAGCGCCTCAATCCGCGCGATCAATCGGTCGATCGCCGCCGCAGGATCGCGAATCACCGGCCCCCTCGCCGGCACAATCAAGTCCGGCTTCAAAGCCCTGATCTTCCGCAGGCTGTCCAACAACGGGGCCAACCGGGCCCCGTAGCCATGATAACCGCCAATCTTCGCCTCCGGGATCTTGTCCTGAAAACTGTAGAGGTCCAGGATCCGGCCGTCGCCATAGATCAGGTCGCCTGTGAACGCCACGGTTTGGCCGTCGATCTTCCCGACGTAGGAAATCGAGCCGCGGGTGAACCCGGGCGTGTCGTAAACCTTCAATCCCACCTCGCCAACTTCGATCACATCGCCCTCCGCCAACCCCAGGCCGACCTGCAACGGCTTGGCCAGCAATTTGGTCGTCTGCTGCTGCGTGTCCTTCAAGCGGATCTTGATGAAATCCTCCCACTGCTTCGCCGGATCCTCAAAATAAGCCCGCTCAGCCTCCGGCACATACGCCAAGCCCCCCTGTTCAACCAGGTCGCGCCCCGCCCAAACCACATCCCGACGATGATGGGTGAACAGGACGGAATTCACTTTGTCCTCAAGGCCGCCGGAGGGATCGCCATAGACAACCACGCGCTGACCTTTCGACTCGATCAGGACGCCGTTGACCGGGCCGGGGTATACCTGCATGCGGGTTTCGCCAGGTTCTCGATGGCCCGAGCCTTGCCCGACCACAGTCTGACAGCAAACCCCAAGACTCACCCCGAGTAGAATCAAGCCGCGTCTGTTCATTTCATTTCAGTTCGATGCGAGCGATCCGACGCCAGTTGAAAGGGCCTTGCCCACGAGCAACTCCCCGCACAGCAAGGCGCGTCCAACACTCCAACACTCCAACACTCCAACACTCCAACACTCCAACACTCCAACA
>CAZFLK010000172.1:0-12583 GCA_964519245.1 uncultured Verrucomicrobiota bacterium
TCGCCTTGACGTTTCCAGACTTGTTCTCGTGCCAGATGGTCAACTCCTCCGTGGGGTCGTGCTTGGCCAATCGATTCGTCCGTATGTGCTCCGACGCATAATGCTTCTCGTCGACCTTCGTTTCCAACACTGCTGACAACGGCTTCATGGGAACCCCGCCGGCAGGCCAGGCAAATGCGACCGCCTTCCGGAACCCCACGATAAACACCCGTTGCCGCTTCTGGGGCAGTCCGAAATCCAAGGCGTTGAGCACCCGGAACTCCGCCTGGTAGCCCAACTCAGCCAGCGTTTCCATGATGCGCGCGATGGTGCGTCCGCCGTTGTGCCCCTGAAGCATACGAACATTCTCCAGGACAAACGCCTCCGGACGCTTGGCCTCCAATATCCGGGCGATATCGAAAAACAACGTTCCCCGCGTGTCCTCGAACCCCTTCCGTTGACCGATGATGCTGAAGGGCTGACACGGAAACCCCGCCAAAAGGAGTTCATGATCCGGAACATCAGCCGCGTCGACCTTCGTAATGTCACCCTCAGCAGCAAACTTGAAATTGCCCTCGTAGACCCGGCGGCAATACTTGTCGATATCGCTGGCAAAGACGCACTCCGCCTTTGCGCCGTGCTTGCGCGCGGCCGCCTTTGCCGCCAGGTGAAAGCCGCCCAGTCCACAGAACAGGTCAATGAACCGGACAACCGGCTTGGTGGGTTTCACGGAATCGCTCACAGTCGTTCCATTCCAGAACCGCGCCGCTCAACCCAGCAGGATCCGCGACTGAAACTCCGCCGGCCCGGAGGTTCCCGCAGCGATGCGATAGAGCGCGCCATCCACATCCCTCGCGAGGGAGACTTCCTGCTCCTCCGGATTCACCCGTGCCGTCGTGATGTAGAACTCGTTCAGTTCGGGGCCGCCGAAACAGAGCGACGTCACATTTCGAACCGGAATCTCCACCGTCCCTTCCGGTATCCGGACGCCGTCCGGGCCGATCTTCACAATCGCGTTCCCATCCCAACGCGCCGACCAGACATTCCCCGCCACATCCACCGTCATACCATCCGTCGTGCCTTCAATCTCTGGCGCGCGGTAGAAAACGAAGTCTTCGTCGACGCTGCCGTCCGCCTTGTAGGGCCTGCCGCCAATCTCGCCCGTCTGGGGATCGAAGGGAAACCGAAAGATCGTGCTGCGCGTGGAATCCGTCCAATACATCGTTTCCCAGTTGGGCCCGACAAACCCCATCCCATTGGATATCTGGGTCCCCTGCCACAGGGGCGTCACCGAACCGTCGAGATCCACAAGGTAAAGGCCGCCCTTCGAAGCGTCCTCGCCGATGCTGCCAGCCAACACCCGTCCCAGGGGATCCGCGCTGACATCATTGAACCGGGCCAAACCCTGCTCCCGGCGCCGCGCGACCTCTTCCACCGATTTCTCCACCACGACCACGTCCCCATGCGGCTTCAACAGGGCAAAATCACGCTCCCGGAACAACAGTAGATCGCCATCCGCCTGAAAGGTGAATCCGCCCACCTTCTGACCGTCCTCGATCTTGGATTCATCGTAGAGCTCGACATGCTGTTTCGTGGCGGGATCGAAGCGATGCACCTTCTTCCCCTCGATATCCTCCCAGTAAATGCACTGATCATGGGTGTTCCACAACGGGTTCTCGCCGAGGATGCAGTTCAGGTTGATGAGTTCTTCAAGTTCCGCCATGGGTCTGTGCTTCGGGTGAAAGGTGAATGGATTGGATTTCCGACGACGGCGGACTCTACTGAAACCGAATGTCCGTTTCAATCTCCGGAAATGACGACCTGAATCTCCCGGGACCGGCGTTCCAAGGCGCCGCCTGGGGTGATCCGGGCGCGCCGCCCCCGACGAGTCTGGGCCTTCAGTCGTCGAACAACTTGAAAGGCGCCCCGGCTCCCGCGACACTCCGGCAATGAAACAACGTTGCGAATGGTGTGGCTCCGACCCGCTCTACGTCGCCTACCACGACAAGGAGTGGGGCGTGCCGTTGCACGACGACCAACGCCTCTTCGAGTTCCTCATTCTCGAGGGCGCACAGGCTGGACTGAGCTGGATCACCATCCTCCGCAAGCGCGAGAACTACCGCAAGGCATTCGACGGCTTCGAACCGGAAAAGATGGCCCGCTGGAGCCGGACCAGGATCGAGAAACTGCTCCAGGACCCGGGAATCGTGCGCAACCGCCTGAAGGTCGAATCCGCAGCGTCCAATGCCCGGGCCTTCCTGGACACACAGGAGCAGTTCGACGGCTTCGCCCCGTTCATCTGGCGCTTCGTCAATGGAAAGACCATCCAGAACCGGTGGCCAACCCTGAAGGATGTGCCCGCCTCCACTCCGGAGTCGGACGCCATGAGCAAGGAACTCAAACGGCGCGGATTCCGCTTCGTCGGATCAACCATCTGCTACGCCTTCATGCAGGCGACCGGAATGGTCAACGACCACACGATCGATTGCTTTCGCCACAAAGAACTGTAACATCCGCGGGGGAAGGAAACCCGATCGATGACTGCCACATCTCCCACCCCCACGCCGCACGCAGCGTTCGAGCCCATCGATGACGGGCTGCCTTTGAAGCCGGGGGCGACCTTCCGCGGGCTGACCATCCAAAGCCTGCTCGGCAAGGGAGGCATGGGCTCGGTCTTCCTGGCCAGCCACCCGATCCTGAGGGTGCCCCTCGTCATCAAGACCTTCCGCCCCATGGATGAGGGCGACATTTTCAAGGAGGCCCACCTGGCCGCACGGGTCTCCTCGCCCCACACGATCGCCGTCATGGACGCCGGCTTCGAGGACGGCGTGCCGTTCCTCGTCCAACAACACGTCGACGGCATCGACCTGGGCGAACTCACCCGCTGGCTGATGCAGGCGCGCCTGGATGCGCCCGTCGGCGTGGTGGCGCGAATCGTGGCCCAGGCCGCCAGGGGACTGCACGCCGTCCATCAGGCCGGCGTCGTGCATTGCGACGTCAAGCCGCCCAATTTGTTTCTGCGCGGCGACGGCAGCATCACCGTGGGGGATTTCGGCATCGCCATTCCGGCCATCGCCGAGCGGGGAACCAGCTACGCCGGCTCCCCCTACTTCGCCGCGCCTGAACAATGGCGCGACCAGCCCTTGGACCGCCGCTGCGACATCTACGGCCTCGGCGCATCGACCCACTTTCTCAAACGAAAGGAACCTCCGTTCCCCGGACCCGAGGTCGCCAAGATACGCGAGGCGCACCTCCACCAACCCTACCAACCGCCTCAAACCTCGGATCCGGTCGAGGCCTTCCTCTACCTGATGATCGAGACCATGATGCAGAAGGCTCCCGACGCCCGCCCCGCCACCGCCGACATTGTCGCGCGCAACCTGCAGGGCCACCATCAGGAACCTCCGGGCTTCGTCATGGAATCCGAACACTGCCGGCGCGTCGGCAATATCAGCGTCACCCTGAGCGTCGCCGACCTGCCCCAAACCAAGGCGGATGTCATCGTCAACGCCGCCAGCCGCGCCTTGACCATGCGCAAGGGAGTCGCCAACGCGCTCCGCGAAGCCGGCGGCGACGAAATCGAATCCCAGGCGCGTCGCTTCGCCCCCATCAGTTTGGGCGACGTCGTCTGGACCGAGGCCGGCAACCTGCGAGCCAAGGAGATCGCTCATGCCGCCGCCGCCGCCAAAGGCGCCGGCTGCCTCCAACGCTGCGTCCTTCGCGCCCTCTTCGGAGCCGAACGTCGAGGCCATGAAACCATCGCCTTCCCCGCACTCGGCACCGGCGTCGCCGAACTTCCCGCGGAACGCGCCGCCCAACTGACCCTCGAGGCCATTCGAACCTTCGCCGAATTCGAACCCCGGAAAATCAGATCCATCGAGATCGTCGTCAACAACCTGGAGGTCTACCGCTGCTGGATGGACATCGCCGACTCCATCTGAGCAACCTCAGCCACCACGCGACCCCGGACACCATCCACAGAACCAATCAGCCTCATGGATATCCCCCCTGACGTTTCCAACGACATCCTCGAAAGCCTCGAGCCACTCTACGCCGCCGTTGTCTGCGATGTGCTCGACTCACTCGGTTTTCGCAATCAGACGCTGCCCTCCCGCATCAAACCCCTCACGGAAACCAAATCCGTGCGCGGTCGAATCTTCACCGCCCGCGCCGAAAGCGTCTCCGAGATCCCCGCCGAACCCTATCGCCTCGAAATCGGCGCGGTCGAAGCCATGTCCCGGGGCGAGGTGCTGCTCGTCGATGGCTCCGACAACGACACCTGCGGCTTCTGGGGCGAACTGTTGACGACGGCCTGCATCTACAAGGGCGTGCGCGGCGTCGTCATGACCGCCTGCACCCGCGACCTCTGGGGCCTCGCCGACTCCGGGTTTCCTGTCTTCGGGATCGGCGCCCATCCCGCCGACAGCAAGGGCCGCGCGGATATCGTCGAAATCGGTCAACCCATTCGAATCGGCGACGTCGAGGCCAGGAACGGCGACTATCTTATCGGCGACGAGGACGGCGTTGTCGTGATACCGGCACGGGTCGCCGGCGACGCCCTTCGCCTGGCCTCGGAGAAAGTCTCCGGCGAGAACGTCGCTCGAGCCGACCTCGCCAATGGCGTCCCCATGGGCGAGGTGTTTCGGAAGCACGGAATCCTGTAAGCTCCCGGTTCGAGCTTCGAATGTCTCCCCGCCATGGTTGACCGCACCAAACGCGTCCTGCTCGCCGGCCTGTTCCACGAGACTCACAACTTCCTCGAGGGAACGACCGGACTCTCGGAATTCGAGATCTCGCGAGGAGACGAACTCCTGAACCGGCGCGATGACGCTTCGCCGATGGGCGGCTTTCTCGAAGTCGCCGACGAATGCGGCTGGACCGTCATTCCTTCCGTCGACTATCGGGCCGCCCCCGGACCGACCGTGGACGACGCCGTCATCACACAGTTCTGGGAGGAGTTCCAAGCTCACGCCAGACCGGCTCTCATGGCGGGCCTTGACGCGATCTACCTCGTCCTCCACGGGGCCATGGCGACCCGGTCGATCGCCGACGTCGAAGGCGAACTGCTGTTCCGTATACGACAACTGGACCGCGCCGCCCGACTGCCCATCTTCGGAGTCTACGACCTCCACGCCAATTTCACCTGGGAAATGACCTGCGGCGCGGAATGCCTCGTCGCCTATCGCGAGAACCCGCACACCGACGCCCGGGACGCCGCCGTCCGCGCGGCGCGACTGCTTCAACGCCGTTTCGAAACCGGCCAGCGCACACGCGCCATCTGGATGCCCGCCGACATCGTCTGGCCGCCCACCGGCGTGGCAACCGCAGCGGAGCCCATGCAAACGCTCCAATCCGCCGCCCGACGCATCGAGGCCGAACACGCCGACATCTGGGCGGTCAATGTCAACGCCGGCTATGCCTTCGCCGACACCCCCCAGACCGGCGTCAGCTTCGGCGCCGTGATCGAGCATCATGACGGCGACCCTCCCATGCCTGCCGCCCTCGCCCATCTGGAACAGCTCAAGAATCTCGCCCATGAACGCCGGGCCGATGGCAACGTCACCGAACGCCCCATCAATGAGGTCCTCGACCAGATCGAACCCTCTGCTCCCGGCCTGACCGCAATCATCGAACCCTCCGACAACATAGGCGGCGGCGCGCCCGGCGATGGGACCGGCGTCTTGCGCGCCTTCGTCGAACGGGGCTTCCAAAACGCCGCCGTCGCCATCAACGATCCCGACGCCGTCCAAGCGCTCGCCGAACTCAAGCCCGGCGACCGCACAACCGTCGCCATTGGCGGCAAGGGCAGCCGGCTGGACGCCGGCCCGTTGGAACTGGAGGTTGAGTTCGTGTCTCGCAGCGACGGGCGGTTCAAGCTGGAGAACCCCCGCAGCCACCTCGCCTCCATGTCGGGCGACACCTTCCACATGGGACCGACCGCCGTGGCGAGACACGAGGGCATCACCCTCCTGTTGACCAGCCGCAAGACCCCCCCCTTCGATTTGGGACAATGGCGCAGCCAGGGCATCGATCCCGCCCAATTCTCCTTCATCGGCGTCAAGGCCGCCGTCGCCCACCGGACCGCCTACGATCCCATCGTCGCCCGAAGCTACTGGGTCGACACCCCAGGCCCCTGCGCCAGCAACTTGAAAAGCCTCCCCTTCAAACGCATACGCCGCCCCGTGTTCCCCCTGGATGAGCGCTAGCGCGGAACGCGCAATCCAAGGAGAAACCTCGTCCCAATCCTGAAAGGACGCCACGGCATTCGACGGATGGGCCTCAGGATTGTGGAAGTGACGCGCGCCCCCGGAGCCGGGCGACATTTCGTTCATTTGCTTTCGCGGCGGGTCTTGGCTAGGTTCCCCGCGATGAACAAATTGTTGAGACGCCTGTTGGCGGCGATTGCGGTCCTGGCCGGCGGAATGTTGAGCGGTCTTGCCGCCGAGGGTGAGGCGGCGGGCAAGTCCGGGGGCGCCGCAGATCCGCCTCTCACCGAAATCAAAGCCCTCTATCAAAAGGCGGACGGCGGCGATGCCAAATCGCAGTTCCTGCTGGGAGCCTATTACGACCGCGGCGTCAACGGCCTGCCGCAAATGGCCGACCAGGCCGCAATCTGGTATCGGAAAGCGGCGGAACAGGGAGACGCCAACGCGCAGAGCGCCCTCGGCACGCTTTACAACAGCGGCCGGCTCGGCGAACCCGACTACACGAGCGCCCTTCGCTGGTATCGCGCCGCCGCCGAGCAGGGCAATCCTCTCGCCGAATACAACATTGGCTACATGCACTACGCCGGGCGCGGTCTACCGCGCAACGACCGGGAGGCCATCCGCTGGATTGGACTCGCAGCTTCCAAAGGCTTCGCCATCGCCCAAACCACCCTGGCCCGGTTGCTGCATGACGGGCACGGCCTGATCGAAAAGAATCACGCTGAGGCGTTCCGATGGTTTCAGTTGGCGGCGCATCAAGGCGTCGGTGAGGCGCAATACTACTGCGGCATCATGCTCTTCCAGGGCCAGGGTGTGGAACAGGACTATGTCAAGGCGAGCAGTTGGCTCCGCCTGGCCGCCGTCCAGGGCATTCCGAACGCCGCCCGAGCCCGCGACACCATCCTGCAAATCCTGACGAGCAAGCAGAACATCGAGGCCTCCGGCATCGCCGCGGCCTTCAAACCCAAATCACCCCAGGAATCAACCGCCAAGGAACCCGACGTCGATGCTCTCGCCCCGGGGCTGCGCGACAAACTCATCGCCCGCTCCAAGCCGATCATCCCCCTGATGATGCCAGCCAAACCGGGCAGGACGACACCGGCGCCGACCATTCCGTCCATCGCCAATGTCCCGACCGATCCGAAGCCGGAAACCGTCTCGCCAACGCCCGCTGCGGTTCCAACAACACCCGCTCCTGTTCCCGCCATGCCGCGCGCTTCCATCGCGGCGCCCTCCGCGTCATCTTCTCCCCTGCCGGTCGCGAACTCCGCTTCCCCGGCCGCGATGACGACCCCCGCAACCGCTCCGCCCACAGTGGCGGTCGCTCCACCGCCCGCCACCGGCAGCATGCTCCCGCCCGTGCACGAAACCGCCCCGATCGAGCTTGTCCGCATCAAGTTGAAAGCCGTAGCCGGCGACAGCGAATCGCAGTACGAAATGGGCCGCCTGTTCACCCGCGGCAAAGACGTGAACCAAAACTTCCGGGAAGCGTTGAAGTGGCACACCAAGGCGGCCCAGCAGGGGCACAGCAAAGCCCAGATCACCTTGGGGACGATGCATTACTGGGGACGAGGCGTTCCCCAAGACCCCGAACGCGCCGCCCAGTGGCTCCGCCTCGCCGGCGAGAAAGGCAATACCGAAGCGCTCTACTGGCTCGGCTCCATCTACGAACGCTCCAAGCCGCCGGAGAGCCTGAACTGGTTTCTCGCGGCCGCCGAACGCGGTTCGCTACCCGCCCAAAGGCAACTCGCTGAGCTCCTCCTTTCCGGAGCCGCCGGAAAACCCGACCACATCGAAGCCTACAAATGGCTGGAAATCGCCTCCAACCAGGGTGACAAGGAAGCCTCCGCCAGCAAAGGGTCCCTGGCAGGCCTGATGTCCGTTCACGAGATCAAGAAGGCCGAGGAACGCGTGTTGGACTTCATTCCGAAGTCGCCAACAACGCCGTTGCAATAGTCCGCAATTCGCGGCGCCCAAAGCGAAACTCCGCTCGGCGTTCGCGCCAAGGCCGCCCTGCCAACGCCCGTTTGATTCTCGACCCGCGCGCAGATGCCACGGACTATTCGGAAGAAACCGGCGCCGGTTGGGTGAACTTGGACTCGGCCGGGCCCGCTTCGTCCCTTGACGCGCCCCTGCCCGCAACGCGAAGAATCAGGTTCAGGAACACCTCGTCGGCCCGATCCACCCACTCACGGAAGGTCCGGTTGCCGTCGCCGCCCGTGAACGCCTCCAGCTTGGAAAGGTTGAAATCCGAACTCTTGACGCCGAAGTCCACCTTTTCGGCGTCGATCGCGTTCAACTCCTGCTCCACGTGGTTCTCAACCGGCACCATCATGATGGGCTTGTCCAGGTAGGCCGCCTCGCAGACGGACTCGAAACCGGCCGTGCATACCACCCCTTTGGCCTTGCCCATCTTCTCCAGGAACTTCCGCCCATGCAGCCGGTGAAAGGTCAGGGTGTCGTCCACCTGGTTCTCCTCCGATTCCCCAGGCTTGTCGTAGAAGCAGTGGATCTCCGTCTTGGGATGCTCCTTGTGCCACGCGAGGATCTCCTCCGAGTAGCCGTGATTGACCAGGTAAACCAACAGGAAGCCGTCATTGCCCGTCTCCAGTTCAAACAACTGTTCACGCAACAAGGGCGGCACAACCGTCACCTTCTGCTGTGGCATATCCTCCGCAAAATAGAAGGACAGCGCCGCCTTGTGCGAATTGGAGCCCACCAGGCGGTTGAACGCCACCATGCCCATCTTCTGGGTCTTGAACTTGTCGATCGAAACGTAGTCCGGGTGCTCCAACATGAATTGGTGCCCCACCGCAATCGACGGGATCGCCTCCGGATAAAACCGCTTGAAGAGCCCGGCCGTCGGTTCATAGAAATTGATCAGGATGTCAGCCTTCGTCTCCTCGACGATCTGCTTGATCTTCTTCACGCTGCGCCGGTAATTGCCCAGGTTGCCGACCGTGTGGGAGATCGTCGCCGGCAACGAGATCGAACGGTTGTTCTTGAAGACGAAACTGGGACTGTCGAGCAACTCGATGTCGCAGTCGAAGACCGAGCTGAAGAAGTCGGGAACTTCGCGGCTGTGGCTGACGCCGACCATGACGCCGACCACCTCGTGGCCGTTGCGGACCAGCATGTCGTTGAACGCGATGGCCTGGGTCATGTGACCCCGGCCCTCACCCTGCACTGCAAACAATATTCGCATCGTTGTTGATTCCGGTTAACTCGGTTTGAACGTCGTCGTTCGCTTCTTCTTCAGTGGCGGCGCCGTCATGGAACTTGAGCAACCGAAAACGCCCCTTGCTGTCCTCCACCAACGCCGTGCAGCTTTCGATCCAGTCGCCGCTGTTCATGTAGAGCATGTCGCCGATCGGCTTCATTTCAGCTCGATGGATATGCCCGCAGATGACCCCCTTCGCCCGCCGATTCTGCGCCATCTGGATCATGGCGTCCTCGTAATCGTTCACATACTTCACCGCCGACTTGGCCTTCATCTTCAAATAGGCCGCAACCGACCAATAGCCAAAACCGAACCGCCGCCGCACCCGGTTGAAGTAATAGTTGAAATCCAGAATCCACTGATAGAGCGCGGAACCCAGCTTCTCCAACCAAGGCGAACACTGGACCATTCCGTCAATCTGGTGCCCGTGCAGCACGAGTATCCGTTTCTTGTCCGCCGTGGTGTGAATGCAATCGCGGACAATCTTCACCCGCCCGAACTCCGTGCCCACAAACTGCTCCAGAAACTCGTCGTGATTGCCGGTGATGAACGTGACTTTCACGTTCTTCCGACTCTTGCGAAGAATTTTTTGGATCAGCACGTTGTACTCATCCAGCCAATACCAATTGCGGCTCAACTCCCAACCATCGATGAAATCCCCCACGATGTGGAGATACTGCGATTCGTTGTCCCGCAGAAAATCCAACAGCGCGTTGACCTGCGCATGCCGCGTGCCGATATGCACATCCGAAATCCATATGGCCCGATGCCGATGTTTCGGCTCATCGTCAACGACTCCCCCGCCCTCGGGTTCCGCCAACTCAGGCTCCACGTCGACATCGCCCCCCTCGGGCAACGTCGCCGCCTTCAGAAGTTGTTGAATAGGTTTCTTAAACACAACAGCTGACCGGAACCGGTGGGTCTGCATCTTCCCGATTCCAGACTACAGAGGATTTGTTCACCGGTTGCTCACAACAGCAAGTTACGTCAGGTGACATCTGCGCGACCAATGTTACGGCCTCATGTTCGTCACGTGACGAGCCCGAAAAACCACTTAAAATCAGCCTTGCGAGCCCGATTCCACCCCAATTGTCAAATCGCGACATGAAGGCCCGACCAAGATCTCCCAGGCCCCAGATTCTCACAACTCGTGTAATCCACAGCCGCCTCGAAAACGTCGTCTTAATAACTTTTCGTATCTCGCTCTTTTCCAATCTGTTAGAACCGAAATTGAAGTCAATCACCGGTCAGAATCGAGCCCTAGCATCAACTGTGCCCGCCGGGAGCGCGACTACGATCCGGCGCTCGCAAGTCTCTGATAATCCACGAGTTGGAAACGCAGGTTAAATCGAAGAAAAAAAGCCGAGAAATTCCTTTACGACACAACAGGTAGTGTTAGTCTTCGTGTCGCCCACAATACGTTGGGTGGTGAAACGCCGTTACTCAGTGAGTCCGTTCGCTCGAGTCAACGGCGTTTTTAGACCAAGAAAGCCATTTCAGACGACAATTTGCCGCCAGAAAGACCGCAAAACCCGAACCCGCCGCCAGACCCGCACACCCCACCAAGAACCCGAGGGAACCCCTATGATTGACGCATCCGACCAAGCCGTTTCGTCCAGCCCCGCCAAGGCCCGCCGCCGCAGCTCCACAAAGTCGCAAAAGGTCAGCAAGACCCGCCGCGCCAAAACGAACAAATCGTTGAACATCAACCGCGTCTTCAGTGACTCGCGCATTCCCCCGTTCGACCAGATCGAATGGGAAAACCGCACCGCTGAAATCACTGACGACAACGGGAAGGTGATCTTCAAGCAGGAGAACGTCGAAGTGCCAAAGTCCTGGTCCCTGCTTGCCACCAAGGTGGTCGTTTCCAAGTATTTCTACGGCGAGCAAGGCACGGACGAGCGCGAGCATTCGGTGCGGCAGCTCATCCACCGCGTGGCCCGCACCATCGCCAACTGGGGCGTGGCGGACGGCTACTTCAGCAAGGCGGACGGCGAGGTCTTCTACGAGGAACTCGTCTGGCTTTGCGTCAACCAATACGGAGCCTTCAATTCCCCCGTCTGGTTCAACATCGGCCTCTTCCACGAATACGGCGTCGGCAAGGATTCCGGCCGCGGCAATTGGCGCTACAACCACAAGAAGGGCGAAGCCGAACGCGCCCCGACCCAATACGAATATCCCCAAGGCAGCGCCTGCTTCATCCAGTCGGTCGACGACAACATGGAGTCGATCATGGAGCTCGCCTACTCCGAGGCCATGCTCTTCAAATATGGCTCCGGCACCGGCACCGACCTCTCCCCGATCCGCTCCAGCAAGGAGAAGCTCAGCGGCGGCGGACGCCCCAGCGGCCCGATGTCCTTCCTCAAGGTCTATGACCAGGTCGCCAACGTCGTCAAATCCGGCGGCAAAACGCGCCGCGCCGCCAAGATGAACACCCTCAAGGACTGGCACGGCGACATCGAGGAATTCATCGACGCCAAGCAGATTGAGGAGCAGAAAGCCTGGGCCCTCATCGAGCAGGGCTACGACGGCTCCTACAACGGCGACGCCTACGGCAGCGTCATGTATCAGAATGAAAACCTCTCGGTTCGCGTCAGCGACGAATTCATGCAGGCCGCCGTCGATGGCAAGGAATGGTGGACCCGCTCCGTCCAGGGCGAGAAACTCGAGAAGAAGGACGCCGCCACCCTGCTGCACAAAATCGCGAAAGGCACGCACATCTGCGGCGACCCCGGCCTGCAATACGACGGCGCCATTCAGAAATGGCACACCTGCAAGGGCACGGAGCCGATCAACTCGACCAACCCCTGTTCCGAATACGTCTTCCTCAACAACACCGCCTGCAACCTCGCCTCCCTGAACCTCATGAAGTTCAAGAAGGAAGACGGCCGCTTCGACATCGAACGCTTCAAGGCCGCCGTCCGCGTGTTCATTACGGCGCAGGAGATCGTGGTGGACAATGCCAGCTATCCGACCAAGGAAATCGCGGAGAATTCGCACATCTTCCGCACGCTCGGCCTAGGCTACGCCAACCTCGGCTCGCTCATCATGAGCTACGGCCTCCCCTACGATTCCGACGAGGGCCGCGCCCTCGCCGGCGCCATCACCTCGGTCATGACCGGCCATTCCTACGAACAATCCGCGCGCATCGCGAACGTCATGGGCGCGTTCAAGGGCT
>CAZFLK010000173.1:0-12550 GCA_964519245.1 uncultured Verrucomicrobiota bacterium
CCATGAAGGTGATGTTGGGCGACCAGGCGTCCAACCGCCAGAGTCTCGCGCGATTTGTTCGCGAGGCGAGGGTCATGGGGCAACTCGATCATCCCAATATTGCGCCGGTTCATGAGTTGGCGGTGGACGAGAACAATCGTGTCTACTACACGATGAAGTATGTCCGGGGCGTCACGCTGAAGGCTGTCCTCGAAGGCATCGCCACGGGGAGTGAGCGCTTCCTCAAGGAGTATCCCTTGCCGAAGCTGATCTACCTGTTCAAGAAGGTGTGCGACGCGATTGCGTTTGCGCATTCCAAGGGGGTGATTCATCGCGACTTGAAGCCGGAGAACATCATGATCGGCGAGTATGGCGAGGTCTTCGTGATGGATTGGGGCCTGGCGAAGCTGCTGGATGAACCCGAGTGGGATTTTCCACGTGGAGCGTCCGACATGGACATGGACACCACGAGTCTCTCCGGGACGGTGGCGGGAGACATTCTGGGAACGCCCTTGTACATGGCGCCTGAGCAGGCCGCCGGACGAAACGAACAACTGGATGAACGAACGGACATCTTCGCATTGGGCGGCATCCTGTTCTCGATTCTCACGTTGAAAGCCCCGGTGACGGCCTCAAGCATGGACGAACTTCTGCGGAAGATCGAAGCGGGCTTCATTGTTCCGCCGACGTTCTACAACCGCTCCATTGGGGCCCGCTTGTTCGGTGGAGTTTCTGACTGGGGGCGTCGCGGGCGCGTTGGCATCGAGCCTCATGTCCGCGTGAAGCTGGCGCATTGTCCCGGGGGCGTCATTCCGGAAGCGCTGTCGGACGTGGCCATGAAAGCGTTGGCCCGCAAGCCTGAAGACCGTTATTGGAACGTGACGGAACTGCAGGAAGATGTCGCGGCGTACCAGGCCGGCGTGGCCGGCGCGTTGTGGCGTCATCGTTGGTTGGTCGGCAGCCTGCTTTTCCTCATTGCGGTGTTGATGGGCTTTCTGCTGAATGAACTGATGGGCTGAGGGATTGTGGTTCCTCAATGTTCTCAGTGGAATGGAGGTCTGGCGTTCTGTGGCCAAGGGCATTCCACTGAAAGCGTTGAAGAATCGGAATTGTGATGTGTTCCAGGAGGCGGAGGCAGCCACACTTCAACCGGGGCGCAAGCGCAACGCTGACAGTCCGATGATTGACATCGGTCGAGAGGAGGGGTGAAGGTCTGGATGTCCCTGCTTTCAGTTGCGTTCGCATCAGAGTCATGAAGCATCTCATCTCAAGACGGAAATCCATTGCAACGGCGGGCGCGGCGGCGACCGCTGCGTCGTGTTTCGGGGCGTTGTCCACAAGGGGGGACGAACGCCGGCGTCGCGTGGCGTTTGTCGATCACGACCCCAACGGCTATCACGGCCGGGTTTTTTACAAGGCCTTGAGCGAGGATCTGAAGGGGCGGGGGTTCACCTTCGCGGGATGCCACGCCCTGCAGGAGACGAAGGGACGGGAATGGGCGAGGAAGAATGGCGAGCGTTATTTTTCCGAGTTGGAGGAGCTGAACGAAGCGGCCGACTGTTTCATGATCCTGGCGCCCTCCAATCCGGAGGTTCACCTGGACCTGTGCCGGAGGGTTTTCCCATTCCGTAAACCGACCTACGTGGACAAGACTTTTGCGCCGGATGTGGCGACGGCGAGGGAGATCTTTGCCCTGGCGGACCGGCTCGGGACTCCGGTGCAGACGACGTCGGCGCTGCGCTACACCAATGTGCAGGCGCAGGTCGCGAAGATCGGCCGGGAGAATCTCCGGCACATGACCGCCTGGGTTGCGGGCAGCAATTTCGATGAGTATGTGATCCATCCGGTGGAGCTCATCGTCAGTTGCCTGGGGCCGGAAGCGACCCGCTTGATGCGGCGCGGAGGGGAGCCGGAATCCCAGCTCCTGATTGATTTCAGCGATGGCCGCACGGGAACGGTGAATGTCTTCAACAAGACCCGGACCAAGTATTCCGCTTCGGTCACGACGCGCAAGGCGACCGAGTATTTCGAGGTGGATCTGAAGCGCATCTTCATCGACAACCTCGCTGCGATCCTGGACTTTTTTGAATCGGGGAACCCGAATGTGGATCGCCGGGAAACGATGGCCATCATGAAGATCCTGGAGGCGGCGAGGAATCCCGCGGCATTGAAGGGGTTTGTGTCATTGGGGTGAGGTGATGAAACGGCTTACGCTCATCCGTCATGCCAAGTCGAGCTGGGCCAATCCGGGGCTGAGCGACTTCGATCGCGAACTCAATGAACGCGGTCGTCGCGCCGCTCCCGAGATGGGGCGCCGATTGAAAGCCCGGGGCTTCGCGCCCGATGCACTCGTTTCCAGTCCGGCCAAGCGGGCCTTGACGACGGCCCGGATCATCGCCGGCGAACTCGGGTTTGATGAGGGGCTGATCGATACGGACGAGCGGATCTACGAGGCGTCGGTCGAGGACCTGGCCAAAGTGACGATGGACTTGGATGATGACCTGGAGCACGTCGTTCTGGTGGGGCACAATCCGGGATTCACCAGCTTCGCGAACTGGTTGGCCAACTGCATGATCGACAACATCCCGACCTGCGGCGTGGTGGATATGGATTTCGAGGTCGCGTCCTGGGCGAAACTGGAGGAGGACAGCGGTTGCATGCTGGACTTCGATTATCCCAAGAAGCGGTAGATCATGTATGTTCCTGCAAGTTTCCGGGAGGAGGATCGTGCAGAGCTGACTGCATTCATGCGTCAGCATGCGTTTGCGACGGTCGTTTCCGATGCTGGCGAAAGCGGTGGGTTGACCGCATCGCACCTGCCCTTGTTGGTCGAGAAAGAGAAGGACGGTGGTTTGATTCTGGCCGGGCACATGGCGCGGGCCAATCCGCAGTGGCGGGGTCTTGATGCGGGATCAGAGGTTCTGGTCATCTTCCAAGGTCCGCACGGCTACATTTCGCCGTCCTGGTATGAAACCGAGCAGGCCGTGCCGACCTGGAATTATACCGCAGTGCACGCGTATGGCGTTCCGTGTGTGATCGAAGCGGCTGATCGTTTGAGAACGATCGTGGACGCCGCAGTGGAGAAGAACGAGCGAGCTTTTGAGATGCCTTGGAAGGGCGACGAGTTGGCGCCGGAATTTCGGGAGAAACTCTTGCAGGCGATCGTGGGGTTCGAAATCCGCGTTTCCCGAATCGAAGGGAAGTTCAAGTTGGGACAGAACCGGCCGGCCGAAGATGTGGAGGGCGCCTGCCAGGCCTTGGAGGCGACGGGTTCTCAGGCGGATGCGGAGTTGGCGCGGTTGATGCGGGGGGCAGTCGCCAGTGGTCGGTGATCAGTATTCAGCAGGTTGGAGCCGATGTGGCGGCGACGAGGGGGAAACAATGGCAAATGGCAGACGGCAAACCGCTGAAATCTGATTCCTGATTACTTCTCCCCCTTCTTCTCCTCCCGCTCCATTTTCTTCAATTCGCGGGCGGCCTGCTTCTCGAGTTGTTTCTCGATTTTGTCGTAATTGTCGCGTTCCTCCTTGCGAAGGTCGAGTTCGGCCTGTTTGACGCCGAGCAGTTTGTCGCGTTCTTCCGAGGCGGTGAGGGCCGCGAGTTCCGGGGTCTCAAGAACGGTGGGTCGGATCAGGACAATGAGCTCGACGCGCTGATTCGAATTGGACTTGCTGCGGAACAGTCCGCCCAACAAGGGGATGTCCTTGAGCCAGGGGACGCCGGACTGGCTCGTGGAGCGCTGGGAGCTGATGAACCCCCCGATGATCACGGTGTCGCCGTCCTTGACCGCGACCTTGGTGGAGGCGTTGCGTTCGGTGGTGGTGGGGACTTCGTTGCCGTCGATGGTCGTGGGCACGCCCAACTGCGCGATTTCCTGGATGATGTCCATGACGACGAGGCCGTCGGGGTTGATCAAGGGCAGGACATCGAGCCGGATGCCGACCTGTTCGTTCTGGAACTGGGAGCGGCCGCCGCCGGTGATGTCGGTGAAGGTGCCGGTCACGAACGGAACCGTGTCGCCGACGAAGAGGCTGGCTTCGACGGCGTGGGAAGTCTGGATGCGCGGACGGGACAAGACGTTGATGCGGCCGTCATTGGCGATGGCCTGCACGGCCACTTCGATATTCTCCGGAAACAGCCCGAAATAGGTAAAGCCGTCGCCGAGGCTGCCCGGGAAATTGGTTACGGAGGAGGAGCCGAAGAGGCCGCCGAGGTTGTTGACGCCGCCGAGGCCGACCGCGTCGCCGAAGTTGCGCGCGCCTTGGGCGGTGGAAACGCCGATATTCCTCGAGTCATTGAGTGAAACCTCCATGATGATGGCTTCGATCAGCACCTGGGGTTGAACCTTGTCGAGTTTTTCCACGATGCTCTTGACCATCTCGCGTTCTTCCTCTGTGCCGAAGACGAGCAGGGCGTTGGTGCGTTCGTCGGGGAGGATGATGGCGTCGCCGAGGATTTCGCCGTCGCTGCCGAGGCCGCCGGAGCTGCTGGAGCCGCCGGCCGCGGAGCGGGCGATCTGTTGGAGTCGGCTTTGGAAGCTGCTGGCGCCGGAGCTTCGGGAGCTTGTGCTTTGGGGGCGGACGCTGGACGAGGTTCGGCTGCCGGTTCGGCTGTTGGCGCCTCCCAGGGTGGAGGAGGTGCGGGAGCGGGAAGAGGAGCTTCCGAGGCGTGAAGAACCGCTGGTGGTGGTTCGCACGCCGCCGCCGCCGCCGGAGAGCCCGCCCAGGACGGAGGAAATGTCGGTGGCGAGGGCGAATTTGATGGGGATGACCTCAAGATCGACCTTGCGGGGGATGACGACGTCGACCTTTTCGATGATCTCAAGCATGCGCTTCACGTTGGCGGCGAAGTCGCGGATCACCAGCACGTTGCTGCTGTCGAGCGGCACGATGCCGCCCTGATTCTTGGCGAAGGGTTCGATGGCGGCCACCATCTCGCTGGGGACGGAGTGTTTCAGCGTGATGATCTGGGTGATGGGTTGATCGGCCCATGGCAGTTCCTCGCCGGTCTCGGTGTTGATCTGGTTGGGGGTGGCGCTGACCTCCGCGATGGGCACCACCTTGATGAATTTCTCGCCGAAAGGGATCATGGCGATGCCGTTCATGGCCAGAACGGTGTCGAGAGCCTGGATGGCCTCGTCCTGGGTCAGTTTGGTCTTGGTTTGGATGGTGATCGTCGCTTCGGGCAGGCCGGTTGAGCGGAGGATCGTCCGGTTGACGAGGTCCGAGTAGAAGTCCAGGAGTTGAACGAGTTCGATGTTGGGGAAATCGATGAAGCCGGGCTCGAAGACTTGTTCCTCGGTTGATCCGGGCGCGGCGGAGCCCGAGGGGGTCGTGGGAGCGGCGGGAAGCGCGGGAGCGGGCGGCGCGTTGGTCGGTTGATTGGCGGCGCCCGGGTTTACGGGCTGGGCCACGTTGCGGGCGGTTCCCGGAGCGGGTGGCGCGCCCGCCGGGCGACGCGTCGGTCCGGGCGCCGGCGGCGTGCGGGTAGCGGTGGGCGCCGGCGGCGTTGTGGCGCCTCTGACGGGGCGGGTGGCTGAGGGTTTGGGAAGCGACTTCGGTTTGACCGGCAGCGCATTGGTCAGGTGAGCCGGCGGTTCCTGGCCGCGATCACGGTAGGCCTGGATCAGTTTCTCGCGAATCAGGCGCTGTTGTTCCTCGGTGGGGCGGGTTGCTTTGGGCGCGGGGGGCGCCTGGGCGAAGGCCAGCGTCAGCCCGGCGGACAATGCCGCACCGGCGAGCAGGAGTTTCACGATATTGAGATTCTTCATGGCGGGTCAGTTCTTCCGATCCGGCGCCTGGGCGAGCGGCGCGGCCTGGACGGAGTTTTCGTCGGTGGGCTGAAGATGGATGCCGTTGAGTCGCAGGGCGGTTTCAATGGCCCATACTGCCTCGTTGGCGGCCAGGGGGGTGTGGTTCCGCAGACTGATTGAGACATCCTCCAGATGCGCTTCGGAGCTGATCTTGAGGGAGGCGAGTTCTTGGTAGCGTTGAAAGGCCTGGCTTGCCGGAGCGTTCGCGAACGTGATTGCCCCGGCCTTCAGTTGATCGGCATCCGGATCGGGATCGGGCGGCTGCGTCAGCGCGTCGGTGTCGTAGTCGAGGGGGGTGATGGCGGTAAACTTGTCGCCAAGGAAGGTGGATTTGAGTCCGTTGAGCGCGAGCGTCATGTCGAGCGCGTAGACGGCCTCCCAGCGATTCATGTCGGTCTGGGTGGTCAGGGCAATCGGGCCGGCCTGCAGCGCGGTGGGTTTCAGGATAGTTCGGCCGGTGAGTTCGGCGTAGAAGTCGAGGAACGCGTTCAGGTCGATTCCGGGAAACTGGATGCTCCCGGTCTGGTACAATCCGGAATCCGAAGTCTTTTTCGACGTGTCGCTGGCGGACTCGATGATCTGCGCATAGTTCGGGAGGGCGGGGATGCGCGCTCCCTTCCTCTTGGCGATGGCGAAGCGTTTGCCGTTTTTGATGAGTTCGATCCCTTGTTCCGTGAATGCCTCGATCAGGCGGTCGGCGGCCGTGGGCGTGTCGACATTCTGCTCCCGGAAGGTGAAGGCGACGTTGCCGAGGTTGGAGTCCCGCAGCACGGTGCGGGTCGTGATCCGCTGATAGATCTCGGTGATGTCGTCGATGCTTGCTTCCTGGAGCCAGATGACGCCTCGGGGGCTGGCGGTTGCGGGATCGGGCGGGGAGTCCATCTGCATCTCGTGGCGTCGTCCGCGATGCTTGATGACAACGGATCCTGTCGCTGGGTCGAGGGATGCGAGTTGCAGGTCTCCTTTGCTTTCCCTGAAGCGCAGCATGTGCGTTTTGCCGGCATTGTCCGTGTCCGCGAACATGGCGTGCCGGGCGCCGGCGACCGTGAGGATGGCCCGCAGTTCGAAGCGGTCCGTTTCCGCGGCGCGGGATTCGGCCTGGGGAAGCAGGAGCGCGATGCAGACCAGGGCGGATAAGAGCAGTTCGCGAAGCGTGATTCTGCGGACCGCGGGTCTGTGACCCGCAGCGACTTCTGAATTCGAGGCGGTTTGGGATCTGGTCGAGGCGACGTGCGGTCCCAGGTCGAAGCGGGTCGCAGACCCGCGGTCCGGGGATTGCGGCGGGACGCCGCAGGAACCCGCAGCCGGGACGGCCGCGCTACGGGAGCGGTTCATGGAGTGGTTCCGAAGCATCATTCGGCGGCGTTGAAGCCGGTGGTTTTCTTCTTTTTCTCCGCAGCCCGATAGCTGGCGACGAGGGACATTCGGCCGGCGAGGCCGCTCAGATCGCGATTGGGCTGGACGCGGAAATCGCGCACGCGGATGAGCGATTCGTCTTCGCTGACCGCGACCAGGAAGTTGACGAGGTTGGTGTCCCGGGTGTTGACGAACTGGATGGGGAGGGTGATTTCGACGAAGAGGCCGTTGGTTCCGAGCGGACTCTCGGTCTGGGGCTCATAGCGGTTGACGTTGACCTCGTGTTCCGCGGTCAGGCCTTGAATGGTTCGGAGCAGGTGAACGGATTCGTGATCGGCCATCAAGTTGGAGGCTCCGGAACTGGAGAGCTTCTGGCTGGTGAGGTTGAGTTCGCCGGCGGTGGTCTCGTATTCCTCCAGCAATGTCCGCGAAGCCTCCAGCTCGGCCACGGATTGCCTCCAATCATTGCGATGCGGCCAGACGAACCAGAAATTGAGCACCACGAAGGTGACGATCGCGACCAGGACGATGAGTCGGCGTTCGCCGGGGCGCAGGTTCAGGTTGTCGAACAGCGTCTTCATTGGTTCAGGGTGGCGGTGAAGTTCCACTGGATCTGGCCGTTCTGAACCATGGTGATCGACGCGGGGCCGACCTCTTCGAACATGGGTTGGCCGTCGGGCGCGTAGTTGCTCAGATCCTCGTTGAAGTCGGTGACCCTCCCGCTCTGGCGGTTGCGTGCGGTGCCGACGAGGCGGAGTCGTTCGCCGCGCGCAAACTCAAGGGCGGTCAGGGTGAGGTCGCCGGGCAGGGTTTCGGAGACGGCTTTCCAGGCATCGAGGGTGGCGTAGCGGAGGTTGACCTGTTTCTCACGGATCTCGATCTGGGTCCGCATTTCCTTGACCTTGTCGTAGTCTCCGGTGAGCGCGGCGATCCGTTGCTGGACCTCGTTTTTCTGGATTCCGAGGTATTGCAACCAGCCGAAATAGCAGCCGACGCCGATCATATAGATGACGATCAGGGCTCCCACGGCGCGCATCCAGATGCGGTCGGTCAACTCCTGGCGATAGCGCACCGCCCGTTCGGCGGGGAGCAGGTTGGCGGTGGCGTCGCCGTTGGCGACGCGTCGGGCGTTGAGGGAGGCGAGATCTTCGTGTGTCGGCGGCCGGGAGCGTTCCACTTCGGTTCCGCAAACCTCCGAGAGCAAGGGGCGCCAGGTATCGGCGAGTTCGTCGCCGCAGACGAGATGGATGTTTGGATCGCTGGTCAGCCAGCCTTCGACTTCGCCCGCCCAGGCGACCTTGGTCAGTTCGGAAAGGATCTCCTTCTTCCAACGGGACGGTTCGGTCAGGTTGACAAGGCTGATGGTCTGGAGCGACTTGTGATACCACCAGGCGGCGATGCAGAAGGCGCGGTCACGGGTGACGAAGGGGAAGACCCAGACTCCGTCGGAGGTGATCGGCATGGTCAGCAGGTGGTGCAGGAATGGGATGTCAAGCCGGTCGGGTTGATAGCCTTCGGCCTCGAGTTCTCCGAGTTGCTTCTCCAAGGCTGAGCGGGAGGCGATCACGACGATGGCCGTGCGCAGCTCGTCGAGCATTTTGGGGTTGTGCGGCGTTTTCTCGAAGCCCCAGACGATCTGGGTCATGGGCAACGGCGAGATGCGCTCGATCTGGAATTCGATCATCGTGCGCAGTTCCTCGTTGTTGTCGGTCTTGGGAACCTTGACGGCGGCCAGGAAGATCTGGTCGGCCGGGAGCCAGGCAATGTTGACCGACTTGTGCCAAAGCGAGCGCCAGCCCTTGGTGATGTGCTTGCCGGGAAGGGGGTCCGCAGGAAGCCCGGAGAATTCGCCGGCTTTCCTGACCTGGCCACCGCCGGCGGAGAAGCGCCAAAGCCGGCGGGAATCCCAGTCGCGCTCGAGAACGTTGCAGCTGTCGATGCCGGCCATGGTCAGTCGCGGGAGAGGAACATGGTGTTCTCCTCCTCGTTGAAATTGCCCTGGTGTTCCTCGGTCTGGGTGACGCGCAGGACCTCCTCGATCGTGGTGATGCCCGCCTTCACCTTTTCCCATCCGTCGGTGCGCAGGGTGCGCATGCCTCCCGCGATGGCGGTCTTGGAAATGGTGGTGGCCGGCGCGCGATCCAGAATCAGCGGGCGAATGGATTCGTCGACGACCAGCAACTCGTAGATCCCGAGTCGTCCCTGGTAGCCGAGTTGGTGGCATTCGTCACAGCCTACGCCGTGATAGACCTTGGCCGTGTCGATGTCCTCTGCGGGGAAGCCGATCTTCTGGAGGAAGCTTTTTTCGACCTTCTGTTCTTCCCGGCAGTGTTTGCAGATCGTGCGCACGAGGCGTTGGGCGAGCACCGCCTCGACCGAGGTGGCGACGAGAAAGGGTTCGATGCCCATGTCGATCAAGCGGGTGAAGGCGCTGGGCGCGTCGTTGGTGTGCAGGGTGGAGAAGACAAGGTGTCCGGTGAGCGAGGCGCGGATGGCAATCTCGGCGGTTTCGAGGTCGCGGCACTCACCGATCATCACCACATTGGGGTCCTGCCGCAGGATGTGGCGCAGGCCCTTGGCGAAGGTCAGGCCGATATCGGAGCGCACGGCGATCTGGTTGATGCCCTTGAGTTCGTATTCGACGGGTTCCTCGATCGTGATGATGCGCTTGGTGACCGAGTTGATGGTGCTGAGGAAGGCGTAGAGGGAGGTGGACTTGCCGGCGCCGGTGGGGCCGGTGACGAGAATGATGCCGTGCGGCTTGACGATGAGTTCGCGCAAGGCGTCCTCCTCGCGCCGGGAGAAGCCCAGTTTTTCCAGACCGAGAAAGATGTTGCCGCGCGTCAGCAGTCGCAGCGAGACGCTTTCGCCATAGACCGTCGGCACGGTTGAGACACGAATGTCGATTTCCTGACCCTTGATGCGAACGTTGATGCGGCCGTCCTGGGGGAGGCGCTTCTCGGCGATGTCCATACCGGACATGACCTTGATGCGGGAAATGATCGAATCCTGGAAGTTCTTCAACTGGGGCGGCATCGGCGTCTGGTGGAGAATGCCGTCGATGCGGTTGCGAATGCGGAGTTCGTCCTCGGCGGGCTCGAAGTGGATATCCGTCGCGCGTTCCTTGTGGGCTTCCCAGATGATCTGGTTGACGAAGCGGATGACGCTGGCTTCGGAGTCGTCCTCGTCGATGTCCTTGTCGTTGTCGAATTCGAGGTCGATGGGGTCGTCATCCTGTTGGAGGGCGTCCAGGGTTTCCGCGCCGAGGCCGTAATATTTCTTGAGGGCCTTCTCGATTTCCTCGGTGGGGGCGAGGGCGAAGCGGACGGGGGCCTTGGCGTTGAACTGGATGGAATTCATCATGGCCGAGTCAAAGGGGTGGGCCACCGCCACTTCCAAGGTCCCATCTTCGAAGGAGGTCGGCATCACCTTGTATTGGAAGGCCACCTTGGTGGAGATCCGCTCCCGCGCTTCGGGCGGAATTTCCATGGTCGGCAAGTCCAGCAACGGCCAGCCCAGAGCGGCGGAGAGTCGCTCCAGAAGTTGGTCCTCTCCGAGACCCGTTTCCCGGCCGAGAAAGTCGAAAAGCGTCTCATCCGAGCCGTCATCGCGGGCAATGCGCCAGGCGCTGACCCAGCTGGAAAACTGGTCGGCCTTGGCCAGTTCTGACCGGGCTATGGTGTTTTTGAGCGAAATCAGCGCCATTTGACGACAGAAAGATTCGAATTTGGAACACGGGAAGCTAGAGAAAGTTGCGGTACGGGTCAAAGGAATCGTGAGGCGGTTTTCCAGGCTCGTGATTCGTGCGGGAGGCGAGGGCGACGATTCGGAGACACGAAAAAACGCCCCGGCGAACACCGGGGCGTTTCTTGCGAGCGGAAGGTGGGTCGATCTGCTTACGAGCAGCCGAGGCTCTCGCCGCAATTGAGGCACTTGTAGCAGGCTCCATTGCGGACGACCACGTTGCCGCAGTTGGGGCAGGTGGGAGCGTCCTGTTGGAAGTGGGCCACGGTGGCGCTCAGGTTGGAGACCGCGCTGACGGCGGTTTCTCCCGAGCTTTGCTCGGCGGCCGACTTGGCGATGAACTCGGTGTCGTCGGCGATCGGCAGTTCGGCGATCGGTTTGTTGACGGTCTGTTTCTCCACTTCCTCGAGGTCCGGCATGTTGAGTTCCGGCTGCTTTGGTTCGCTTTCCTGGCGATAGCCTTCGAGAAACTCGATGGCGAGCCAGCGGAAGACGTAATCGATGATGGAGTCGCACTTGCGGATATCCGGGTTCTTGGTGAAACCGGAGGGTTCGAAGCGTTGGTGCGAGAATTTCTTCACCAAGGTCTGCAATGGCACGCCGTGTTGCAGCGAAATCGAGGTGAGGGTGGCGATGCTGTCCATGAGGCCGCCGATGGTGGAGCCTTCCTTGGCCATGGTGATGAACAGTTCGCCCGGGGCGCCATCATCGAACAAGCCGACGGTGAGGTAGCCTTCGTGGCCGGCGATTTCGAACTTGTGGGTCTTGGCGATGCGGGTTTCCGGGAGGCGCTTGCGGAGCGGCTTGATGGCCTGGGCTTCCAGGATTGCGATCTGTTCCTGCAGTTCGGCGATCGTGGCCTTGAGGTTCGCGTTCTCCTGGGCCGCCTTGGAATTGGAAGGAGCGGTGTCGGAAGCGTCGTTCTTGTTGGTGTTCAACGGCTGGGAGCGTTTGGAGCCGTCGCGGTAGATGGCCACGCACTTGAGGCCCATTTTCCAAGCTTGGAGGTAGGCGTCCTGGATGTCGTCGACGCTGGCCTCGTTGGGCAGGTTGACGGTTTTGGAGATGGCGCCGCTGATGAAGGGCTGCGCTGCGGCCATCATCTTGAGGTGGGCCATGTAGTGGATGCTGCGCTTGCCCTTGTAGGCCTTGAACGCGCAGTCGAATACCGCGAGGTGCTCGGGGCGCAGGCCGCTGGGAACGGTCTTGTCCTCCTCGACGACATCTTCAATTGTATCGTGCTTCTCGATATGATCGACGATGCCCTGGATCTGTTGGGCGTCATAGCCGAGCCTCTGCAGGGCCTGTGGCACGGTGCGGTTGACGATCTTCAACATGCCGCCGCCGGCGAGCAACTTGTATTTGACCAGGGCGATGTCGGGTTCGACGCCGGTGGTGTCGCAATCCATGAGGAAGGCGATGGTTCCGGTCGGGGCCAGCACGGTGACCTGGGCGTTGCGGTAGCCGGACTTCTTGCCGAGCTTGAGCGCGGTGTTCCAGGTGTCGCGGGCGGTTTCCTTGAGGTAGTGGAATTCCGAGCTGGGCTGGATGTCTTCCACCGCGTCGAGGTGCTGCTGGATCACGCCGAGTGTGGATTCGACATTGTTCTTCTTCAGCGGCTTGTCGGGCTTCCTCTTCGGCTTTCGCTTTAGCTTCTGC
>CAZFLK010000174.1:0-12007 GCA_964519245.1 uncultured Verrucomicrobiota bacterium
GCCCGGACCGCGGCTCTGTGAGCCGCAGCGACGTTGAGCGCCCCGCCGCCATGACCGGTTGCCCGGCTTCCCCCGACCGGAGGTTGCTGCGGGTCACAGACCCGCGATCCAATACGCGCGACGCTCCCCCTTTCCCCTCGACCCGAACGTCTGCATTACCCGTGCCCGGACCGCGGCTCTGTGAGCCGCAGCGACGTTGAGCGCCCCGCCGCCATGACCGGTTGCCCGGCTTCCCCCGACCGGAGGTTGCTGCGGGTCACAGACCCGCGATCCAATACGCGCGACGCTCCCCCTTTCCCCTAAACTGTTACGAACACAGTAACAGCAACGGGGTCGCCCGGAGTTCGGCTTCAACGTCGTACAACTCAGCTGAACGGAACGTTTCAACTCGCGGACAGGGATGTCCGCGCTCCGCTCGTTGCCAGCGGTCGCTCGAACTTGGGTCACAGGCTCCCTTCTTAGCCGGACCGCGGCTCTGTGAGCCGCAGCGACGTTGAGCGCCCCGCCGCCATGACTTGTTGCCCGACCTCCCCCGACCGGAGGTTGCTGCGGGAATTCGTGGTCACGTCTCCACATTGAACATTTTGTCAACCTTGGCCACATCGCGCCTCAGTGTTCGATCCCGTTTCAACCGCGCTTCAAACCGCCGCAGCCCCACATTGACCGCCGAGTAATCCATGCCGCCCATCCTGCGGCCCAACTCCCGCTGCGTCAATCGCGTGCGCCGACTCGCCACCGTCAACACAATCCATTTCCCCGTGTCCCCATAACGCCTGCCCCACGCTTCGATCGCCTCGCCCTTCAACGTCTCCACTGCGGCGACAACGGCATTGAACTCAACCTCATGCTTTCCGCGCCAGCGATTCTAAGTTTCCCGATGCGGCTCGCCCATCTGTTCCCTCACATAACCGAACCACTTCATGCACTGGCTCAGATTCGCCAATGGCGTCCGCAGTATCAGGTGGTAATGATTCTCCATCAGACAGTAGCCGTGAACCTCGACGCCAAACCGCTCCTCAAACTGGGCGAGCAGATCGCCAAATCGCAACCGATCCTCATCATCCGTAAAGATCGCCCGCCGTTCGATCCCCCGGTTCATCACGTGATACCAATCATCCTCAACATCGATGCGCAACGGTCTTGCCATGCGCCCGATTTCCCCGGCCAAGCCAACTGCGCCAACACCTGATTGTCGTTTGTGGAGACGTGCCCCGCCGGGTTCACACGGATTCGCCCCGCGCGCCGAACTGTCGAGTTCATCCCAGGCGGTCGATGGAGCAATCCCGACAGGCGATGAAATCATCCATCGCCGCGTCGGATTCAACGCGGAAGACCTTTTGCTCACCGGATTCACCAACGGCCCACTGGAGCAGTGACTCCAGCCTGCTGTCTTCAATTCGAGCCAATTCGTTGACGGTCAGTTCTCTCAATTCTCGAAGGGAACACTCCATTTCACCATTCAGCTGATACGCCCGGACGCCGCTGAACACGATCTTGAACCTCTCCAGGCTGGATCCCCGGACGAAATCGTCGTCGAACATCTCCGTTTCCAGGACGATCTCCCTCGCACTTGGACTGATTGCCCAGCGCTTGACACGCTGCCCCTGTAAATCGGCCATCATGACATCTCAGAGCGACTCTTGCGCCTCGAACCCACGTCAAACTTCCAACTTGGTTATCGCCACAGCTCCGCCAAAACAGACCTCCACATCCGCCCCTGGCTCAGACTCACGCTCCGCATAGACGCCCGCATAACATCGCGCATCCTCCTTGGGGCTGGCAAACCGCACCGGCATCGGCCTGCGGCTGCGTTCGCAATGAACCCGTCCCGGTTCCGAAACCCCGGCAGCCAGATGCGGCAGGTTGATGTTCCAGAATTCCCCGTCATCCACGTCCTGTTGCATCAACTCACGCACCGCGCTGGTCGTCCAACGCGCGGCCACGGCCCAATCCAGTTCTAAATCCTTGCGCAGATACTGCGATATGGCCATCGAGCGAACGCCGAGGATCCGCGCCTCCCTCGCGGCCGCGACCGTTCCGGAGTAATAGACATCCACGCCCAGGTTGCCGCCGCGATTGATGCCGGACAAAAGCCAATCGGGTTTGAAATCGCCAAGGATACCGCCACGCAACGCGATTCGCGCGCAATCCGCCGGCGAACCATGGATCGCGAACAGATCTTCGCCGCGACGCTCAAAACGAATGGGCTCGCCCGTTGTCACCCGGTGTCCGCATTCCGACATGGGCCCTGCTGGAGCGACCGTGACCACGCGATCAGGCTTCAGCTCCGCGACCGCGGCCCGCAACGCCGCCAATCCAGGCGCGTCAATGCCATCATCATTTGTCAGTAAGAGGTTCATCAGGTTTCCGTAGAATTGAATTCCGGTTTCGTTTCCCGTACAAGCCGGTGACGGATGCCCAGCGAATCAATCGCCGACCAACTTGTAAAGGCCGCAGAAAAACTCTCCGACAAAGTCGGTCGGTTGACGTTCTCCCCGCCGGTCAGCCATGTCTACAACCCGCTCGACTACGCCTGGCCGGCCCATGAAGCCTACCTGCGAAGGTATGGCGACAGCCGCAAACGCGTCCTGTTGCTGGGAATGAATCCCGGCCCCTTCGGCATGGCCCAGACCGCGGTTCCATTCGGCGAGATTGCCGCCGTCCGGGACTGGATGGGCATTGAGGAACCCATCGGCAAACCGGCCGCCGAGCATCCCAAACGCCCCATCGATGGCTTTGACTGCCCCAAGTCCGAAGTCAGCGGCCGCCGCCTCTGGGGGCTGTTCTCCGAGGTCTTCCCGAACGCCGCCGATTTCTTTGCGGAGCATTTCGTCGTCAACTACTGCCCCTTGGCCTTCATGTCGAAAACCGGCGCGAACATCACCCCGGACAAACTTCCCGCCGCGGAGTTCGATCCCGTCTCCGCAGCTTGCGACGAGCATCTGCGAAGCGTGGTCGGCGCCCTGCAACCCGAGTGGCTCGTCGGGGTCGGCGGCTGGGCAAACAAGCGCCTGCAGGCCTTGTTCACGGAGGAAGACTGCCAGATTGGGACGATCCTCCACCCCAGCCCGGCCAGCCCGGCGGCCAATCGAGGCTGGGCCGAGGCCGCGAGCCGGCAGTTGAAACAACAGGAAATCTGGTAACCGGACGCCCCGACCATGATCGAACTCAATTCCAGGACCATCACCGGCGCAGCCCCGGGGCCGCGTCTGCTGCTCACCGGGGGCGTTCACGGCGATGAATTCGAACCCATGGCCGCGCTGCGGCGCCTCATTGAACGGATTGAACCCGCGGGGTTGGCCGGTGAAGTCACCATCATCCCGGTGGTGAATGAGGCCGCCTACGAACGCCGCCATCGCTGCGCCGACGACGAACTCGATCTAGCCCGAACCTGCCCCGGTTCGCCGAATGGCTCCGTCACCGAGCAAACCGCCCACGCCTTGAGCGAACAGATCCGGACGGCGGACTACTATGTCGACCTCCACACCGGCGGCGCGACCATGTCGGTCTTTCCGCTGGCGGGCTACATGCTGCATCACGATGAGGCCATTCTCGCTGCGCAACGCCGCATGGCCCGGGCTTTCAACCTCCCGTTGATCTGGGGAACCGACTGGCGACTCGAGGGACGTTCCCTTTCCATCGCGCGGGACGCCGGCGTGCCTGCAATTTACACGGAGTATCACGGCGGCGGCCGCAACGATCCCGATGGCGTGCAGGCCTATCTGGAAGGCTGCCTCAATGTCATGGGAGAACTGGGCATGATCGATCGCGACCCGGCATCCACACGCGACGCCTTGATCGTGGAAGATGATCGCCCGGGCGCCGGCCACATGCAGATCAACAACCCCGCGCCCTCCGCCGGCTTCTTCGAACCGGCTGTCGGATTGGGCGACCGCATCACGGAAGGCGCGCTCCTCGGCGTGATCTCAGATCCCGTGGGAGATCAGCGCCTCGCAGCGCGGTCCCCGCGCGCCGGCAGGGTCATTGTCCTGCGCACCTTGCCGCGGGTGGAAAAAGGCGACTCGCTCGCCGTGGTCATCGACGACCAGCAACCGACATGAGCATCTGGCGTTGGGCGAAACATTTCGAGGCCATTCCAGAGTCTTGCCGCATCTCACTCGGCGAGGGCGACACGCCACTGATTCGGTCACGACGAATCGGTCCCGAAGCCGGCTTGTCGAATCTCTTCTTCAAGCTGGAAACGGGCAATCCCACCGGCTCCTACAAGGACCGCTTTGCGGCGGCCGCAGTATCGGACATGCTGGCGCGCGGGAGTCGACGCTGCATCGCCACTTCCAGCGGCAATACCGGAGCCGCTTTGGCCGCCTACTGCGCCGCGGCCGACATTCGCTGCCAGATCGCCATCGTTGAAACCGCCCCCGACGACAAGCTGAGACAGATGCTTGCCTACGGAGCCGTCCTGTATCGCATCAAGGGCTTCGGCCTTGATCCCCGGGTCACTTCAGAGACGTTTGCGCAACTGCGGGAAGCCGCCGCCCGGCCCGAGGCGACGCTCCAGATCAGCGCGTTCCACTATTGCCCCGTCGGCATGTCCGGCGTGCGCAGTCTCGGGCTTGAGATCCGGGAGCAGTTGCCGTCGGTCGACCATGTCTTTTCACCCGCCGGTGGAGGCGGTCTGACCCTGGCCACGGCGCAAGGCCTGCGATCGAGCGACCGAAAGACCGCCATTCACTGCGTGCAACCAGCCGGCAACGACACCATTGCCTCCCCCTTGCGCGAGGGAGCCAAACATGCCCGCGACGTCCTCTGCGCCTCCCGGATCAGCGGACTCCAGGTCCCCAATGTCATCGACGGCGATTCCGTGATCGCCGCCTGCAGCGCTAGCGGCGGCACGGGTCACACGGTGGAAGATGACGTCATTTGGAAAACCCAACGCCGTTTGGCGAAGGAGGAAGGCGTCTTCGCCGAACCGGCCGGCGCCGTTGCCTTGGCCGGAGCCTTGCAGGCGCGACAGAATGGAGAATTGGATGAGGACGCGAACGTCGTCTGCCTGGTGACCGGCTCCGGATTCAAGGATGCGGCATCCGTGGAGCGGTCGATCGCCGACCAGGAATGCCCCACCCTTGAGCTGGCAGACCTGCGCCAGACGCTGGCTTGAAACACATCCAGGCCCGGCGGAAGCATGGTCGAGGTCGACGCCGCCGGGGCCGCCCCGAGGCTTCCCCTCCGGGATTCCGCGCTCAACCCAGGTCGCCCTTCACGAATATCTTTCGCGCGTAAGGGTCACTCCCGAACAGTTCTCCTTCGAATGCGATCTCGGAACCGATTCCCGCTTGCGCGGCCTCCAATTCATCCGCCGGCAACCTGAGGATCGCCTCCACGGGCAACTTTCCATAGCCCGTCGCAATCTCGGCGACCTCAAACGTCGCCTTCACGCCCGGCTCCCCGCCAAACACCGTGTCGTAGGTAAACTCCTCCACCTGCAACAACCTGCCCCGCCAGCTCACCGACCGCCCTTGGAACGCCTTACGGAACGTCTCGGTCGATTCGTAGCCCGAAATGTCCTCGTTGAAAATCTTGCCAACCACCTCAGCGACATCCGGCCCGGAATCCGTGGCTCCCTCACCCACCGCCGCCGGGGGCTCGCTCACGTCCTTGTTCTCGTCGTCCTCCGGAACGAGCGCCTCCGGGGCAGCGCCGGACGGCTCCAACCCAAGCTCGGACTCGGCTCTCTCTATTTCCTCAAGACCCGCCGCTGACGGCGTTTCCGGCTCCTCGTCACTCGCCTTTTCCTCCCTGGCCTCGACGACAGACTCGGACTTGGCCGGCTCCTGATCCGAAACGGGCTCCTCCCGGTCCGACGCTGGCTCAGGAGGCGATTGCCTTTGCGATTGCCCGCACGAACCTTCCGCCTCTTCGCGCTTCTTCCCGAGTTCCTCTGCAGGAAGCGGCGGAGGTTCCACCGGCGCCTTGCCCCGGGTCTTGAGCAGGGTAAACGTCTCGACCAACTCCCTTAGCGTCACATCCCAGCTTTTCTGACGGAAGAGCTTCTTGGTTTCCGCCCACTGCAACAGGATCTCTCCCCGCAGGCTCAGATCCGCCTGGGCCGCCTTCGTCGTTGGATCCGCATGCC
This sequence comes from uncultured Verrucomicrobiota bacterium, assembly GCA_964519245.1. Lineage (GTDB taxonomy): Bacteria > Verrucomicrobiota > Verrucomicrobiia > Limisphaerales > JAYPEY01 > JAYPEY01. The sequence continues at coordinate 6,095 of CAZFLK010000174.1, forward strand.
AGAACAGCCAACGGGCCACTGCCTTGTGAAAGATGCAGACCGCAACAAACAACAGCAGCAGCAGAAACCCGACGCCGCCCCGGATGGCCGCGCCGTACATCTAGGCCACCGCCCAGCCCACAGCCAGGACCCCAAAATAAATCGGAGCCCGGACCGATCGCGGTTCATAGTCAAACGCAAGCCGCAGCGCGTAGACATAGGACGCGATCGCCCAAATCATCACAGCAACCGCCAACTTCGTCCCCAGCAGAATGCCCGCTGCGCCAAAGATCCCCGGCGCCAGCGAATAACCAAGCACACGCACGCATTTCGCCGCCTTCTTCCAACGCCAGGCGGAACGGTCAAACCGATGCGCCGCAATGAACGCCGCCGCGGTTGCAGCCGCAAACACGACCAGCGTGAAGACAGCCCCGTCGAGCGCGCCAACCGGACTGCCGCCATGCAGCCCCGCGCCGCAAGACAGCCCCGCCAACAACACCACGCCAATCGCAGACTTCGTGCCCTGCTCGTCGTTCGCAATATCCTTGTACGCGTCGAGGTCGAAGAAGGGGGTGGAGGTGATGCGATTGGTGAAGTTCATGACGTCGACAATCCTGTTCCCGCGCGCCAAGAAAAAGAATTACACATTGGCGGCGGAATTCGAATCAAAAGAATCCGACGTGACGAGTCCGGCGCATTGCCGTTAACTCTCTTCAATCCCGGACATGAAAAACTCTCTTTGCCTCTTTCTTCTCGTTGCCGCAGGAACATTCTGCCACGCAGCGCCCGCCAAGTTGCAATACAGCCATGGCGACCTCCAGATTCCCGCGGCGACGGCGAACGAACCGTTCGCCAAGGCGCTTTCCGTGGAGAAAGCGTCCGCTTACCTCGACAACGCCGCCCAAGCCTGGGCGGGGCAGCGGGACTGCGTCTCCTGTCACACCACTGGAGCCTACCTGCGCTACCGTCCTGCTCTCACAGCCAGGCTCGGCAAACCCGACGCCAAAATGCGCGACTTCTTCATCAGGGAATTGCGGGAATTGCAAGCGACTCCCCGCTCCAGGTTCGACAGCGGCACGCGAACTGCGCAGGCGGTCTACATCGCCGCCGGACTCGCAGAATGGGACCGGCATGTGACCCGGAAACGTTCGCGGGAAACCGACGAGGCCCTGCAGTTCATGTTCGAATTGCAGCAGGAGAATGGCTCCTGGCAATCGCTGGATTGCTGGCCTCCCTATGAATCCAGCGCCTACCAGGAGGCCACCGTGGCCATCATGGCCGCTGCGACCGCGCCGGGCTGGCTGTCGTCCGACCTCGAGCCCGCAATCCGGCTCCGCCTGAAGCGAACCAACGACTACCTCGCCAACACGCCGCCGCCTCACGATTATGCCCGCGCGCTCAAACTCTGGGCTTCGACACGGGCCTCCTCGCTCTCGCAACCGGAGGAGCGCGCCAGATTGATCGACATGATCTGGAACCACCAGAATGATGACGGGGGCTGGTCCATTCGCGCCTTTGCCAAACCCGAGGAATGGGGCCGCGGCAATCGCGCCGAGAAACTGCGCTCGGAACCGGAGTTTGGTTCGCCGCCGAGCGATGGCCACATGACCGGCCTCGCCGTGCTGATCCTGCGGGACGCCGGCATTCCCGCCGACGACTCCCGCATCCGGAAAGCGGTCAAATGGCTCAAGTCAAACCAACGCGAATCCGGCCGCTGGTGGACCCGCTCGCTGAACACCGACAAGTTTCACTTCATCACCTACAGCGGCACGGCCTATCCCCTGCTCGCCTTGATGAAGTGCGACGAGCTTTGATGCTCAGTGCATCTCCACGTCGCAGACGCCCAACCCCGGACGATAGTAATTGAACTGCACGTTCGGATGATCGGCCAGCAGCGACATGGGCACCGAGGAATCCGCCAGCCCCTTGGATATCATGAAGGGCGTCAAGCGTTGGCCAAAGGGATTATCGTGCGTGCCGGCCTGCCAGATGGAGACCTTTTCCGCCTTCCAGGTCTCCTGCGGTCCGACCGTGATCGCCTGCTGCGGCACCATGGTGATATTGCCGCCGCCTGAAGTTCGGGCGTTCTGCGCCAGGGTGATCGGGTGGAGTTCCACAATCCGCGTTCCCAGCTTGCGGTATTCCTCCGGACTCGGCGGCGCATCCTTGTGATCCCCATCGCGGCGCAGCGGATCATTGAAAGCCCAGTGCTTGATATCGCCCTGGCCGCCCTGCATCACCGCGCACCGGACCCCGTCCCAGCTGTCGATATAGGCCTGGGTGTCGGCAGTCGGGAAATGCAGGTTCGAATCCGGCATCATCAAATCGGAATTGATCCGGTTGAAACACAATTCACGGTCGGCCCTCTCGAAGGACAACGGGTGATCCGTCGAGACTTCCTTCTCCCCGTCATACCACTCGTCCATACCCCAGAAGTGCGCGGACTGGAGATTCAAATCCAATTCATTGACCAGCCGCGCCACCAGGGGCAACTGCTCAGTCGGACCGATCGGGCCGCAAATGCCCACCGGATTGTCTGCGGTCGATTGCTTCCACGCCTGGATGTATTCCAATGCCTCCGCCAAATAGAAATCCTCCAGTGTGTCATAGAAGACCACCTTGAAACCCGGTCGGCTAAGCTGCAGGACATCGTCCGCGGACAACGCGGCGGCGTCGCGGATGATCTCGTCGTCCAGGGTCGTGTAGTCCCACCAGTCGGGAGCGATTGTGCTGAGTTTGCGTGCCATGGTTTTACAAGCTTTTCTCGTAGTTCTTGTTGATCTTGCAGTTCTTCTTGAGGGCGTCCTTCAAGGGATCGATCTCCCCGCCGCTGAACCCCAGGTGCAGATGCCGCCGCCAGCCCTCCGCGTGCTTGAACCTCCCGGACATGCGGCCGACCTCGCGGGAATAGTCGTCCATGGTCTTCACGTAGGAGTTCATTCCCTGGCTGACCCCCAGCCAATCCTGCTGACTCTTGTGAGCCGCCAGCGATTCGATCTTCGTTCCATGGACCGGGGTGGTGTTCACATAGGCGCCCGGCTCAATCCGCCCGCGCAAGGGATCGCGCAGGCCATGCGGCATGGCGTGGTAGACCGTGATGTCCTGATCGGTCGGCTCGCGCTGTGGCGTGACCTTGAAATTCGGCATCCCCTTCGTGAAGGCCGCAGTCACCGCCAACCGGCAGGTCTCCATGTGATCCTCCATGTAATCCTGCGGTGAATGCGTCAACACGATGTCGGGACGCGCCGCGCGAATCACCGACGCCACCTTCCGCAAGGTGGGAACATTGTAGACGATCTCCAAGTCATTGCACATGGGCGCATGCCAGGTTGCGCCGAGTATCCTGGCGGCGTCCTGCGCCTCCGCCCGACGCTTCCGGGCCGTCGTCGCGGAATCAAACTCCACGCTGCCGCAGTTGCCGCGCGAGAGGTTCAGGTAGTGCAACTCGTAGCCGGCCCGCCCCAACATCATCAGCGTGCCCGCCATGTAGTATTCGATATCGTCCGGATGCGCCGCGATGGCAAGCGCAGACCGGCCCCGATTGGATGAAGTCTTCTTAGCCACGGATCAGATCTTCACCGGCTTGCCGGTCTCGGCGGACTGATCGGCGGCGAAGACGACCTGGAAGGACTTGTAGGCCTCGTCGTAACTGGTCAACGCCATCTTCTTGCCCTTGGCCAAGCTCGAGAAGAACTCCTGAAACTGCGTCTGATAAGGATGATCCGAGACATCCCCGGAATCGAGCATCTTCATGTTCAGCGAGTTCCAACCGCCCTTCTCCAAGCCGTTGAGCTTGGTCGAATAAAACTTGTTGTCCAACAGGCTGCCTTCGCTGCCCACCAGGTGGGTGTGGAAGTAGTAGGGCTGCAGACAATCCACCACCGCCGCGCACTTGCCGACCGCGCCATTGGCGAACTTGATGATCGTCACGCTGGTCGTGGTGTACTCGTAGGGCTTGAAGATCTTGCTCGCGGAGCGGGTGTCGTAGCTGGTCACCTCGACCGGGTCGCTGTCCATGCACATCAACAAGGCATCCAATGCGTGACAACCGGCGGTCAGCAGCGAACTGCCGCCGGCCTCCTTCTTCACGTTCCAGCGAAATTGGCCATACCAGGGACCAATGCCGTGGTAGTAGTCGATCTCGCCATAGTGCAGTTTGCCCAGCATCCCCCGGTCAATCAGCCGCTTGGTCACCTGGAACTGACTCGAAAAACGACACTCAAAGCAGACGCAGGACTGCACTCCCGCCTTCTCGATCGCCTTCTTGATCGTCGTGCAATCCTTCAGATTCATCGCGATCGGCTTCTCCAGGATGATGTGCTTGCCCGCCTTGGCCGCCGCAACCGCCTGCGCCGCGTGCTGATCCGGATAGCTCGTGATGTCGACGACATCGATGGAGTCGTCCTTCATGAACGCGTTCAGATCCGTGTAGGTCTTGATGGGCGATCCATACTGCGCGCTGAGCGCCGCCTCATCCTGCGGACGGGAGGAATAGATCGCGGTAACCTGCGCGTTGGAACATGCATTGATGGCGGGAATGTGGGCCGTTGCAGCCCAGCCATAACCGATGACGCCGACGTTGTATTTCTTGGCCATAGACCGGTGAGTTTGTGCAACTGAAACCGTTTGTCAAAATCAAACGGGTCGACCGAGACCGATCAACCTGCGCGCTGACGCTCACCATCCGTTGGCCCGCAGAACATCCGCAATCTTCACCGGTCTTCCTCCCTGCCGTTTGCTCTCATCGGCCGCCTCCATGAAGGCATAGATCTCGATGGTCTCCTCCATGGACACCGGCGGTTTGCCCGTGCGAAAGAAATTCACGCACTCCACCAGCATCGGCGTGTAGTCGCCGCGTTTGGTTTGTTCCACCACCTTCTTCGTGCCAAAGGCCGTCACCTTGTAACCGCGCGCGCCGCGCAATCCGATGAAGGTCCCGACCTTGCCTCCCTCCCAGGTCCCGGTGACCACGTCCGTCTGTTCGGTGGAGGTGCGCACCACGCTCTCACATCCGCGCCCCATGACGGTGAACAAGGCTTCCGTCCCGTGAATGCCATACCAGAACAGATCGGGATGGGTCGGCTCCAGCGAGCAAGGCCCATACGATACGACCGCGGTCAACTCGCCATACGCCGCGTTCGCAACCTCTTGAACGCCGGGATAGAAACGCAGCGAAGAGGAACTCCAAACCGGCGTCCGATACTTCTTCGCCAGCTTGTAGATCTCGATGGCATCTTTCAGGGAGCCCGCAATCGGCTTGTCGATGAACATCGGCTTGCGCGCCTTGATCACCGGAATGGCCTGCTCCAAATGCGGCCGTCCGTCCACACTCTCCAGCATCACAACATCCACATGCCGGCACATTTCCTCAATCGACTTGTAGAGCTTGACCCCATACTGGTTGACCAGCGTCTCGGTGAACTTGTCGATCCGGTCGCGACTGGAGGCGATGTCCGGACTGCCTCCCTTGAAAGCGGCGACCACCTTGGCTCCCGGCACATGATTCTTGCTCTTGGCGTCGTTGAAACGCGATGTGAAGGCCGTCACGTGCGAGGTGTCCAGACCGATCAACCCGACGCGGAACACCTTGGCCGGCGCCGGCTTCGCGACTTTGGCCTCGGCTTTCTCCGCCGCGACGGACTTCGTTTCCGCGGCCGCCTCGGTCTTCGGTTTCGGCTTCTTGGCCGGCTTGTCGGCTCCCCCTGCAGTCAGGGCAAGCAAGGTCATGGATAGGGCGGTGGCGAGGAATGGACGCAGCTTCATATCACCCGCGATTTCCGGCGATTGGCCCCTTCAACGCAAGCCATTTCTCGTCGCAATCCGGAAATGGGGGGGCGATTAAACGAGGGTGGCGAGGGAAACGCGCTAACTCGTCCCTTCAGGACGTTGATATGGGCTCGACGGAGTCTCTCCCCACCGGCTGCACGAGCCATC
>CAZFLK010000175.1:0-11941 GCA_964519245.1 uncultured Verrucomicrobiota bacterium
ATTGCTGTATTGGCAAGCGTAGGCGCCACGAGCCTGTTCAAGGCCCGCAAGACCGCGGCGCAGAAAAGCTGCATCGGCAATTTGATGCAGCTTGATTCCGCCAAACAGCAATGGGCGGTGAACGAGAACAAGCAGGTCACCGAAACGCCGGCCCAGACCGACATCATCGGACCCCAGCTCTACCTGAAGAAGTTCCCCATCTGCCCCTCAGGCGGCAGCTATTCCATTCTCAATGTCGGAACCAAACCCACCTGCAGCCTGGCGGCGGTCGACGGACACAGCCTGCCCTGAGCCAGCCTAATCCGACTCGCGCCAACGTTCGTATTCCGAGATTGTTTCCTCCCGGCTGCAGCGTGGCCGAAATACGGCCCTTGCCTTGAATCCGTATTTCCCGCCCACCTCGAACTTCGGCACGATGAACTGAAAGTCCCACGCGGGATTGGTCGTCCGAGCGGCCGAATTCACCCCGCCGCCCGATGGTGAATGCGAAAAGCGGACGCCCTCGCCGCGATCAAACATCAGGATCCAAGTGTGCTCCTCGAAGTTGCCGTAGTGAAACGGCGCGTCGAAGCGGAACGGGGAAAAGTTCTTGTAGAGCGTCTCGCGTTCGTCCGGTTCAAACTTCAACCGCGTCGGATCGTCCCGAAATAGCACGGTGCTCTCGTCATTGTGTTGCTGCGTGCAGAATTGCGTCCACAGGCTGGTCCGGCTGCGGGATGCGTCGTGCCCCAGAAAGTAGAGGCTCTTGTCCAACGGCGCATTGATGTAACTCGCCCAAAAAAGACCGATCCAGCCGCGCGGGAAGGCATGTTGATGCGGCATGCAGGTGAAGGTCATGTCGATGTAGTGCGGCGCCACCAACCGGAAACGCGTCCAGCTCTCCAAGTGAAAGGTGGGGGTGGGAGGCTGGTGAAGCTCGGCCTCTGATTCGGAAAGCCTCCGAAAGGTCATCGGCGCGTGACGCGGCTCAAAGTAGACCTCGCGCGGCCCGACCGGATCGCCATTGAAGATGTGCTCCAGGTTCAGGCCGGCAATGCCGGGCACAAACAGACTGCGTTTGCAGGTCCGGTGTCGCAGCGACCAGAGACCATTGTAACCGGCCCGGTGTTTCTCGTGGGCGGCGTTGTCGCCAATGACGGCGGCGAGATCGCCGACCTGAAACGTGTCATGTGCCATGGTCGGGATTCAAGCGGGTGTCGCGCCGCTTGCAAAGGCGGTATTTCCGAAACCGGCCAGGCGGCGGGCCTATTTGCCCTTTCGCTCGGATTGGTCAACCTTGCCTTCCAGCGCCTTGTTCCAATGCCCGAAGCGATTCTTCTTCGGGAAGGCGTCGCCCTCGGGTTTGGCGTCGACGGTTGAGATGCCCTCGGCGTAGAGCAGTTCGCCGGTGTAGCCGTCATGGAAACGCACGATGACCTGGGGTTCATCGTAGGCCAGGTATTGATACCCGGGACCGTCATTGCGCCCGGCGCGAACGACGTTGTTCACATCGATCACCGTGTAGATCGTGTGGCGTTGGCGTAGGTAATGAACGTTGTCTGGATAGCCCCCGCACCACTTGATCTTGATCTTGCGGCCCTGGCTGTCGAACCACCCCCCCAAGGGCGGAAGACCCGCCGTTCCGATCGGGTGGTTGGCCGAGTTCATGGGGGAACACAGGAACTCCCAGACATTGTCGGTGATCTGCGCGGCAAAGGGCTGGTGCACATCCCCGGTCAGCAACAGGACCGGCTTCTGAATCGCGTCCAAGGCCTGCGTGATCTCCTCGCGCTCATGCACATAGCCGCAGAAACCATCGCCCTTGGTCTTCGTATCCGTGCCGCGAACGTGAAACGCCGAATGGTAGATGAACCAGGGATCGCCGGAGATCACGAACAGAAAATCCGCCTTCGAATTGCGCGCCGTTTCAATCAGCCACCGCTTCTGCGCCGGCCCCAGCGCGGACTCCTGCTTATCGAACGCGCGCTCCGGCCCCTTCCACTTGGTGCGCTCGCTGCGCGTGTCGATGAAGATGAAATGGCAGTTGCCGACGACCCGGTCAAAGTAGCGATGGGTTCCGATACTGTAGGGAACCTCTCCGGTCGCGCGGAACTTCGGTGACACCCGCAGCGTCTGCGCGTCCACAATCTCCTCGACGCGATAGACGCCCACATTGGCGCCGCCACGCTCTTTCGCCGGCGGCTTCTTTGCTCCTTTAAACCACGCGCCTATGTGCAGCGTGCTGATCTGGTCAAGGCTCAGCGATGAGAAGTCCGCCTCCGGATCGCGCAACAAATCCGAGCCCTTCTCCGCCAAGCCCTTGCCAAAGCGAACCGGCGCATGCTGAGGGGCAATGTCGTTGGCCCAGTTGGCATAATACTCCCAGACCTTCGCCGCCGGATCGCGCACGAGATAGTTCCCGTCGCGTCGCCCCACCTCGCCGGAGCCATCAATGTTGTCGGTCATCTCGTGGTCGTTAAACATCGTGAACATGGGCACGTAGCGGAGAAACCGATTCACCGAGCGCCCCCGCTCCAGGTAGAGCTTGTAATTGCTCTCGATGCCGGACTTGGTGCCGTCCAGCGTCTCTTCGTAGGTGTAATCCCCGTTGATGATGTGGAAGGCAAGCCGGTCGCGGTGCTTCTTCCACATCGTATTGAACACCGGCGGGTTCGCATAAATGCCGTAAGTGTCCGTGGGCGATCTCTGACGCTGGCAGGAACCGATGGAGAAGGAGAAGTTGAAACGTCCCTCCGGGTTGTAGTCGTGCGGGAAACTGGTCGCGTCCGGCAGCGTGCGAAACGACGGCCACGGCTGATCGACCTCCGCGCGAATGTCCACGATCTCGCCGCGCAACTTGACCGCGTAGAAGTACCGCGTGTTCGGCTTGAGGTCTGCGATGGTGACCCACCCCGCGTTGTCCTGACCGGGGAGGGTCCGGGCCTCGACCTCGCGGGCCTTGTCAAAAGGCAAAGTCTCGCTGACCGAGACGGCGAACGGCATCGGCTCGCGTGTCCGAACCCACACCGTGATCGAGTCCGAGTTCACCCTGCCCAGCACGGGACCGTGCGTGATGCCGAGACTTTGATACGGGACCACATGATTCGCCACCGGATCCGGCCAGGATGCATTCTGGGCTGAAGCGGAGACAGTGCAGCAGACGCCAAGAACAAATGCCGCGCGATAAGAAGAGAAAACTCGCATCCACGAATCCAATAAGACCGGCCGCGGCATGACAATCAGATTCCCGCACAGTCCTCGTTTTTGAGCCTGTCACTAGCGCCGCGGCTAAATGGCTTCCCCCGTGAGGCGCCTTTGTCATCCACATGCGCGAGACCACATTTGGCCAAAAAAAGACTTCTCGCAACGAGCGTGGCGGCAATACTCCCAGCCTGAATCCAATTGGCCGATTGAAATGAAGCTGCTCCGCGCAAGACTCGTATTCAGAATCGCCGCCGCGGCGACTTGCCTGACCACTGCCTCCCCGGGGCAGGCCGCCGATTTCTCACGCGATATCGAACCCATTCTCCGCGAGCGCTGTCTGGATTGCCATGGACCGGACAAACAAAAAAGCGGCTTCCGGGTTGACCGCCGTTCCTCCCTGCTGTCCGGCGGCGAACTCGGCGAGGCGGCGATCGTCCCGGGAGAGCCAGAGAAGAGTTTCTTGCTCCGCACAGTCAGCGGCGACGCCGACGACGTCTCCATGCCGCCCAAGGGTGCGAAGCTCACCGCCAGCCAGATCTCCCTGATTCGGGAATGGATCAAGTCCGGTGCGCCTACGCCGGCTGGCTACGGCCCCGACAAGGAACGGGTCGAACTGACTCACTGGTCCTTCCAACCCGTCACCCGCCCCGCTACGCCGTCACCGCATGACCCGACCGCCGGCAACGAGATCGACGCGTTCATCGGCCGCAAACTTGCGCAGACCAACCTCGCCCCCTCGCCAGAGGCTTCGCGCGCCCGCCTCATCCGACGTCTTTTTCTCGTCATGCACGGACTGGCTCCCTCGCGGGAGGAAGTTGACGCCTTTGTCGCCGACGCCGATCCGCACGCTTGGCGCAACCTGGTCGACCGCGTTCTTGAAAGCGCCCGCTATGGCGAGCGCTGGGCGCAGCACTGGCTCGATCTGGTCAGCTTCGGCGAGACGCACGGTTTCGAAACCAATCGCGAGCGGCCGAACGCCTGGCGTTACCGCGACTGGGTCATCGCCGCGTTCAACGACGACAAGCCCTACAACCAATTCGTGAAAGAGCAGATCGCCGGCGACATGCTGAACGCGGATGCGGGCACGGGTTTTCTCGTCGCGGGACCGCACGACCTCGTCAAGGGGCAGGATCCCATGCTGCGGCTCATCCAGCGGCAGGACGAACTCGACGCGATGATCAACACCACCGGCACGGCGTTCATGGGCCTGACTCTGGGCTGCGCGCGCTGCCACGGCCACAAGTTCGATCCCGTCTCACAAAAGGACTACTACGCGCTACAGGCGGTTTTCGCCGGCGTGGAACATGCGGACCGCCCGCTCCCCTTGCCCGAGGAACGCAAGGCCGAGATCGCGCTACTGGACAAACGGGTCGCCGAATTGAAAGCGCGACTGAAAGCGTTCCTCCGGAAAGCGGACTACGCGCAACTGCTGATCGACGACGCCCACCTCGCGGAGGCGGGAAGCGTCGGGATCCAATACTTGGAGAAGCCACGGGGGAGCGGAACCAATCCGAAGGGCGTGCAAGCCGGACACGCCGAAGACCCGGGTTCGGCCGCGCGCATGCCCAACATCAGCGGCGGCAAGTATACCTGGTGGACGAACCAGCCCGGGCAACCGATCGCCGCCTACCGTCCCCGGGCCGAGGGAAGGTATCGCGTCTGGCTGTCCTGGGGCGCCGGGCATGCGACGCATTCGCAGGACGCGCGCTACGTCATCGACAAGGACGGCGACATCGCCACCAGCGTCGACCGGAACGAGATCGCGAAGGTGGATCAACAGCGCTTCGCCGACGGTTCCGGCGGCCCTGTGCGCAAGGCTCTCTGGAGCGGTTTCCTCAATGCGGGCGTCCACGAACTGCAACCGGACCAGGCCATCGTCCTGTTGGGCGGTGAAACCGGCTCCGCCATCACAACCGACATTCTTTTCCTGGAGCCCGTTGAGGCGGACGCCGCCGCCCGATCGCCGAAACGCCCCGGTCTGCGCCCGCCGGTTTCCGCGAGAGGCAACGTGGAACGCTTCACTCCCACCGAAGCGCGCTTTGTCCGCTTCACCATTGAATCGACCAACAACGGCGGGGAACCCTGCCTCGACGAATTGGAAATCTTCGCGGGCGACCAGAACCTCGCGCTCGCCAGCAGGGGCGCCAAGGCAACCTCCTCCGGCGACTTCACCCACCCGTTGCACAAACTGGCGCACATCAACGATGGCAATTCCGGCAACCCGCACAGCTGGATCGCCAAGAACCGCACGGGCGGTTGGGTGCAGATTGAACTGGCGCAGACCGCACAAATCGATCGCATCGAATGGGCCCGCGACCGCGCCGGCAAATACACGGATCGGTTGGCGACCGAATACCGAATCGAGGCGGCCACGGAACCCGGCAAGTGGAAACAGATCGCCAGTTCAGCCGACCGCATGTCACCCGCGAAGCGACCTTCCTCAGATGCGACCTACGATTTCGCAAGTCATCCGGAGAGCGATGCCGATCGGGGCCGCCAGTGGTTGAAGGAGATGAACGCCCTGACAAAGCGACGCCAGGAACTGGCCAAGCCAACCCTGATCTACGCCGGCCGGTTCAAACAACCGGGACCGACGCACCGGCTGTATCGCGGCGAGCCCACCGCCCGGCGTGAGGAAGTTGCCCCGAATGCCATCGAGGCGATCGGAACGCTGAAGCTGTCGAAGTCTTCCCCGGAGAAACAACGTCGCATGGCCTTGGCGGAATGGATTGCAAGCCGCGACAACCCGCTCACCGCGCGGGTCATCGCCAACCGGCTCTGGCAATTTCATTTCGGCGAGGGAATCGTGGCCACGCCCAATGACTTCGGTCGGAACGGCGTCCCGCCCACCCATCCCGAGTTGCTGGATTGGCTGGCCTCCGAGTTGATGGACAACCAATGGTCGCTGAAACACCTTCACCGTGTAATTCTCATGTCCGCGACCTGGCGGCAGGACAGCCGTCCGGACGCCGACAAGCTCAAGATCGACGCCGGCTCGCGACTGCTCTGGCGATTCCCGCCGCGCCGACTGGAGGCGGAGCCCATCCGCGACCGCATCCTGCAAGCCACCGGCGCCCTCGATCTTCGCATGGGCGGCCCCGGATTCAGCGCCTTCGAGGTTGAGATGGAGAACGTGCGACACTTCCACCCCAAGAAGAATTACGGCCCGGAGGACTGGCGCCGCATGATCTACATGACCAAGGTGCGCCAGGAGAAGGATTCCGTCTTCGGCGCCTTCGATTGCCCCGACGCCAGCCAGGTTGTGCCCAAGCGCAGCCGCTCCACCACCCCGCTCCAGGCCCTGAACCTCCTCAACAGTCGCTTTGTGAATCAGCAGGCGGCCCGGTTGGCCAAGCGGTTGCAGAGCGAAGCTGGAGCCGATGTAAACTCGCAAACCCGCCTCGCATTCCAACTCTGCTTCGGACGCGACGCCATGGTCGGGGAATTGAACGACGCGCGGGCCTTCATCGCCGCCGAAGGCCTGGAGCAGTTCGCGAGGGCGATGCTGAACGCCAATGAGTTTGTGTTTGTGCCTTGAGAGCAACCTCGAATGAACATGACTTCCCGCTCCCATCTCCTCGATCGACGGCGCTTCCTCAGCGAGACCTCGCTGGGGCTGAGCGGCGTGGCCTTGACCAGCCTGCTCCAATCGGACTCGCTGCTTGGCTCCACGACGCCCATCCGGCCCCGGATTGATCCGGCTGCGCCGTTCGCGCCGAGAAACTCCCATTTCGCGGCCAAGGCCAGGAACGTCCTGGTAATCTTCTGCTCCGGCGCCTGCAGCCAGGTGGACACCTTCGACTACAAGCCGGAGCTGATCAAACGCCATGGCCAACCCATGCCGGGCGCGGAAGGGCTGAAGACCTTTCAGGGCGAGCAGGGCAATCTGACCCGCAGCCCCTGGGAATTCAAACCGCGGGGGCAGAGCGGCAAGATGGTGTCGGAACTCGTGCCCCAACTGGGAAGGTTGGCCGATAAGATGTGTTTCATCCACTCGCTGACCGGCAAGACCAACACCCACGGCCCCGGTGAGAACTTCATGTCCACCGGCTATACCTTGGATGGCTTTCCCAGCGCCGGAGCCTGGGTGACCTGGGCCCTCGGAACCGAGAATCAGAACCTCCCCGCCTACGTCGCCATTCCGGACCCGAGAGGCACGCCGCAATCCAGCGTCAACAATTGGGGCCCCGGATTCCTACCCGCCGCCTACCAGGGAACCGATTTCAACGCGACCAGCCCCCTGCGGAACCTGGATCGGCCCACCGGCCTCAGCCCCCGGACCGACCGGGCGACCCGCAGCTTCCTGCAACGCCTGAACCAACGACACCTGAAGCAATTCCCCGGCGACAGCGAACTCGCCGCCCGCATCGCCAGCTACGAACTCGCCGCGCGCATGCAGCTGAGCGTGCCCGAGGTCAGCGACCTCGCCTCCGAGCCAAGGCACATCATGAAGATGTACGGCGCCGACGATTCCTCCAACCCACTCAAGGCCGCGTTCGCCAAGAACTGCATCCTCGCGCGACGCCTTATCGAGAAAGGCGTGCGTTTCGTGCAACTGTTCAATGGCGCCTACCAAACCGGCGGTGAGGGCGTCAGCAACTGGGACGGCCACAAGAAACTCCACGAGCAATACAGCAAGCACGGCCCCGTGCTGGACCAACCGGCCGCGGCCCTGCTGGCCGACCTGAAGCAACGCGGACTCCTGGAAGACACCCTCGTTCTCTGGTGCACCGAGTTCGGCCGCATGCCCACTTTTCAAAAGGGGGCCAGCGGTCGCGACCACAACCCCTCCGGCTTCACCGCCTGGCTCGCCGGCGCCGGCGTCAAGGCCCCCCACACCTACGGCGCGTCCGATGACTTCAGCTACAAGGCGGCCGACAAGGTCACCAGCGTCCACGATCTCTACGCGACCGTGCTCCGCATCCTCGGCCTCGATCACAATCGACTCTCCTACTACCACAATGGCTTCGAGCGCAAGCTGACCGATGTTCACGGCCGGCTGATCGAGGAGATCCTCGCCTAGGGCTCAGCCGCGCCCGCCATTTTGCCATCGATTTTTGGGGCGCGCCCGTTAGCGTCACCGGCGTGCTCTACAGCATTCTCCATTTCTTTGAGCCCCTGCTTCGACCGGTCGCCTTTGTCTGGTTGTTGACCGTGATCGGCGCCGGCGTCCTGATCTGGAAGAAGCAGAAACTGGGCGCGATCATCCTCGGCGGCATCTCGCTGATCATGTGGCTGCTGGGGACCAACATCCCCAAGAAGATGTTCAACCGGCTCGAGAAGCCCTACCTGGAGTTCAACGCCAACGAGCTGCCCCAAGGCGACGCCATGATCCTGCTCGGCGGCGGGCACGTTCCTTCACGCTACGACTACGCCGGTTTCAACCTGAATGACGCCGGCGACCGGATCACCTCCGCCATCCTGTTCGCCCGCAAGACCCGCGTGCCCGTGCTCGTCCTTGGCGGCGCTCCCTACCGCATGGGCGGCAAGAAACGCAACATGGCGGACTTGCTCGTCGACTGGGTGCAGGAGCAGCTGCCGGAAACCGAAATCGTGGTCATGGGCATCACCGCCAACACCTATGACGAGGCGCTGGAAGTGCGTGAAATGGCCGGGGAAAGAGGTTGGCAGGACATCATCGTCGTGACTTCCGCCTACCACATGCAACGAACCGAAGGCTGTTTCAACAAGGTCGGGGTCCCCATCATTCCCGCGCCCTGCGATTTTCAAACGCGCGGCGACGATCCCGGCGGTTGGAACCCCTTTCCCAAGGAACGCGGCTATGACTACGCCAGCCGCTACATTCATGAAAAGGTCGGTTGGCTCGTCTACCGCATGAAGGGCTGGGTTTCCAAGGAAAAGCCTCCGCCGCTTCCCGCAAAGACCGACGCCGCGAAAGAACCGCCCCTCGCGGACAACGCCCCCCTTTAGCTTGGCGTTCTTTAGCCAACTTTCTGGTTCACGTTTGGCTCATTTTTGTGTCCTATCGTGGAATCCATGCAGTCAGTGAGAGTCCAATGAGCATGCGCATCCCCTGCTCCACCGCCGCCTTCGTCGCGTTCCTCTACGGGACGCTCGCCATCCATGCCGAAGACAACGACGCCGGCATGCGTTTCTTTGAGAATGAGGTCCGCCCCCTGTTGATCAAACATTGCCACGATTGCCATTCCGAGGAATCCGGAAAGAAGAAGGGCGGCCTGCTGCTGGACCGCAAGGCCGGATGGCAGATGGGCGGCGACGCCGGCCCCGCGGTCATCCCCGGCGACCTCGACGCCAGCCTCTTCATCAAGGCGATCCGCTACGAAGACCCTCAGATGCAGATGCCGCCCAAGTCGCGGCTTTCTCCCGAGGAAGTCGCCGTCTTCGAGAAATGGGTCGCCATGGGCGCGCCCGATCCGCGCGACGACGCGCTGAAAACCGGGTCCGAGGGGCGTCAGTTCAACCTCGAGGAAGCGCGACAAAACTGGGCCTTCCGCCCCCTGCTACCAGCCGCGCCTCCCCAGGTCCACGAAGCAGATTGGCCGCGCGGGGCGATCGACCGCTTCATTCTCGCCCGGCTCGACGCGGAGAAACTCAAGCCCGCCCCGGACGCCGACCCACGGGCATTGGCGCGTCGGATTCATTACGACCTCACGGGGCTGCCGCCCGCCCCCGGTGTGGTCGACGCCTTCGCCGCGAACCCCTCGCCCCGCGCCTTCGAGGAGCTCGTCGACAACCTCCTCGCCAGCCCGGCCTTCGGCGAAAAGTGGGGCAAGCATTGGCTGGATGTCGCGCGCTACGCCGACTCCAATGGCGGCGACCGCAACTTCACTTTCTACCAGGCCTGGCGTTACCGGAATTACGTCATCGACGCCTTCAACCTCGACAAATCCTTCCACCAATTCGCCCGCGAGCAGATCGCCGGCGACCTGATGCCCGCCGCCTCGGACGCCCAGCGCCACGACCAACTCGTCGCCTCCACCTTCCTCGCGCTCGGCCCCAAGATGCTCACCGAACGCGACAAGGAGAAACTCCGGCTCGACACCGCCGACGAGCAGGTCGACACCATCGGTCGCGCGTTTCTTGGGCTCACGCTTGGTTGCGCCCGCTGCCACGAGCACAAGTTCGACCCGATCACCCAGGAGGACTACTACGCGATGGCCGGCATCTTTCGTTCCACCCAGGTCGTCATGGGCACGCGCAACGGCTGCGTGAATGTCGCCAGCTGGGTCGAACAACCGCTGCCCAATTCCAAGGAAGAGCTCGACGAGCTCAACCAGACCGTCGCCCGGCTCGAAATGGCGATGCGCCTCAAGGTCGAACGCGCCTACCAGAAGAAGGTCGGCGCCAAGATGACCGCCAACAATCTCCCCCTCGCCGGCGTCATCTACGACGACACCGACGCGGCCAAGTTCGGCGATTGGGTCGCCTCGTCCGACAACGCCAACCGATTCGGCCCCGGTTACCTGCACGACGGAGCCAAGGGCAAGGGAAACAAACGCGTCGTCTTTCAGGGCAGCGTGCCTGAGAACGGGCTGTACGAGGTCCGCCTCGCCTACAGCGCCGATAAGGCCCGCGCGCAACACATCCCCATCACGGTCGAAGCCTGGGACAAGAAATACAACGTCACCCTCGACCAGACCCGGCCGCCGACCATCGGCGGATTGCTCGAACCGATCGGACGCTTTCGCTTCGAAAAGGGCGGCCGCAACAATGTCATCATCAAGACAACCGGAACCAAGGGAACGGTCATCGTCGACGCCGTCCAGTTCATTCCAGTCAAGGACATCAAACGGGAAACCGATTCCATCGCGATGGCGATGGCCATGCCGACCGGCAAGAAGGCGGACAAGCGCTCCATATCCGGCGGGCGCGACCTTCCCCTCGCCGGCATTGTTTATGACGACACGCACGCCAAGACGACCGGGGCCTGGACCAAGTCGACCCTCAACAAGAATCGCTACGGCCCCGGTTACATCCACGACAACCGCGAAGCCAAGGGAAAGAAGAGCCTGACCTTCGAGGCCTCACTCCCCAAAGACGGCGTCTACGAGGTTCGCGTCGCTTACCCTGCCGAGGGCAATCGCGCCAAGGCCGTTCCGATCACCATCGAGGCGGGCTCACAGACCCATCGCGCCACCCTTGATGAAACCACGCCCGGAAGCGTCGCCGGCCTGCTCGAGCCCCTCGGCCGCTTCAGGTTCAGCAAGGGCGGCCGCGCCAAGGTCATCTTCGAAACGACCGGCACCAAGGGCTACGTCATCATCGATGCCGTCCAATTCATACCCGTCGAGGAGATTGAGACGGAAGCCAAGGCCTTGGCAGAGGTCGGCGAAACCACGACCAGGGAGACCGAGATCCCCTTGTTCCGCATGAATGACGGTCAATTATCCAAGGAACTCAACCGTCTGATCGGCTTGCTGAAGAACAAGGAACTCGCCATGGCGCCGCGCGACGCCGAGGACGCCGGCGACATCCATCTGCGCGTGCGCGGCGAACCCGGCCAACTGGGACCGCTGGTGCAACGAGGCTTCCCCGCAGCGCTTCATGACGGCCCAAAACCCAGCATACCCGCAGGCCACAGCGGCCGAATGCAATTCGCCGAGTGGCTCGCCGGACCAGACAACGCCCTGCTCGACCGCGTCATGGCCAACCGCATCTGGAACTGGCTCTTCGGACGCGGCATTGTCGCCAGCGTCGACAACTTCGGAACCCTGGGAACCGGCCCCTCGCACCCGCAACTCCTCGACTACCTCGCCTCCCGCTTCCGCTATTCCAA
>CAZFLK010000176.1:0-11748 GCA_964519245.1 uncultured Verrucomicrobiota bacterium
AGGTCGACGGCGGAAACGAGGTTCCCTTCCGCGTCTTTGAACAGGGTGTATTCGACTGCGCCGAGAATCAGACCCTGATTGACCAGGCGGTGAAACGGCTCGGGCGTGGAGACGTGGCCGAGGTCGAAGAGGA
The DNA here is from genome assembly GCA_964519245.1 of uncultured Verrucomicrobiota bacterium. GTDB lineage: Bacteria > Verrucomicrobiota > Verrucomicrobiia > Limisphaerales > JAYPEY01 > JAYPEY01. The sequence goes on from CAZFLK010000176.1 coordinate 134, forward strand.
ACTTGTGCCAGAAGCGGGCGTAGAGCAGGTGGAGCACGGCGTGCTCGGTGCCGCCGACGTAGAGGTCGACGCCGGGTTTGGCGTCCGGGCCTGAGTTGTCGGCCTGGCCGGTCCAATACTGCTCGGCGTCTCCGCCGCAGAAGGAGGCCTCGTTGTTGGCGTCGATGTAACGGAGGTAGTACCAGCAACTGCCGGCCCATTGGGGCATGGTGTTGGTCTCGCGGGTGGTTCCGTCGGAGCGGTTGACCCAGTCAGTGGCGCGGGCGAGAGGCGGTTCGCCGGTTTCGGTCGGCTTGTAGTCGTCGAGGTCCGGCGGCAGGACGGGCAGTTCGGATTCGGGCAGGGCCTCGTGATGACCGTCCTTCCAGATGATGGGGAAGGGCTCGCCCCAGTAGCGTTGGCGGCTGAAGAGCCAGTCGCGGATCTTGTAGTTGATCGTCTTTTGGCCGAGGCCCTTTTCCTCCAACCAGGCGGCGATCTTCTGCTTGGCCTCGGGAGTGGGGAGGCCGTTGAGGAAATCGGAGTTGATGCTGACGCCGTTGCCGGTGAAGCCGATGTTCTTGTCGTCGCCCGGGGCTTCGACGACCTCGATGACGGGGAGGTCGAATTCCTGGGCGAACTCGAGGTCGCGGGTGTCGTGTCCCGGCACGGCCATAATGGCGCCGGTGCCGTAGCTGATCAGGACGTAGTCGGCGATCCAGATCGGGATCTTGCCGCCGTTGACGGGGTTGATGGCGTAGCCGCCGGAGAAGACGCCGGTCTTTTCCTTGGCGAGGTCGGTGCGGTCGAGGTCGCTCTTCTTGGCTGCCGCTTCCTGGTAGGCCTTGACCGCGTCGCGCTGTTCGTCCGTGGTGATTTGATCAACGAGCGCGTGCTCGGGCGCCAGGACCATGTAGGTTGCGCCGAACAGGGTGTCGGGGCGCGTGGTGAAGACGCGGAGTTTCTCGTTCGAACCGTCGACCTGAAAATCCACCTCGGCGCCTTCGGAGCGGCCGATCCAGTCGCTCTGCATCTTCTTGAGCGACTCGGGCCAATCGACGAGTTGGAGATCGTCGAGGAGGCGTTGCGCGTAGGCGGTGATGCGGAGCATCCATTGGCGCATGGGTTTGCGGATGACCTCATGGCCCCATTCGCTCTTGCCGTCGATGACCTCCTCGTTGGCCAACACGGTGCCGAGCGCGGGGCACCAGTTGACGGGGGCGTGGGAGACGAAGGCCAGTCGATGGCTATCGCGGTATTCGCGTCGTTGTTCCTCGGTTGTGAGATCGTCCGGATAGGTCAGGGTTTCGATCGATTCCGCCTTGTTGGTCTCCGGATTGAACCAGGAGTTGTAGAGCTGCAGGAAGATCCATTGGGACCACTTGAAGTAGCCGGGGTCGGTGGTGTTGACCTCGCGGGTCCAGTCATAGCTGAAGCCGAGTTCCTTGATCTGGCGTTTGAAGTTGGCAACGTTGGCGGCGGTGTTTTCGCTCGGGTGTTGGCCGGTCTTGATGGCGTGCTGTTCGGCCGGCAGTCCGAAGGCGTCCCAGCCCATCGGATGCAGGACGTTGTAGCCCCGGGCGCGGTGATAACGGGAGACGATGTCGGTGGCGGTGTAGCCCTCCGGGTGGCCGACGTGCAGCCCGGCGCCGGAGGGGTAAGGGAACATGTCGAGCGCGTAGAACTTGGGCGGCAATCCGTCCTTGTGGCGCGCGGCAAAGGGGTGTTCGCCGGGGATCTCCTCGCCGGGATTCCAGGCGCGAAAGGTCTGCTGTTCGTCCCAGAGGCGCTGCCATTTGGGTTCGATGATATGAAAGGGATACTGTCTGCGTCCGATCGACATAAGCGCGGGATAATGCAAAAGGGCGAAGTCGGGGGCAAGGGCGGGATTGGGGGGCATGGCGAATGGCAACCGCGCAACGCGGAACTTCAAACTTCGAATTCTGACCGCTCCGCGATGGCGCACGGCAGATGGGGGCTTCGCGATGGGAGCGACCGCGCGTGCGACGGTCTGAATGCGGCGTTGTCGGGCCGGAATCTCCCCGTTCCGGCGAATACGCCTACTTCAGGGGCCAGAAGACGGGGATGAGGGCGACGGCCATGAGCCAGAAGAGGAGGTTGAGGGGGAGGCCGACCTTGAGGAAGTCGCGGAAGAGGTAGCCGCCGGCGCCGTAGACGAGGGTGTTGGTCTGGTAGCCGATGGGCGTGGAAAAGCTGGCGGAGGCGGCGAGGGCGACGGCGATGATGAAGGGGCGTGGTTCGGCCCCGATGGCGATGGCGGCGGAGATCACGATGGGGGTGACGAGAGCGGCCACGGCGTTGTTGGAGAGGAATTCGGTCAAGGCGTTGGTCAGCAGGTAGACGAGCGCCAGCATGGCCAGCAGCCGGGAGGATTCGGGGACCCATTGGATGGATGAAATCAGTGTGTTGGCCAGGAGTTCATCGGCGCCGGTCTTGGCCAGGGCGGCCCCCAGCGACAGCATGCCGATGATGAGGAAAACGATGCGCCAATGGATGGCGCGATAGGCTTCCTCGACTTTCAGGCAGCCGGTGGCCACGACGGCCACGGAGCCGATGACCGCCAAGGCGGCGATGGGCAGGATGCCGGCCGCGGCGAGACCGACGACGGCGGTCAGAACGAGGATGGGAATCCACATCTTGGAGCGACGCGTGGCGGTCTCCGGCAATTCGGCCAGCATGAGAAAGTTGCGGTTGTCCTGCAGTTCGGCGATGGCGCGTTGACTGCCCTGCATCAGGATGGTGTCGCCGAATTGCAGGCGGACGCGGGCGAGGTTGTCGCGGAGATTGACGCCGCGCCGGTGCACGGCCAGGACGAGGATGCCGAACTTTTGACGGAAATTGATCTCCCGCAGGCTGCGACCGATCATTTCGGAGCCGGGGCCGATGACGCTTTCGACCACGACGGCCTTTTCCATGCCGATGGCTTCGAGGCCGAGATTTTCCTTGGGCAGGATTTCGACGCCATGGAGTTCATGGATTTCCATGACGGAGGACACGACCGTGGTGAGGCGCAGGCGGTCTCCCTGTTCCAGTATGATTTCGTTGAGCGGGGTCGTGAGCGTTTCGGCGTGCCGGGTGACGTCGAGAATGCGCGCATTGGGCAGCGACTTGAGCGAGGTTTCCGGGATTTTCTTGCCGATCAAAGGCGAGCCGCTGACGACGACGGCCTCGGTCAGGTATTGCTTGGAAGTCGTGCTCTCCAGGAGCGAGGCGAGCGTTTCGCGTTCGGGCAGGACTTTGCGTCCGTAGGTCATGAGATAGAGGATGCCGACCAAGCCCATGGGGACGCCGACCTTGGCGAGTTCGAACATGGAGATCGGGGCCTGGCCCAACTCCTTGGCAGTGGAGCTGACAATGATATTGGTCGAGGTGCCGATCAGGGTGCAACAACCTCCGAAAATGGCCGCGTAGGAGAGGGGGATGAGCAACTTGGAAGGCTTGAATCCGTGGCGGGCGGCCAAGGTGATCATGAGCGGCATGAAGACGGCGACGATGGGCGTGTTGTTCATGAAGGCCGAAGCGATCGCCACGATCGGGAGGGTGGTCAGCAGCAGCTTGAGATCGTCGTCGCCGCCGGTATGGCGGAGGCGACGACCGAGCGCCTCGATGACTCCGGTGCGCTCCAGGGCGGAGCTCAGGACGAACATGCCGGCGATCGTGATGACCGCGGGATTGCTGAAGACCTGGAAGGCTTCCTCCGGCGTCAGGATTCCGAGCGCCAGCAGGGCGGACAGGCCCAGCATGGCGACGATGTCGACCGAGAATTTTTCCCAGACCATGGCGACGAAACTCATCGCCAGGACGCCCAACACGATGGCGATATCGACGGTCATGGAGGCGGCGGCGAAGCGGACCGCCGGGCCGAATGTGGTTCAGGGAGAGAGGGCGGCGGCGGTGGCCTTCTCAGTCGACGGCTCGGATTTGCCCTCCGAGGTTTTCTGAAATTCGAGTGCGCGTTTGCGCCCTTCGGCGATCTGTGCCGGCGTCATGGCTTTGGCCAACAGGTCGCGAACGGCGCCGCCGTGGCCCTTCTCCGCGGCGAGATGGAGCCACTTGTAGGCCTCGATCAGGTCCTTTTGCACGCCGTTGCCTGCGCGGTAGAGGCTGCCAAGGCTGAGTTGGGCGAAGATTTCGCCCTGTTCGGCGGCCTGAAGGTAGTATTCCGCGGCGCGTTTCGGGTCCTTGGGCACGCCCAGCCCTTCCTCAAAGAAGCGGCCGATACTGGCCTGGCAGGTCATGTCGCCCCGGTCTGCGCCCTTGAGATACCAGCGAAGTGCCTCATCGAAGTCGTGGGTGACGCCGTAACCGCGCTCGAAGCAGAGGCCCATTTTCACATAGGCGAGGGGGAGGTCCTGATAGGCGGCCTGCCGGAACCATTTGTAGGCTTCCGGCTTGTTCTGCTTGATGCCGAGACCGTGGAGGTAAAGGTTGCCGAGATTGACCTGCGCCTGGGCTTCGCGTTGATTGGCGGCCTTGGTGTACCACTTGGCGGCCTCCGTGAAGTTTTGATCCACGCCCAGCCCGTTTTCATAGAGGGAGCCGAGGGCGAATTGCGCGTGGGAATTGCCTTTTTCAGCGGCCTGTTGGTACCAGCGATAGGCGCGAAAGTAGTCTTTCTCGACCAGTTCGCCTTCGCTGTAGATATCGCCGAGTCGTGCGGCAGCCTTGACGTGTCCCTGTTCGCCGGCTTTGGCGTACCAAGCGACAGCTTCTTTGGGGGCGTCGACGGAATTGACGATGCCGAGGAAATACTGCGCGTCGGCGTAGCCGCCGTCGGCCGCTTTGGTGATCCAGACAGAGGCGGTCTTGATATCCTCTTCGACATCTTCTCCGTAGAGATACTTGAGGCCGAGTTGGAACTGAGGCTTCGGGAGTCCCTTCTCGGCGCCGGATTTGATCTCCTCGAGGGTGGCGGTCAGTGTTCGGCTGGGTTCCGGGGCCTTCTGTTCCCGGGAACCGAATGCGGGCTTGATTCCCGGGAGCTTGCCGATGGGGCGCACCTGCGCTGCGGCGGAAAGGACGAACGACGCCAGAGCCAGCGTGAGCGCGGCCCTTCGGATGGCGGTCGTCAACATGGTGACCTTGGACATGTCGGGACTATAGGCATAGCGGGCGGCTGTTCTCAAGGTGGAATGCTGGCCGGCGGGAACGATCGCTTGCGTTTGCCTCAGTGGAAATCCATGATTGGAGCGTGGACGACGATGTCATCATCATTGAGGAGTATGAGAATCTGGACGAGGGACCTTCGAGTCAGGGATTCGGAATGGACGACGGCCGGGGCAGCCACACACGACTCGGGTTCGCCTGTTTCTTTGTGGGGGTTGCGGGGGGCTTGCTTGAGTTTGTGCTTTTCCTGTTGTTTGGCAGCACAACGGGGGACTCGCCGTTAAATCTCCGGGGCATCAACTCCGGAGAAATTCGCCCGATCCTGATTGTTGGCGGCGCGCTTCTCTTCCATTCAGCGGGCGTCGTGATCGGAATCCTGAGTTTGGTGAAGCGGGAGAGAAGTCGGGCGATTCCGATCCTGGGTTTGTTGGCCAACCTGGGCATGATGGCGGGTGTCGTTGTCATGGTGGCGGTGGCCTGGTTGGTCAAGTAGCGACGCGGCGGGAATCCGGTTGTGGCGATCAAGCATGATGAAGAAAAGCATTCGGGCAGCTTCCGTCCAGTTTCAGCATCGTCCGGGCGACCTGGAGCATAATCTTGGCCGCGTTCGGGCGTTTGTCGCCGAGGCGGCGGCGCGCGAGGTTGAATTGATCGTGTTTCCGGAGATGTGTCTTACCGGCTACTGGCATGTTCGGAATCTGTCCCGCGAGGAGATTGATGCGTTGGCGGAGCCTGTGCCTTCGGGACAGATGAGCCAGGCGTTGCTGGCCTTGGCGGCCGAGAGCGGTCTGACCGTTGGCGCGGGGCTGATTGAGCGGGATGAGAAAGGGGATCTCTACAACAGCTATGTTGTCGCCATGCCAGACGGCAGCCACGCCTGTCATCGCAAGCTGCATACCTTTATCAGCGGGCACATGGAATCCGGCGGCGAGTATACGGTGTTCGACATTCCGCAAGGGGCGCGGGTGGGGGTTCTGACCTGCTACGACAACAACATCGGCGAGAATGTCCGAATGACGGCGTTGCAGGGCGCCGAGATCCTGTTGGCGCCGCATCAAACGGGCGGTTGTGATTCCCCGAGTCCCGGTTGCATGGGCGTTGTGGATCCGGGGTTATGGGAGGCGAGGGAAACGAATCCTTGGGCCATTGAAGCCGAGTTGAAGGGACCGAAGGGCAGGGAATGGCTGCGGCGGTGGCTGCCGGCGCGGGCGCACGACAACGGATTGTTTCTCCTGTTCAGCAATGGAGTGGGTCCGGATGACGGCGAGATCCGCACGGGCAACGCCATGATACTGGATCCCTATGGCGAGACCCTGGCGGAGACCTGGAAGGCCGGGGACGACATCGTGATTGCGGACCTGGAGGCGAAGCGTCTGGAGATGACGACGGGCCGCCGCTGGATCAAGACCCGGAGGCCGGAACTCTACGGGCCCTTGGCGGCGCCGACGGGCAACGAGGAGGATGTGAAGACCGTGCGCTTTGCGCGGAAGTCAGACCGGTGACCCGGATTCGGTCGCCGAGGCATCCGCAAAATTCTTGCCGGCGGGGCGGGGCGCTCCTAGTTTCGCGGACTCCCGTGAAAACGCGTTTCTTCAACACCCTGGCCAAGGCGAGAGACAGCTTTGGGGGACTCTTTGCCTACGCGCCGGGGAAGCACGTCATTTCGCCGACGATAGATCTTTTCTGCGTCGGTCTGGGTTCCATTCTGGTGTTGGCGCCGTTGGTCCTGTTCGGAGACGCCACCATCCTGGGGCCGGGCGCGTCGACCATTGCCCTGTTGACGCTCTTCGTCAACGCGCCGCATTTCATGGCATCCTACCGGATTCTCTACCGGTCCAAGGAATCCATCGTCAACCATCCGTGGGCTTCGATGGTGATGCCCGCCGGGCTGTTTGCCTATCTGGCGTTTGCCATCATCGTGGCCGAGGAGGACATCAGTCACCTGTCGCTGGCCAATTTGGTTTCGGGTTTGTATCTGGCATGGCATTACACGGGGCAGGTCTGGGGCATGATGGCGACCTACGCTCATCTCGCGGGGAGGCCGTTTTCCCGGATGGAGCGCATTCTGATTCGGACGGGCCTTCGTCTTCAACTGGCCTGGCATTTCAGCTGGGTTCTTCATTTTGACGGGGGCGAGACGCCGATTCCCTGGCCCTTGGTCAACAATATCTACTACGCGATGTCCTGCCTGACCGTTGTGGCTTTTGTCCTGGCCCTCGTCGCCTTTACCTCCTACCGGCGTCGGACCGGGAAACTCCCGCCGCTGCGGGCGGGAGTGGCGTGGCTGGCCCTCTGCTTCTGGTATGGCGCCATGGCGCGTCATCCGGAAACCTTGTTCTGGGTTCAGATTGCGCATGCGGTGCAATACCTGAGTTTTCCGGTGCGTTTGGAGATGAACCAATATGAGCGCGAACATCCGGGAGAGAAGGGTAAGACCTTTCTGCATTGCGTGATGTATTTTCTGGTCCTGATTGCGGTGGGGAAGACGGTCACCTGGACGTCCAAGTATATTGGCGTTGATCTGGTCGGGGACCTGTTTGGCGTCGTGTCCGGCTCCAAGTTTCCGATTGCCGTGTTGGCCTTTGTCAATATCCACCATTATTTCATCGACGGGTGCATCTGGAAGATCAGCAACAAACAGGTCAGTGATGACCTGTTCGCGCATCTGAAGCGGGGGTGAGGGACGGTCGTGACGATGGCGTCGTGGTCGGTTCGCAGCGCTTCGCTTGCGTCGATCACTCTGAGAGGCGGACTTCCCGGTGGTTGCGCTGTCGGAGCAAGCGGGCCACGGCGTCCTGATCGAGATTTCCCGACCGCAGTAGGAGTTCGTCGCGGTCGGGCGATTTGCCAGATTCATTGGAACGCAGCCAAATTGATTGGATCGCCTCGACCACGGCGGCGCGTTCAGTTGCGGGGGCGGTGTAATCGAATACCGTTCGCTCGAAGCCGGGAATGCGTTTCAGCGATCGGTGGGCGATGAATCGCACAACGGCGTATGGGTCTTCCATCAGGAGTGATAGGTAAGGGGGAATCCAAGAGGTTCCCGAGGCCGCGGTGGCGTCGCTCCAGCCGAAGGACCAGGCCGTCAATGCTCGCTGAGCGGCGTCGCCGGTGGTGGCCCAGAGGATTGACGCCGCCACCTTCGCTTGATCGGCTTTCAGTTCGGGAACGGGGATGCCGTACCATTCCCTCAATTGGTCTGCGGTCCACTGAAGCGTCTTGTCAAGATGGCATTGATTGCAGGCATTGGGCCGACCGGTCGCCAGACTCGAACGGACGTCGGGTGAACTGACCTGATGGCTGCGAATGGCTTTGAGCAAGCCATAGGTCGTGTGCGGCATATGGCAGTTGTAGCAGAGACTGCCGCTGGAATCCGCGCTGTGACGCGTATGCGCCGCGACATTCTCGCTGAGTTCGGAATGACATTGAAGACATGCCTTGTTTCCACGCATGCCGGCGGCGAGTTGATCGTCAGCCCATTTCTTTGGCGGCCGTGGATCATCCGGAGGTTGGTGCAGTTTGTGGCAGGACATGCAAGTCATCTTCCGCGCCGGATCGTTGTGGGTGAAGCAGGGCGATTCGACCAGGCCGTTGTACTCACGACCGGCGACCCGGATCATTCCGTCGGACCAGAATCGTTGGGCGACATAGTCGGGCTCCCGTTGCTTGATGGCTTCATAGAACGCATTGTCGCTCGGATGCACGAATCGGCGATAGGGAGACATGTCGTCACCCGGTTGGAATGAGGAGCCTTTGGAGATCCATTCGTCGTAGGCCTCGTTGCGTCGTTTGAACACACCGTGACAGCGTCCGCAGACCTGTGAACTGCGCAATGCGTCCAGCTTGGTCGGCATCACGATGCTGGAATCCTCTCCCTGGGTGAGGTGATGCTGGTAGCGCGCGGCGGGATTCTTGTGGAACTGGATGTGCTTTTCGCCTTTTCCGTGGCAGGCCTCGCAAGAGATGCCGAATTCCGCGACGCTGCTGTACATTTCAAAGCGGTTGACAATCTGGGGTCTGGCGTCCGTCGTGTGGCATTGGATGCAGATGCGGTTCCAATCGCCTGCGGTGTAGTGAGAGGGGATGTGAGGCGGGCGAAGGAAGGTTGCTGATTCGGGGACCCATTTGTCCGCTTCCGTGAGCCAGGCCACCGGGGCCATGGTCACTTGTCGGGTGCGCTTGCTGGGGTACCAGAAAATCTGTAGGTGATGGGATCCGGTGATCATGCAAATGCGTCTTTCCACCCAGGAGGTCTCGGTTGGAAGGCCCTGAGCCGTTTCGCTACGTTCTTCCATTCGGACCCAGTATTCTTCACCGCGCTTGAAGAGTTGATGTTTCCGTCCATGCGCTTCGACCACTGCGCCGTCGAAATCCGCCAGGACGGAGTCCGGTCCGGGTTCGGTGGTCATGGTCCGGTGGTAGGAAGCTCGCCAGGAAGCGTGTTCCGCTGGATGGCAGGAGCGGCAGGTCGAGGAGGTGACAAAGCCGTCGCGTGCGAACTCGACGGGGCGGTCGTCGGAAATGACGGGGCTCTCCGAGGGTTGGTGGCGTGTCGCCACCAACAGCGCGCAGGCGCCGGCGGCAGAGCAGACCGCGGCGATGGATAAACCTCGGCGGAACCGGCGCGCCGCGCTCAAGGCGAAACCACAGGCGGCCAGGAAACATCCGTATAGGAGGGCATTTTCCATCGTTTCAGTTTGATTGGGCGCCGGTGAGCAAAGTCAGCGCGGCGGCGCGATTGGCAAAGTCGGTCGAACCGCCATGCGTGCTTGGCTTTCTCGGGTGGTCGCGTCCGTCACGGGCGAACGGCGTCAACTGACTTCTGGTCCGTTTCATTCATACGAATGGCGGGAACTTTCTGTGCCACCGGATTTTCTGCGCCTTCGGTTATCACGAGCAGTCGGTTCACCTCAAGCTTGCTGAACCGTTGGATGCGGGGCGAGCCGGGCCAGCGGATTTCGAGATCGCTGATGGATTCGGCGCTTCCGACGCCAATCTCGAGAAGCAGAGGGTTGGCTCCGAAGCTGCCTCCGGAACCGACTGAACGGTGGATTTCTCGAAGGGCTCCGTCTTGATGGAGACTTAGTTTGACTCGCGCACCGATGGCTGATCGGTTCGAACGGGTTCCAATGAGGCGAAGCTTGATCCAGTTGTTCGAATGTCCCGGGTTGGCGAATACAGCGTTGAAGAATCGATCTCCGCTGAACGCGCCGCCCATGACCGCGTAGACGTCTTGGTCGCCGTCATTGTCCAGGTCCCCGAACGCGACGCCATGGCCTTTCTGTAAGTGACCGAAACCGCCGGAGGTGGTGACGTCCTGAAACCGTTGGCCGTTCGCGTTGCGGAACATACGATTGGGGAAGATTGCACCGAGGTCGGGGATGCCGGTGCCGACGTAGAAGTCGAGCCAGCCGTCGTTGTCGAGATCGCCAAAATTCGACCCCATTGCCAGAGCCGCTATTTCCAGTCCCATACGGCGGGTGACGTCGGCGAACGTTCCGTCGCCGAGATTGCGGTAGAGCTTCATGCCCTCTCCGAACATTGGGCGGCCCAGATAATTGTGGACGAGGTCGGGAAGTCTGTCCCCGTCGTAGTCCAGGACGAGCAGGTCCTCCCAGCCGTCGTTGTCGAAATCCCAGAACCAGGAAGGGAAGCTGATGATGGGGCGCTGGATTCCGGCGTGATGGCCGACCTCAGTGAAGCGCCAGTTGGCGGGATCCGGGGACGCGGGGTCCATCGGACCGTCATTGCGGAGCAGGCGGTTGGGGCCGTCGGTATTGGACAGGAAAAGGTCCGGACGTCCGTCGTTGTTGAAGTCGCCGGAGACCACGGCCTTGATGTATTCGCTGAAGTTGACGCGGCTGGCGGCGGCGACCTCGGTGAAGGAGCCGTCGCCGTTATTGCGGAAAAGCTCGCAAGGGAAGGCGTGGCCTCCATTGGACTCGTTGCCGATGTAGAGGTCCAGCCAGCCGTCGCCGTCGTAGTCAAACCAGGCGGCGGTTTGAGTCGGACGGAAGGACAGGAGGCCGCTTTGTCTGGTCACATCCGTGAAGGAGCCATCGCCGTTGTTGCGCAGCAGGGAATTGGGATGCTTGCCGACGCCGTCGAGCCAGGCTCCGCGCAGGACCAGGATGTCGATCCGCCCGTCGTTGTTGTAATCGGCGTGGACGAGGTTCAATCCGCCGACGATGCCGGCCAGTCCGGCTTCCCGGGTGCGGTCTTCGAATCGTCCGTTTCCGAGGTTGCGAAAGACGCGCAACTGGTCTTCGACACCCCACGAGGAAACGGCGATGTCGAGCCAGCCATCGTTGTCGAAATCCTCCATGCAGACGCCGCCGGCAAGGCCGTCGACGCCCAATCCGGCGGCTGCGGCGACTTCGGGGAAGCGTTTGATGTCATAGTCGGATCGGAAGGCATCCTTGGGGAATTGCCAGGCCTCGGGCACGGCGTGGGGATACTCTCCGAGGGTCATGGCCGCCACGCAATAAAGCCAACGGGCGGGCAGGTAG
>CAZFLK010000177.1:0-11726 GCA_964519245.1 uncultured Verrucomicrobiota bacterium
GACCCGCAGCAACCTCCGGTTGGGGGAAGCCGGGCAACAAGTCATGGCGGCGGGGGGCTCAACGTCGCTGCGGCTCACCGACCGGCGGTCGGGGAACAGGCGCGATGAAACCTACAACTCTGCGCTGTCGTCGCGTTTGCGGAGTTTGAGCATGGCCTTTTTCATGGTTTCGACATCTGTGGTCATGCGGTAGACGGTCTCGAACATGCGGTCCTGCGTCTCTTTGTCGCCGAGGCGGCCGATGGCGGGGTTGATCTTCATCAGTTCCCGCGACATGGCGTCGCAGGCGTCCCTGATCTGTTGAATGGCTTGATCCGGTTCCATGGGATTGCTTGAGGCGGTTGGCGTTTGCGCGTCAGTATTTCAAGTGGGTGAACGAGGCCTCGAACCAGAGGCCGTTGAAATCGAAGGAGAGCGTCGGGGGCTCGAACTGGGCGCCGACCCAGAAGACTTCGTTGCGGGGCTTCAGGTGGGAGCGAAGTTCGGCGAACATCTCGGGATCGAAACCCACGACATGGTATCGGCTGCGGCGCAGTTTTTGTTTCTCCATGATTCGGACAACGTTTTCTGCGGCCTCGGGCGACTCCCGTAGAACCCAGATTTCGGCATCGGGGACCTTGATGGCGATCTTCTTGAGTCGTTTGGGTTCGCACTCGCCGCACTCGGCCCAGAGCGCGGGGTGGAGTTCAAAATCCATCTGGAGCAGGTGTGGCACGAGATGGATATCCTTGTCGTGGAGCCGCGGTTCGACCTGCAGCCGATCGCGATAGAGCAGCAGGTAGCCGAGGATCTTGAGCAGGATGATGTCGTCGGATTCGTCGGCGCGTTGATGCAGCACCAGCTTTGACGGCAGGGACAGACGTCCGTCGCCGCTTTGCAGATGGAAGCTGTAGATTGCGCTCATGCCTCAGCTGGAAAAAGGCATGGTTGTAAGGCGGCGGGAGAAAAATCCCAAGCTTCAAGCTTCAATTTTCGTCGGAGCTGCGAACCCCGGATGGTTTGTGTTCGGGGGGGGGGAAGTCCGCTGGAGTTCCTGCCAGCGTCCTGAACGCCTGCTTAATCTCACCTCACCACGATCACCGGCATGCCGACCCAGGACATCTTGACGAGGTGTTCGGCATTCCAGTTGGCGAGGCGGAAGCATCCGAGGGAGCCGGTCTTGCCGATCTTTTCGGGTTCGGGCGTTCCGTGGATGCCGTAGCCGAGAGCATCCAGGCCGATCCAGGCGGCTCCGACGGGATTGTTGGGGCCGGGGGGGAGGATCAACTTGGTCACGGTGAAGCGCGCTTCGGGGGTGTTGGGAAAGCGCTTGGGATCGAAGGTGTAGTTGGGGCCTTCGACGAGCACGGTGACCTTCAGTTGACCTTGCGGGCGATTGGCGAAGCTGGCGGCGATGCTGCAGGGATAATGGGCGATGAGGCGGTTGTCCTGGTTGAACGCCTGAACGGTTCGCTCTCCCAAGCGAATGCGCAGGAAGGCGGCGCGTTCCCGTGGTGATTCGCGGACCGCGTTGGGCGTCCGGATACGCGCGCCTGCGGCGACGGCGTTCCAATCGAACCCCGGGTTCAGTCGGCGTATGAACGCGGGGCTGGAATGACTTTTCTCGGCGACAAGTTCGAGGATGGACTCGTAACCCAGACGGGGGCGTTTGGAGCGTTCGGTCCAGGATTCGGGAACCGGGGCGAGGCTTTGCAATTCCGCGGCGGAAACGGTGTGGTAGCGGTGGGTTTCGCCGACGAGGCGCAGTCTGGCCTTGGTTTGATCGTCGAGTCGGCCGGTCATGGGCAAGCGTTCCCGCTGCTGGAAGGCCAGCAGGGCCAAGCGCGTCTGGCTGCCGTAGACACCGTCGATGGATCCGGCGGAGATGCCCTGCTGATCGAGGGCCAACTGAGCCTCGAAGGCGTCCCTGACCGGGCGGCGGGGGAGGCGGACGGCGGCTTGCGCGGTCGCGGTTGTCGAGGGCGAGACCCCGGATTCCGTGGAGGCGGGTGTGGATGGGGTTTGTGAAGCGGCGGGCGACTCTGTCGAGGTGGAGCGTGGCGTGACCGAGGCCCGGGAAAGGGATGTGTCCAACTGCGGCGCCGACTCGGCCCCCTTGCCCGAAAGGCGGGCTGTCAGCATCCCGGGCACACGCGGCGCGGACATGATTGTGGAGACATCGGGCGTGGACGTCGTCGTCGGCGGGGCGGGGGAGGCTGGTGCGGGGAAAGTCGTCATGCCCGGGTTGGCACTGGAGCGCATGGTGGGGAGATCCAAGCGCGGCGGGGCGCCGCCGACTTGAGCGTTGGTGGAGCTTTCCGGTTCGGTATTGGCGGTCTCTTCCTTGCCAACCACGGGAGAGAGGCTGAAGGTTGCGGATTCCTGAGCGGCTCGAGTATTCACCGGGGCGGCGGCGTCGAGATTTGGGAAGGGATCGTCGGCGGCCTGCTCGGTGGGCGGAGGCGTGGGCGCGGTCTTACTGGAGCGCAGTTTGAAGAAGGCGAGGACGCCCACCGAGAGGACGATCAGAAGAATTGCGGCAATCCAGGCCGGGTTGCGCGGCGGTTTCTGATGCAACGGTTTGACGTCGAGGAACACGAGGGATTATAGACACAGGCAGCAAATGACTTCCAAGCGCCAAAGTCGTTTTTCAGTTGTCAGGACAGGCCTCCGTCTGGTCGCCGTTGGGGGGGTGGGGTTGGTGTTGACGGGGTGTGTGAGCGTCGGCGGCGCGAGAGGGTCCGTTTCCCGGGAAGCCGCGCTGGGGGAAGCCGTGGCGGCCGAGGCGCCGAGTCAGCGGGGTGCGGACGAGGCTCCTGCCCGCCCGGTGATTCGGCCTGTGCAGAAGAGGAATCCGGTTTGGTGGATTGGCAATGCGGACGATCCGGAGCCGCCGGATTGGTATCGTCCGGGGCGTGCTTGTCGCCGGGTTCGTTGGCATCTGCGGAATCCGTTTCACAATTTCACGTTTTACGTGATCGGCATAGCGGACAAGGAATTTGAGCGGACCGGCACGCATCCGGGGCGGGTGTTTCACCCGGAGGGCGGTTGGACGCGGGCGACGGCGCGTTATCGCTGCTGGCGGTTGCCGTTCGTTTCCTACCTGCGCGGGGATTTCAAGTTCTACCTGGGTTGGCGGGAACGGGGAAACTTTGGCGTCAAGTTGACTTTTTGAGGAAGACGGACGTCAGACCTGTGCAACCTTGAATGATTGTGTTGAGCGTCAATCCAGTTGGGCGAGTCCTTTCCGTTCTTGGGGTTCTGGCCCTGTTTGGAGTGAGCGTGGCCTGCGGGGCGGCATGGGCTGGCTCGCTCAAGTCCGAATGGCCGAAGACCGAGATGGATCGGTTGGTCCTGGCCAGGATGGAGAAGGCTGGTTTGGCGCCCGCCGGCGAGGCGGCCCCGGAAGTCTGGTTGCGACGGGCGTCGTTCGATCTGACAGGGTTGCCGCCATCCCTCGGCGAGTTGAAGCAATTCGTGTCCGAGCGGCGGTCCCTTGGGGAAAGGGCTTACGGTCGAGCCGTGGATCGCTTGCTGGCGTCGCCGGCGTTCGGCGAACGCTGGGCGTCAGACTGGTTGGACCTGGCGCGTTATGCGGATTCGAAGGGGTTGGGACGCGACGGTCGGCGAACGATCTGGAAGTATCGGGATTGGGTGATCGACGCCTTCAACGCGGACATGCCGTTCGACGAGTTCACTATCAAGCAACTCGCGGGGGATCTGCTGCCGGCTCCGACCATGGAGGATCTCATCGCCACCGGGTTCCACCGCAACACGCAGTCGAATGACGAAGGCGGCACGGACGATGAGCAGTTCCGCGTGGAGGCGGTGATCGATCGCGTCAACACGACCTGGCAGGTATGGCAGGGAAGAACCTTGGCCTGCGCGCAGTGTCACGATCACCCGCACGATCCGTATTCACATGAGGACTACTACCGGGTGATGGCGTTTTTCAACAATACGGAGGACAGCGACAGCGGCAACGACGACCCCACACTGCAGGTTCCCTTGGCTGAGGAGGACTATGCCAGGGCGCGAGCGCTGGATGTTCAGATTGCCGGGCTGAAGGAACGTCTTTGGAAGCCGGTCGATGCGTTGCGGCGCGAGACCGACATTTGGCGGCCTCTGAAAGGACTCAGCGCGACGTCAAGATACGGCGCCCGCATTGAGGTGGAGAACGTCGCCGGTCGGGAGGAGTTCGTGTTGCCGGCGGAGGTAAAGCAAAAGACCTCCTACACGTTGGAGGCTCCCGTTCCGGAGGGCGTGGCGAGGATCACGGCCTTGCGAATCACCGCGAAACCGCGGGATCCGGAGCAAGCGCTCGCGGACTCGGAATGGGGATTCATTGTCACGCGGTTGAAGGCCGAGATGCTGCCGGCGGATGATGCGGGCGAGTCCAGGTTGATTCCGCTTCAGTTTGCTTATGCGGATGAGCCGGATCCGATCTATGATCCGACGGAGAGTCTGCGCAATGGCAACTTTGGCTTTGCAGCCTACACTCGGATCAATCATTCCCGCGAAGCGGTGTTCCTCCCGGAGCGGCCCGTTGTGGTTGAGCCGGGCGCCCGGATTCGGGTTTCGATGGATCATTCCGTGTTCCTGCTTGCGTCCTTCACGCTGGTGGTGAAGCGGGGGGCGTTGGCCGTGTCGGACGACGAGCGGTGGGCGGACATGGTTGAAGACCCCCAGCGGGCGGAATGGCGGGGTGAGTTGGTTCGTCTTCAAGGCGTGCGCGACTCGATTCCCTCGGTTCCCACGCCAGTCATGCGTGAACGTCAGGAGTGGTTGCGTCGACCGACCCATCTTTTTGAGCGCGGCGACTACCTCGCCAAGGGGCGCGGCATCGAGCCGGCATTGCCGGGCGGCGCCGCGCGCGGTCAGGAATCGGCGTCTGTTCCAATCGGCGGTCCGGCGGGGGGCGAGAGGCGGTTGACCCGGCTCGATCTTGCGCGCTGGTTGGTGTCCCCGGCCAACCTGCGCACGGCGAGGGTGACGGTGAATCGGTATTGGGCGAGGTTCTTTGGACGAGGGTTGATTTCCACGTTGGACGATCTGGGAGCCAAGGGGGAACGCGCAACGCATCCGGCGTTGCTGGAATTCCTGGCGCAACGGTTTCGTCGGGAACAGGGATGGAGCCTGAAGCGACTTTTTCGCGAGTTTGTCCTGTCGGCGACTTACCGGCAGTCCGGGTCGGCAGCCCGGGAGAAACGGGCCGCGGATCCGGAGAACATCTGGCTGGCGCGGGGAACCCGGAGGCGGTTGACGGCGGAGATGATTCGCGATCAAGCCCTGGCTGTTTCAGGATTGCTGAGCGCGAAGTCGCACGGCAGCCCGGTTCGCCCCCCGATTCCGGACAACGCCTGGCGACCTTTCGCCGATGATCCGTGGGAGGTGGCAATGGATGAAGATCGTCACCGCCGGTCCCTTTACACCTATGTGAAACGGACGTCGCCGCATCCCGCCTCGGCGGTCTTTGATGGAACAACGCGCGAATACTGCGTCGCGAAACGGGCGATTTCGAACACGCCGTTGCAGGCATTGACGCTGCTGAATGATGAGGGGATTGCGGAGTGCGCGGCGGCCTTGGGCGACCAGATGAGCGAGGTCCATTGGGATCCCTTGATTCAGATTGCATTCGGGTATCGCGCCGTCACGTGCAGGGAGATTGATGATGAATGTTTGAAGGATCTCGACGCCTTATGGGTTGCGGCGCGCGATGAGTACTTGAGTATGGACGAGCGCATTTGGCCCGAGACATCGCCGGAAAGGTCGGCTCTGCGGGTTGTCGCGGAGGTCTTGTTGAATCTGGATGCGGTGTTGACGCGATGAAGCCGGGGCTGCGCAATTGTCCGACGTCATGACGATTCAAGAAGAGCTTCGGTTGCGCGAGTTGAGAGCGGCGACCCGGCGGCATTTCCTGCGGGACTCCATCGCGGGTCTGGGGGGGCTCTGGTTTGCATCGCAAGCGGCAGCCGGGGAAGACGAAATGCCCCTGATGGCCAAAACGCCCCCCCTCAAGGCAACCGCCAAGCGTGTGATTTTCATGCACATGGTTGGCGCCCCGAGTCAGTTGGATTTGTTCGACTACAAGCCGGAGTTGGAGCGGCGCGACGGCCAGGATTGTCCGGCAGAGTTTCTCGAAGACAATCGATTTGCCTTCATTCAAGGGGTTCCTCAACTGCTGGGATCTCAGTTTCCGTTTCAGCGGCATGGGCAATCCGGCCAGTGGGTGTCCGATCGGTTGCCGTTCTTCTCGAGATGCGTTGATGAGGTGTGCTTCATCAAGACCATGCAGACGGACCAGTTCAATCATGGACCGGCCCAGTTGTTGGCGCACACCGGAGACGCGCGCATGGGGAAGCCATCGGTCGGAGCCTGGTCGACCTGGGGGTTGGGGACGGAGAACCAGAACTTGCCGGGCTTTGTGAGCCTGATCTCAGGAGGGCTCCCCCCCAGAGTGGGCAGCGCGCTTTGGGGATCGGGTTTTCTGCCGTCGGTTCACCAAGGGGTGCAATGCCGAACTCAGGGAGACCCGATCGTGAACTTGACCAACCCTCCGGGCGTGACACGGGAGCTTCGGAGGGAGGCCTTGAACGCACTGCGAAAGCTGAACCAGCGTGAGTATCTTGAGTTCGGCGACCCCGAGACATTGACCCGGATGGCGCAGTATGAGCTTGCGTTCCGGATGCAGACGGAGGCGCCGGAGGCCATCTCAATCGATGGCGAACCCCGGGAAGTCCTTGAGTTGTATGGGGCGTCGCCCGGGACGGAATCGTTTGCGAACAACTGTCTCCTCGCGCGGCGGTTGGCGGAGCGGGGAGTCCGCTTCATCCAGTTGTTCGACTGGGGGTGGGATTCGCATGGCGCGGCGGAAGGCGAAGCCCTGAACCGCGGGTTTCGGGACAAGTGTCGCCAGATCGACCGGCCGATGGCGGCCCTGCTCAAGGATCTCAAGCGGCGGGGACTGCTGGACGACACCTTGGTGGTTTGGACCGGGGAGTTTGGCCGGACCCCGATGCGGGAGAATCGCGGCGGCGGCGAGATGCGTTACGTCGGACGCGACCATAACCCGCATGCCTTCACGCTTTGGATGGCGGGAGGCGGCGCGCGCCCCGGTTTCTCCCATGGTCGCACGGATGACCTGGGCCATGCCGCAGTGGAGAGTCCCGTTCACGTGCGCGATTTTCACGCGACCCTGCTGCGATTGCTGGGACTCGATCACCAACGGCTGGTCTATCCTTATCGCGGATTGGAGCAACGGTTGACTGGAGTGGCTCCGGCGCAGGTGATCCGCGAGGTCATGCTCTAGGAGGGGCGTTTACGGGGCTGGAGAAGAAGTCTCGGCCCGTTCTTGTCAATGGGCGGCGAGCGGCTAGAATCGTCGGGCGGAGCGGGTTCCGACCCGGTCATTTCCCGCACGACACTCCATGCTGACCCGATGGGAGTCGTTGTTGGTTTAGATCCGCGAAGACACAACAGGAAGAGGGCGCGTTGCGCCCAAGGAACGAGACGTTAGGCGGTACATGGCAGGAAGCGGAAAGATATTTGGAATCGGATACTCAAAAACGGGAACCACGAGTTTGACCAAGGCGTTGCAAATGCTGGGTATCGACGCCCTGCATTTCCCGTTTCACGCGTTGCATCATTCCCGCGAGGAACTGGCTTTGAATCATGATCGCCTGCAGGCCCGGGAGGCCTACACGGACACGCCCATCCCGCGATTCTACCAGGAGTTGGATGAGCGTTATCCCGGATCGAAGTTCATCCTGACGGTCAGGGACATGGCGGCCTGGCTGCGCTCCTGTGACAAGAACCACGTCTGGCCCGGCGAGTTTGTGCACGACAAGGCAATTCGGAATCAGCCTTATGTTCGGACGCTGTTGAACCTGCATTACGATCTCTATGGCGCGGTTTTCTTTCAGCAGACTGCGTTTCGCCGACGTCATGAAGAGCATATTGCCGAGGTGAAGGAATACTTTCGGGATCGTCCCGACGACCTGATCACCCTGGATATTTGCGCCGGTGAAGGTTGGGAGAAACTTTGTCCGTTCCTGGGCAAGCCGATTCCAGAAACGCCCTTTCCCAAGGCCAACGTGGGGGTGGACAAATTCTTCAAGCGGGAAAGCCGGCGATGGTTCTGGAAATGGGTGGCGGCGTTGCACTTTGGCTCCACCCGCGCGGAGATCTATGAACCGAAATGTCAGGACTAGGGCGGAAGAGGTTCGGGGATAGGTGAGCGGTTTCGGAGGAGGATGGCGCATCCTCCGGCTTGCCAGAGGGGTTGGGAGGCTCGATTCTTCCGTCGTTGGCGCAAACCGTGAATTTCTTGCCGGTCATTGAGCGTGAGTTGAAGTTGAGGTCCCGTCGTTGGGGGACCTATTTGTTCCGTATGTTCGTGGCTGGCGCCGGGATGCTGATCATCCTGATGGCGACGATCGAGCGGCACATGAGACCTCAGGAGCAAAGTCTCGTGATGCTGGTGGGCTGCGCGGTGATCGGCATGGTGGTGACGCAACTTTCCGGTTGCTTCTTCACGGCCGATTGCATCAGTTCCGAGAAGCGGGAGGGCACGTTGGGGTTGTTGTTCCTGACGCCGCTGAAAGCGCGGGACATTGTTATCGGGAAACTGGCGTCGCACTCGGTTCTGATCTTCTTCGGCATACTCGCATTGGGTCCGGTGTTGTTCATTCCGTTGCTGAATGGCGGTGTCACCGCGGCGCAGACGGTCCGCCTTTTCGTCGGCATCACAGTCTCGTTGTTTCTATCCTTGTCGGTGGGGATCTGGATGTCCGCGATCGGTCGCGAGGCGAAGTCCACCGTTGTTGGCACATTGGTCGTGCTCGTGCTGCTCAATGGCCTGCCGTTGATCTATATCTTTCTGGGGGTGGAGGTCTTCGGGGTGCGCGATCTGAGTCCCTTCGGGCCGCCGCAGTTGGCTCCCTGGGCGCTGGTCCTGTTTGCGATTGAAGAGATGACGCAGCAATTTGGACTGTCCCTGTTCTGGGGGGCTATTTGCGCGCAGACATTGATGGCGTTCGGGGCGCTCGGGGGCGCCTGGTTGACGCTGGCCCGGATCGCGAGGAGCGGCGATTTCGAATCGAAGGCCAAGTCGGGGACCCGGAAGCGGGGATTCTGGAAAGGGATCGTCCATTGGGCAATGCGACCTTCGGTGAGCCGGGTGGGGCCTCTGGGCGACGCGCGCCCGTATCAATGGCTGGCGGAACGAGGCTGGTTGGAATCGGCCTGGCAACGTTGGTTTCGACGTTTTCTGTGGTTCGGTTTCCTGACGACGTATGTGCCTTCATTGTTTGCGCCGCGCTTCAAGGCGGACGATTACCTGGTCGTGGCCTTTTGGTTCATTGCCGCGCTGCATTTCTTCACCAAACTGCAGATGGCATTCGAATCGAGTCGTCAGATCAGCGCGGATCACAAGCAGGGCTGCCTGGAGTTGGTTTTGTGCACGCCGCTCGACGCGAGAATGGTCGTCGAAGGCGCGGGCAGGGCGGCGCGGAGGGCCTGCGATTTCCAGTTTCAATTGTTGGCGGCCGTCAACGTGGCGGTATGGGTGAGTTTGTTGCTGTTTGGTCGGCGGTATGGCATCCGGGGCGATGAATTGGGGCTCTTCAGCATAGCGTTGCTGGGCGGCGCGGTTGCGGCCTGGTTGGACAGTCGCGTCATGTTGCGGTTGGGCGCGTATCTGGCTTTGGTGAGAAAGACTCATCTGAAGGCGGCGTTGACCGTCATGTTGTTGGTGGTCGCGGCGCCTTGGGTCGTGGTCTTGCTGGCTCTGTTGGCGGGGGCATTCGGGCGGATCAATGAGGAGGGTGTGATGGCGATCCTGCTGGTGTGGTTCGTGGGATGTTTTGTTTGGAACGCATGCCTTGACCGGAAGATGCGGGCCAAGCTGGACTCCGGCTTCCGGGACCTGGCGGTTGGGTCGGCCTGATGAATCCGGTGAAAGGGAGTTGGGCATGAAACGTCGGACATTGCGACAGGTGCGGGCGAGGAACGAGTCTTCGCATCATCACCATGTCTATGTTGTCTTGCTGCACGAACGGGCGGGGGAATGGAGTCGCGAGCCGAAGAGACGCGGCGACCAAGGCGGGGATGGTGAGCGGAAGCCTTGTGTTTACGTGGGGATGACAGGCTTGTCGCCGGAAGCGCGTTTCGAGAATCATTTGAATGGCGTGAAATCGGCGAGGGTGGTTGAGCGGTTCGGCGTACGCCTGCTGCCGGAATTGTTCGAGCATCTGAATCCGATGCCGTACGATGCGGCGGTTCTCATGGAGGCCGATCTCGCCGACGATCTTCGATCGGAAGGCTACTGCGTTTTTGGGGGGCATTGAGCGAGAATGGAATTGCGCGCGCGACAATTGGGAGAAGGGTCCGCCCTGGTGATCCTGCACGGCCTGCTGGGTTCATCGGACAACTGGTTGTCGCCGGCCCGACGACTGGCGAAGCGGTTCCGGGTCTGCCTGTTCGATCTGCGGAATCACGGTGGATCGCCGCATTCGGATTCGATGACGCTGGAGGAATTGGCGGGAGACGTTGCGGAGTCGTTGGATGCAGCGGGCATTTCCCGGGTTCATCTGCTCGGGCATTCCCTGGGAGGCAAGGTGGCGATGGAGTTTGCCCTGCGGCATCCCGACCGGGTGAATGGCTTGGCGATCATCGATATCGCTCCCAAAGCCTACCAACCCCGCCACGTCCGACTGATGCAGGCCTTGTTGGCATTGGATCTGTCATCCTTCCGGAACCGGACGGAAGTTATTCGAGCCCTGGAGCCGGCGGCCCCGGCGCTCCCGTTCAGGCAGTGGTTGGCAAAGAATCTGGAAACGGAATCCAGTGGCGGTCTCAAGTGGAAGGTGAATCTGCCGGCGTTGCTGCGGAATTACCCGGCTCTGACGGGCGCCGTTCGCGGTGGAAGGCAATTTCATGGCAGGACGCTGCTCTTGCGGGGAGGCAAATCGGACTACGTGCGGAACGAGGACGAAACGTTGGCGCGCGAACATTTCCCCAAACTTGAGATGCGAACGATTGAAGGAGCCGGGCATTGGCTCCATGCCGAGGCTTCGGGCGAATTCCTGGAGAGTTGTGAAGCCTTCTTCGCTGGGGGCGAAGGCGGTCTCAGCGCGGAGCCCTGAGCAACTCGCGCATCGCGGACAGCAGGATGGATTCCGCTTCCGGGGTGGTTTTGGACGCGCGCTGGCTGGTTTCGTAGCCGCCTTGCGAGTAGGAGGCTCTGGTTCCGATGTAGCCGGGCGCGTACTCGCCGTAGGCGGCCATGCAGACGAATTGATCGGGCGCCATTTCCTGGGCCCAGAGTTGGTATTCCACAAACAATTCCCCGGGCATGTGGAGGACGCGGGCCGGGCCGATCTGCAGGCATTGGAGATCGATGCCGCGTCCGGACTCGACGCGGTCAAGGTAGGCCAGTTCCGAGGCGGCGCTGACGCGCTTGGCAGTTTGCGCCTTCAGGTCGCGCAGGGTGGACTCGAGTTCCCGCTTCGATCCGCGATCGTTCAACGGCAGATGCACGGTCTTGATCCGCCAAGCGACCGCGCCGCCATCGACCGGAAACTTTTCCATGGCCTCCCATGCCTGGCGCATTCCTTCGGCGGTGCGGTTGGACAGGAAATACCGGGCGGCGGGCGATTTGTCGTTGTATTTGCCGGCGGCCACGTTTCCTCCGGCGCCGGCGAAGTGGATGTGCACGGCCGCCGGTTCCTCGCGGTCGCGATAGGCGC
>CAZFLK010000178.1:0-11658 GCA_964519245.1 uncultured Verrucomicrobiota bacterium
AATCCTCATTGGACGTCCTCCAACTCGCCGGCTGCAGCAAGGTCGTGCAATTCGGTGAAATGATGGGCCAAGCCCTGGCGCGCCGCACCATGGGCGGTGACGCGGTCGCGCATGTCATCGGGCAGTTCGACCAGTTGTTCATCGCGGAGGCGACGGCCAATGGCACGCCGTTGGTGGGGAAGACGATCGCGGAGGCGAAGCTGCGAGAGATGGCGGGCATTTCCGTGATCGGCGTCTGGGAGCGGGGCGAGTTTGAAACGGCCTATCCCGAGACGGAAATCTCGGCCAATACGGTGCTGGTGCTGGCGGGGTCGGAGCAGCAGCTCGCCAATTACGACGAACTGTTCTGTATCTACCACCGGACCGAAGCCCCGGTGGTCATCGTGGGGGGCGGCCGGGTGGGGCGGGCGACCGGAGCCGCGCTGGAGGAGCGGGATATCGATTACCGCATTGTCGAGTCGCGGCCCGAACGCATCCGGAACAAGGACAAGTATGTCCTCGGCAATGCGGCGGATTTCGAGATCCTGCAGGCGGCCGGGATGCGGGACGCGCACACGGTGATCATCACTTCCCATGACGATGACACCAACATTTACCTCACGATCTACTGTCGACGTCTTCGCCCGGACATCCAGATCATCAGTCGCGCGACCTTGGAGCGGAATGTGCAGAGCCTGCATCGGGCGGGCGCGGATTTCGTGCTGTCCTACGCGGGCATGGGGGCCAATGTGATCTTCAATCTCCTGCAACGGAGCGACATTCTGATGTTGGCCGAAGGGCTCAGCGTCTTTCGCATCCAGTTGCCGGAATCGCTGGAGGGCAAGACCTTGGTGGAGACCAATCTTCGAGCCGAAACGGGTTGCAGTGTGATCGCCATGGGGCGGGACAAGGAGATGCAGATCAATCCGGAGCCGACTGCTGTCATGGAACCGGGTTCGGACATCATCCTGATCGGCAGCATGGAAGCCGAGGGCAAGTTCCTGCAACGTTACGGGAAAACCTGAGCGCGCGGCGGTCGACCATGCGTCGGGAAGCAAAAGTTCTCCTGGTTCGCGTCGTCGCGGTCGCGGCGCCCCTGGTCATTGGGGCGTTGCTGATTGGAGGCCTGTTGATGCGGCAGAACCGTCTGGTGATCGAGCAAGACGCGGCGGTCGGGGGCTTGCCGACGATTCGGCTGCAGGAGCCGAAGATCTATCTTGAGGAGCCGGGGCATGAGCTGACCGGACACCGCTATCTCTATGATGAGATTCTGGGATGGCGGAACATCCCGGGCTGGAGCGCCGCCACGCATGAGCGCAGACTGACGATCAATTCGTTGGGCATGCGGGATCGCGAGTATGAGCGGGACAAGCCCGAGGGCGTCTTCCGGATCCTTGTGTTGGGTGATTCCTTTGCCTGGGGCTATGGAGTTTCCGATGAGGAGGTTTTCACCGAGCGACTGGAGGCGGCCCTGGTCGCCGAGGGCGCCAGGGTGGAGATATGGAATGCCGCGGTTTCGGGTTGGGGCACCGACCAGCAGTTGCTCTTTCTCGAACGCGAGGGCTTCGACTACGCTCCAGACCTCGTGGCGCTGGCCTTCTTCCTCTACAATGACCCGGACAACATCAGGCATTCCGTCCAGTATGGGCTGCAGAAGCCCCTGTTTGCCGACACGAATCTCACCTTGACGAATGTGCCGGTTCCCAAGCCGGGCTCGGAGACGGAGGGGCGAATGTTTGAAGGGGACCCCTTGAAACAGTCGGTGCGGCTGATTGAGCGGATGGCGGGGGGCTGCCGCGAGCGCGGCGTGCGCCTGTTGGTCATGAAGTTTGGGGCCTACATGTTCTACGAGGATCAGCCGGGCGATGAGATTGACCGGAAGTTCCGTGAACGCGTCGAGTCCCTGCCGGGGGTGGACTACTTCGATCTGGATGCGGCGTTTCGTGAGTTGGGCGTTTCGTCGGATAAGTTGAAGGCGGGGCATGCCGCGCATTGGGATGCCGAGGGGCACCAATTGGCTTCGGACGCCCTGCGTCGACGTTTGGAGCAGGGCGGCCTTTTGCACCGATGAAGAGCGTATAGACTTGGGCTTTGGAGCGGCGCTTGGTATCAACCGTGCGACATGGCGAACGACGATCGATTGAGGTTGGGCGTGCTGGCGTCGGGCAAGGGCTCCAATCTGGCGGCGTTGGCGGACGCGTGTCGGTCCGGCGCATTGAACGCCTCGATTGAGATCGTGCTGAGCGATGTTGAGGGTTCGGGGGCGTTGCGTATCGCCGCGGAACGCGGGCTCGCCGCGCGGTTCATTCCGCCGGGCGGGTTCAGCGCGAAACTTGACGAAGAGGCGGAGCGAGCCTACGTGGCCGCGCTGAACGACGCGGGAGTGGATTTCGTTGTCCTGACCGGGTTCATGCGGATTCTGAAGGGCGATTTCCTGCGGGCCTTCGAACGACGCGTGATCAACATTCATCCATCCCTGCTGCCGTCGTTTCCCGGTTTGGCGGCCTGGCGGCAGGCGCTCGAGCACGGTGTCAAGGTGACGGGATGCACCATTCACCTGGTTGATCAGGGCATCGACACCGGTCGTATTCTGGCGCAGAAGGCGGTGGAGGTCCGGGAGGATGATACGCCGGCTTCCCTGCATGAACGCATTCAGGAAGCGGAACGTCAGTTGTATCCGTTGACGTTGGCTCGGATTGCTGAAGGCTTGCTGGCGATTGATTGAGCTTCTTCCGCGACCTGAAGACCTGCTTCCCTCCCGCGTCTGTTGGCGGGGTGTGGCTGGCGGGCGACGGAGTTCCGGGCAGGCGGGATGCGCTGCAAAAAAGTTCAGGAAAAAGGTGGCCAAGATCGGGCTTCTCTGGCAAATGAGTCGGCCCTTTCGCTTGTGCGCGGGATCCAACGGCTGTTGGTGTTGTCGAATCCGGCTGCGTCCGCGGGCGAACTGGCGATGAGTTGATGAGCAAGAAAAAGAACATTTTGAGATTCGGGCTGCCCAAGGGGAGCCTTCAGGATGCGACCGTCGAGAAGATGGCCAAGGCCGGTTACAACATCCGTGTCAGCAGCCGTTCCTACGTGCCGTATGTTGACGATGAGGAGTTGGAGATTCGGCTGATTCGCGCGCAGGAGATCAGTCGGTATGTCGATCACGGGTATCTGGACTGCGGGATCACGGGCAAGGACTGGATTGAGGAGAACGGCTCCAAGGTCCATGAGGTCGGCGAGTTCCTGTTCAGCAAGGCGACCCGCCAGGCGGCGCGTTGGGTGCTGGCGGTGCCGGAGGAATCCAAGATCAAGTCGGTCAAGGACCTCGCGGGCAAGCGTATTGCGACCGAGGTGGTTGGGCTGACCAAGAAGTATCTTCGCAAACACGGGGTGAAGGCGGAGGTCGAGTTTTCCTGGGGCGCGACCGAGATCAAGGCCCGTGAACTGGTGGATGCGATCGTCGAGATCACGGAGACGGGCTCCTCGCTGCGCGCCAACAAGTTGCGCATTATCGACGAATTGATGACCTCCACCCCGCGGTTGATCGCCAACCGTGACAGTTGGAAGAATGCCTGGAAACGCCAGAAGGTCGAGACCATCGCCATGCTGCTGGAGGGGGCCCTTGCCGCCGAGGCCAAGGTCGGCATCAAGATGAACATTGCCGAAAAAAACCTGGCAAAGTTGTTGAAATCCCTGCCGGCATTGCGTAATCCAACCGTTTCCCATCTCGGTCAGGATGGCTGGGTGGCGGTGGAAACCATCATGGACGAGCATATCGTCCGCGAAATTATTCCTCAGCTCAAAGCCGCTGGAGCCGAGGGGATCATCGAGTATCCGTTGAACAAGATTGTCTACTGAGCGGCAACTGAAACGCCTTAAAGATTATGGGTTCGCTGAAAAAACGCAGAAAAACGAAGATCAACAAGCACAAGCGTCGCAAGCAATTGCGCGCGAATCGCCACAAGAAGCGCACCTGGCAGAAGTAAGGCGCTTCAGGCGCTTTTCTTGCCGGAGCTTCGCCCGACGGGTTGGTCTTTGCCGCCTGTCGATGTATTGTTGCGCATGTTCATCATGGCTGTGAGAAACGATACCTGGGTGACGCTCAAACGATTGGCCGGCATTGGAGCCGTTTCAGTCGCGCTTTCCCCATTCCTTTGCACGAAGGCGGCCGAGCCCCGGCCGCCTTCGGTTTCCGACTTCAACGACTTCGCGAACGAGGTTGTTTCCAAGGGGTCCGATCTCTACCTGGAAGACGAGCGGCAACGCCGGGCCAAGGCGAACGGCCATTTTGCGGCGGGGCTGATCTTCGAGTTGAACCGCCAGAGCGAGAAGGCCTTCGAGCAGTTTCACAAGGCGGCGCTGGCCGATCCCTCCCGCGAGAAGTTGGTCATCACCGTGGCGGATCGATTCATCCGTCGCCAACAGCCGGAGCGTGCGCTGGAGGTTCTGGAGAAAGCGGTGAAGACGGGGAAGGCGACCGGGCGCATGCAGGGGCTGCTGGGAATCGTCTATGCGGAGTTGGGGCGCCAGCAGGAGGCGGTTGACGCCATTCACAAGGCAATTGAGGAATCACCCGACGAGCTTCCGCCCTACATTTTCCTGGCGAAGGCGCATCGCGACAAGCTGGACTTTGCGGCGTCGCTGAAAGCCTTGCGGGATGCGCGCAAGGCGGTTCCGGATTCGCAAGGAAACCTGTTCGCCCTGGCCGAGGAGGCGCTCCGCATTCCCAACGAGGACAAGGCGGTTCACAAGGAATCCCGGGCATTTGCCATCGACCTGCTGGACAAGATCGAGATCGAGGATTCGCGCAGTCCGGCGCTGATCGACCGGTTGGCCAGGAACTACAACCTTGCGGGGGCGGTCGACCGGGCGATCGGCGTCTATGACAAGGCCTTGGAACGGTTTCCGGATTCGCTGCGGTTGCGTCTTGGACTGGCGGATCTTTGTCTCCGCAACGAAAAGTGGGAGTTGGCGGAGAAGCAGTTGAATTATCTGGTCGGTCGCCGGCCGGACGCGGCGGGCGGGATTTATGTTCAGTTGGCTCACATTGCGATTGAGCGCAAGGACTACGCGACTGCGGAGCGTCACTATGAGAAGGCGTTGCTGTTCGATCCGGACACCGAGGCGACCTACTACGAACTCGCGCGGCTGCAGTCGTTCGAAGACAACGAGAAGAAGGCCTTGGCGACGCTGGCCCGGGCGAGGGAGAAATTTCCTCCCAGTTTCTCAATGGAATACACGGCCGCGGTGATTCATCAGCGTAAGGATCGTTATGCCGAGGCGACCGAAAGCTTTGTCGCGGCAGAGAAACTGGCCAAGGCTGCGGAGCCGGAGCGTTTGACGCATTTCTTCTATCACGAGATGGGCGCGGCCTTCGAGCGCGACAAGCAGTTTCGCAAGGCCGAAGAATACTTTCGGATCGGGCTCAAGATCGAGCCGGAGTTCGCCGAGACGCTGAACTACATGGGCTACATGTGGACGGAGTTGGACATCAATCTCTTGGAGTCCGAGGACCTGATCCAGAAGGCCATCGATCAAGAGCCGGAGAATGCCGCATTCCTGGACAGCATGGCGTGGGTTCTCTACAAGTTGGGCAGATCCGATGCCGCGCTTGAATGGCAGCTGAAGGCGGTTCGTTTCGCGAAGGAGGCGGACAAGGTTCTCTACGATCATCTGGGCGACATCTATGCCGGCTTGGGGCGGCTCAAGGAAGCGCGGGAGGCCTGGCGTCGGGCGATCGAGGTCGAAGCGGACGAGGCGATCTCGGCCAAGCTGGGCATTTTGGCGGAAGGGAAGTCCGCCCCGGCGACACCCTGATGGAATGCCGCTTCAAAAAGCATTACACGCGCGAGGAGGCGCGCAAGCTGTTGCCCCGGATTCTGGTCTGGCTTGACCAATTGACCTTGCTGCGGGAGCGGCTCTCGCGTTTGGAGGAGCCCCTGGCCCGAATGACTGCGGACGGCGCGGATTGCGGCGGACCCCGGGTGCGGGACATGACCCGCACCTTGGTGAATATCAAGGAGGCGCTCGGTCAGTTTCAATCCCGGGATATTCAAATCAAGGACCTGGATCGGGGCTTGGTTGATTTTCCGGCTTTCATTGGGGGCAAGGAGGTTCTGCTCTGTTGGAAACGAGGTGAGTCGGATGTGGAATACTGGCACGACCTGGATGCCGGCTTCGAAGGCCGTGAGAAGATCTGACCTCCCCTGGCTAGTCTGAATGCCGGCCCGCGTTGGCGCGGCGCATCCCACACTCTCGAAGCATGGCCTCCTTGATCGATTTGACGGGTGATTTCATTGCCCGGTCCGGACTGCTTCAGCGGGGACGTCGTGTGGTCGTCGCTGTCTCGGGCGGGCTGGATTCCATGGCGCTCCTGCACGTTTGTTCGCAGTTGGCAGCCGCCCGGGATTGGACGTTGGTTGTCGCGCATTTCAATCACGCGTTGCGCGGCCGGGAAAGCGAGGCCGATGAAGCCTTTGTCCGGGATGAGGCCGGGGCGTTGGGGCTTGAGTTCCGATCCTGCCGGGCGGAGCCGGGGCGGCTTCAATCCGTAAGGAACAAGTCGATGGAGATGGCGTGCCGCGACGCCCGACATCAGTTTCTTGCGAACGTCGCCCGCGAGGTCGGCGCCACGCAGATTGCGCTGGCTCATCATGCTGACGACCAGTTGGAGTTGTTTCTGCTGCGGTTGCTGCGCGGCTCGGGGCGCGGGTTGGCGGGGATGCGCGTGGAGAATCCTTCGCCGGCGGATGAGCGGATTCGGCTGGTCCGGCCGTTCCTGGAAGTGTCGCGGGCCGAGTTGGCGGCATTTGTTGAGCGTTCGGGTGTCCGGTTTCGGGAAGATTCCTCGAATGCCTCGTTGCAGCCGGAAAGGAACCGGGTTCGCCGGGAGATCCTTCCCTATCTGGATGCCGCCTTCGCTCGGAATGTGAGGGCGGCGTTGGACAAGTCTTGCCGGATCGTTGCGGAAGAGGCGGACTGTGTTGAGGGGCTTGCCCGGAGTTGGCTCGCTGCCGGACGGCGGGTAGCCTTTGTCCGGTTGCATCCCGCCGTCCAACGGCAATGCCTCAGGCTGCAGTTGCTCGAGCTGGGGGTGGATGTCGGTTTTGAGCTGATCGAGGCGCTGCGAACCAGGCCGGGGTCATGGGTGTCCGTTTCGCAAGAGGATGCTTTTTCGTGTTCTGTCGACGGAGCCATCGAACGGCGCGATTCCAAGTCCGCGGCGTTCTCGACCGGGGAGCTCCAGGCGGAGCTGAGCCCGGAGGAAGGAAAGATCGAGTTCGGTGGAAAAGTCATCACCTGGCGACGGGAAGCAGAACCAGCCGGGGCGGAGCTTCCCGGTCGCACGCCGAACGTGGAGTTGTTTGACGCGGAAAAGGTGGGGGTCAGGGCGGTGATTCGCCACTGGAGGCCAGGGGACCGATTTCAGCCCATTGGGATGGAATTTCCCACGAAACTGCAGGATTGGTTCGTCAATCGGAAGGTTCCCCGGGCTGCGCGGCGTTCCCTTCTGGTTGCAGTCGCGGAGAATGGGGACATATTCTGGGTGGAAGGGCAACGCATTGCGGAGTCGTTCAAGGTGACTCCGGCGACTCGGAAGCGGTTGCGCTGGACTTGGGATTCCCCGGGGATGCCCGGCGGGTGATTTCCCTGCAAATATGGGTTTTATTTGTGCCTGAATCGAAATAGTATGCTGGGCGATTGACCTGTGGCGCCGGAAGGCGGCGGGTCGTTCAGAGTCATTTTTAAGCGGACGCAACAATATGCAAAACAACGACGGCAAGGGCGAACGAAACGCGGGGGACAACCGCCCACCGCAGCAACGCCAGTACTTGATCTGGATCGCCATCCTGTGCCTGATCCCCATCCTGATCGTCTTTCGCGAGGACAAGGATGGCAGGGTCAAGCAACTCGATTACTCCCAGTTTCAGAAGATCGTCCGCGCAGACCAGATCCAGGAGGGGGCCGTCATCAAGTATACGCCGCAAACGGATCTGCGGCTGGTGGAAGGCGAGTATCTGGAGGAGGGCAAGACGGAGCCGACGCCGTTCCGCATTGAAACGCCCATTGCGGAGGAGTTTCTCGAGGAAATCCTGCAGACCGGCAAATTTCGGACACGGCCGCCGAACACGCTCATGATGAACGTGTTCTTTACCCTGTTGCCGTTTCTTTTGATTGCCCTGCTGCTTTACTTCTTCCTGTTCCGCCAAATCCGCATGGCCGGCAAGGGAGCCATGAGCTTTGGCAAGAGCAAGGCCCGCATGCTGAACAAGGAGCGCAACAAGACCACGTTCAAGGATGTGGCGGGTGTCGACGAGGCCAAGGAAGAGGTCTCCGAGTTGGTCGAGTTCCTGCGTGATCCGAAGAAGTTTCAGAAGCTGGGCGGCAAGATTCCGAAGGGCATTCTGATGGTCGGTTCGCCCGGCACGGGCAAGACCTTGCTCGCCAAGGCCATCGCCGGCGAGGCGGACGCCTCGTTCTTCAGCATCAGCGGCTCGGACTTCGTGGAGATGTTCGTCGGCGTCGGCGCCAGCCGCGTGCGCGACATGTTCGAGCAAGCTCGGAAAAACACCCCCTGCCTGATCTTCATTGACGAGATTGACGCGGTTGGTCGCAGTCGAGGCCACGGTCTCGGCGGCGGCAACGACGAGCGGGAACAGACCCTGAATGCGCTGCTGGTTGAGATGGACGGCTTCGACACGCAGGAAGGCATCATCATCATTGCGGCGACCAATCGTCCCGATGTGCTCGATCCGGCGCTGCTTCGGCCCGGTCGTTTCGATCGCCAGATCAATGTCCAACTGCCCGATGTCCGTGGCCGCGAAGAGATTCTCAAGGTTCATGCCAAGCGCGTGAAATTGCAGCCTACGGTTGACTTGAGCGTCATCGCCCGGGGCACGCCCGGCTTTGCCGGCGCCGAGTTGGCCAACCTTTTGAACGAGGCCGCCTTGCTCGCCGCCCGGAACAACAAGAAGGCGGTTGGCATGGCCGAGCTTGAGGAGGCCCGGGACAAGGTGCGCTGGGGACGCGAACGTCGCAGTCTTGCCATGACCGAGGAGGAGAAGAAGAACACCGCCTGGCATGAGGCGGGGCACGCCTTGGTCAATGTCGTGTTGGAGCACACCCATCCGTTGCACAAGGTTACCATTATCCCTCGAGGCCAGTCGCTGGGGTCCACGATGTGGCTGCCCAAGGAAGACCTGATCAACCGCCGCAAGAAGGAGTTGCTGGATATCGTCGCCGTAACCATGGCCGGCCGGATTGCCGAGGAGATCGTTGCGGAAGATGTGTCCTCGGGCGCCACCGGCGATATTCAACAGGCTACGCAGATCGCCCAAGCCATGGTCACCCAATGGGGCATGAGCGACAAACTCGGCATGGTTCAATACGGCGAGGACAGCGAGTATGTCTTCCTTGGCCGTGAGATGAACAAGGTCAAGGGCTACAGTGAAAAGACCGCTCAGGAAATTGACGCCGAGGTCAAGCGCATCATCGATGAGAATTACGTCCGGGCTCAGAAGATCATCGTCGATTACCGCGATAAACTGGAGATGATCGCCAATGCGCTGCTTGAGTATGAGACCCTTGACGGGCAGCAGGTTGAGGACATCGTCAAGACCGGCTCCTTCACGCCGCCCGAGCTTCCCACGGATCTGAATCCACCCGCCGGCGCGCCTGCCGCGACGCCGGTTCCCGAGATATCCACTCACGACAAACCCGGCCTGGATCCCGGTCTTGGTTCGCCCGAACCGGCGGCGATCTGAGGGAAGGCGGAGTATTCAGTGGTCGGTATTCAGTATTCAGCGGTCGCGCTTGGGCGCCAACTGAGATCATTCCTGCCTCTGGATTTAGCAGGCTATTCTTTGATTACTGATTACTGGTTCACATTGCCCATGATCATCGCTCCCTCTCTTCTTGCCGCCGACTTCGGGCGGTTCACGCATGACGCCAGGCGCGCTGAACGCGCGGGCGCCGACTGGCTGCATCTCGACATCATGGACGGTCATTTCGTGCCCAACATCTCCTTCGGGCCGGATGTGGTGAAGACCCTCGATGGAGAGGTGGGCCTGTTTCTGGACACGCATCTGATGTGTTCGCAACCGGAGATCCTGATCGAGCGATTTGCCGATTTCGGTTCCGATCAGATCACGGTGCACGTGGAATTGCCGCATGTGGGAAGGTTGATCCGACAGATTCGCAAGCTTGGGAAGAAAGTCGGGCTCGCGGTGAATCCGCCGACTTCGATCCAATCCGCCCGCAAGCACATCAGGCACATTGATCTCTTGTTGGTGATGACCGTGAACCCGGGATTCGGCGGTCAGCCCTTCATGCGGGAAACCCTGGCGAAGATCCAACAGGCAAAGGCCTGGCGTGAGAAGCTTGGCCTGGATTACCGCATCCAGGTCGATGGCGGCATCAAGTTTGACACGGCCGTCGAATGCGCCGCGGCCGGAGCCGACACCTTTGTGAGCGGCACGGGCCTCTACGGACAACGCAACCTGAAGTCCGCCATCGCCAAGATGCGGAAATTGACGGAGGATGCAGCCGCCTGAACCGGAAACTGATACCCCCCATTTCTCATGAGTGAACCGAACGACACCACGGAAAAAGCCTTGGATGAATTGCGCGAACTGATGCGCGATGTCGACAACCTGCTGAACACCTCCAAGGAGAATGTTGACGAATCCGTGAAGAAGAACAGCGAGAAGCTGAATGAATCGCTGAATTCGGCCAAGGCGTCGGCTTCGCGCGCCAAGGAATCGGCGGCGGCCGGCCTGGAGGCCGCGCGTCGGGCCATCCATTCCTATCCGGTGGAATCGGCGGGCGTCACGTTTGGCTTGGGGCTTCTCCTGGGCATTCTCATCAATCGCAAGTAGTCGCATGGCCGAGGAGCGCCCGCCATCCGAATCCGCCTTCCGTTCGCTCCGGCGGTTTCTCAACACGATCCTGGGTGTCGTTCAATCCCGGCTCGAACTGTTTGGCATTGAGTTTCAGGAGGAGAAGTGGCGGTTGCAGCAGATGTTTGTCTGGGTCGTTGTCGGCCTGTTCGCCCTGATTCTGACCGCGGTCGTCGTGACTGCGACAGTCGTTTTCTGGGTTGAAGAGGAGAACCGGATGACCGCGTTGGTTCTCTTCTGCCTCGGCTACGGCTCCTTGACCGCCTTCGCTTTTCTCAAGGCCCGCAAGCTGGTGACGGACAAGCCGCCGTTCCAGCAAAGCCTTGAGGAACTGAAAAAGGATCGTTCATGGTTGGAGAAAGAGAACTGATCCGCCTCGCGGAACGCAAACGCGAGATTGCCCTGGAGAATGACCGGGCCCGCGTCCGGATTGCGGAGGAGTTCGCCAAGGCCCGGTCGCTGGGATCGACCGTCGACTCCGGCGTGGAACGCGCCCGCAAGTTCGGACCCTGGCTGCTGTTGCTGGCTCCGGTCGCAGGTTACCTGGTCGCCAAGCAGGGCAAGGGCGTCGTCGAGGTCCTGCGCGCCGCGCGTTCCGGGTTGGGGTGGATTTCCACGATTCGCGAGATTGCGAGTTGGTTGGGACGGAAGTGAGCGGAGGGATCGCGGGGCGAGACGCGGCCGAGCCCGCGTCAAACTCTCCTGAAGGAGTCAATGGGACTCGCGGGTGTTCAACTTTACAGTTTGTAAGCCGGGTATCGGGATTCCATGGTCGGGTGATGAATCACCCCTCTGT